>JAYEIH010000029.1:0-4334 GCA_034659995.1 Methanobacteriota archaeon
CAGAAAGATTGAAGGAAGTATTCCATAACCTCTTCGGTAATGCAATAGTCCACGGAGAAGCCAGTGAAATAGAGATCTCATCTAAAAAGAGAGGAAATAACTACGTTATTTCCGTAAAGGATAATGGCAAAGGAATGCCGGAAGAAGAGATCGACAAAATCTTTGATATGGGATATTCAAAGACTGGCACAGGATTCGGCCTCAACATTGTGAAAAAAATTGTGGAAGCACACGGTGGAAGTATCTCCATAGTGTCTGAGGATAACGGAGCAACATTTGAGATAGAGCTTCCGAAATCACGTTAACAAAAAAAGAAAAAATAGGAAAATTACGCTTCTACCCATATTTCTACAGCTTCAGAGTCTATATTCCACTTTTTATGGTATCCTTTCCCCTCTTCGAACTTTAGGGATTTTGATCGTGTCTCTTTTTTGATGTACTCTTCATCGAGATTGAAGCTGCATTTCAGGGAGGTGCTGATCATATCCTCTATATCGAGGTCCATCTCCTTTCTCATCTGCTGTATTCTTCTTACTACCTCTCTAGTATAGGCTTCTTTTTTCAGCTCCCTATTCATCGTCGTGTTGACAAATACTCTTCCTACTCTGGACTCGGCAAGCTCGTAATCCTCCGGAGGCAAGAGCTCGAACTCAACGTCCTCTTTTGATATAACAAATTCTTCCATCCTGAACTCACCTTTTTCCAGGGCATTATACAGCGTTTTTCCATCGATCTTCTCCAGAAGCTCTGACACTTTTTTGGCATCACCCTTGAACTTTGGCCCAATTGTCTTGTAGTTCGGTTTTACCCCGTATCTCATCCCAACTTTTTCCACTGATACCTTCTTGGTGTTCATCTGTTCAAGGAGGATATCCTCAAACTGTTCAACAGCCTTTTCTATTTCTTTATCCTCTGAGTCCACGATAACTTCAGATACGGGCCATCTCAGCTTTATTCCCGCCTTCTGCCGTGCGAAGGCCGCATTTTCCACTATTTTTCGCGTGATATCCATTAGTTCATTGGAATTGGCATCTATGAGCCTTTCGTCATGTACGGGGAACTCTGTCAGGTGTATGCTTTCTCCTTCTTCCAGATTTGCAAATATCTTGTCGGTAATATATGGAGTTATCGGTGCCAGAAGCCTTGTTAGTTTCTTCAGTACATAGCAGAGAACAAAGTAAGCCGCTTTTTTATCGGGAGCGTCCTTCTCTATCCATGTTCTGCTTCTCACCAGTTTTACATACCATCGGGAGAAATCCTCAACGATGAACTCATGGATCGATCTCGTTACCTTGTGGAAGTAGAACTCGTCCCAGTTCTCCCGTACCTCCTTTATAAGTGTGTTTACGGTAGAGAGCATCCATCTGTCTTCATCTCGCAGGTCTTCCTTTATATTTTTGTACTCCGTTTCGGGATCAAACTCATCCAGGGACATATATGTCGTTGAAAACTTATAGACATTCCATAGTATCTTAAGCATTCTGTTCACGCTTTCTATCTTATCCCATGATATTCGTATGTCTTCCCACGGTGCAACAGCCCAGAGGACATAAAATCTGAATGTATCTCTTCCGTACTTTTCGATTATTTTTTCCGGTGGAATTACGTTTCCTTTGGATTTATGCATTGCATCTCCTTCTTTGTCCAGAACAAACCCATGCATCTGGACTTTTTTATACGGTACCGTATCAAAGGTAATTACGGATGCAGCCTGTTGAGAGTAAAACCACTTTGTTATCTGGTCATGCCCCTCTATTATGTAATCCGCAGGAAAAATTTTTTTAAAGAGCTCCTTTTTTTTGGGGTAGTTCAGTGAGGCCCATGGTGCGGAACCGGAGTCAAGCCAGACGTCGAGAACATCCTTGACCCTCTCCATGATCCCTCCGCACTCACAGCGCAGCTTTATTGGGTCCACAGTGGGTTTGTGAAGGTCATCTACTGTTATTTCCTCTATACTCTTTTCTTTAAGCTCCTTTATGCCTCCTATGACAGTTCGCTTTCCGCAGTCTTCGCATACCCATACGGGAAGCGGAACACCCCAGTACCGCTGTCGTGAAACACACCAATCTCCGACATTCTCTACTCCGTTAACATACCTTTTTTCAGCCCAATCAGGTATCCATGTGACCCCCTCATTTTTCTTGATGATCTCGTCCTTTATCTTGGAAACTCTCAGGAACCATTGTTTTGTGGACATGAATATTAGTGGAGAGCCGCATCTCCAGCAGAAGGGGTACTTGTGCTCTATTTCCACAAATTTTATCAGTAATTCTTTTTTCTTCAGTTCCTCCACAATCTTTGGGTCTACATCCTTTACAAAGAGTCCTTTCCATTTTCCCTCTGTAAACCTTCCTTTTGAGTCCAGAGGGGAGTATGCCGGCAGACCGTACTCTTCACCGATCTCAAAGTCTTCCTCTCCGTGTCCCGGAGCAGTATGGACGCACCCTGTTCCTTCTTCCAGAGTGACATGGTCACCGAGGATTATATAATGAGCGTTATCGAACTCCTGTTGAGAGGGCATCTCTTCAAGGAAGGGATGTACATATTTTATTCCCTCAAGCTCTTCACCTTCCATCTCCTCAATTATTTCAAAAGGGATCTCGAAGGAAGAGAGCAGCATATTTGCCATATCCCTGGCCATTATCCAGTGTTCTTCTTTTCCATTAAACTCCACCTTGAGTTTTGCGTAGGTAACCTCCGGGTGGACACAGACAGCTATATTTGCCGGGAGGGTCCATGGCGTGGTAGTCCAGATCAGAATGTACTCATTTTCTGTATCTTTCAGCTTAAATTTAACGAAGACAGAGGGGTCCTTGACCATTCTGTACTCTCCTCTGACTTCATGTTCCGCAAGCGCCGTCTCACATCGCGGACACCACTGAATGACTCTTCTGTCCTTTTCCAGAAGATCCTTTTCCCAGGCTCGCTTGAATGACCACCACTCGGCTTCCATGTACTCCTTATTGATCGTCATATATGGATTATCCCAGTCCATCCAGACCCCTAAATTCATGAACTGTTCCTCCATTCTTTCCATATTTCTGATTGCAAATTCTTTGCATTTGCCTATAAAAATATCAACGCCAATTTTATTTTCTATATCCTTTTTGTTGGTAATTCCAAGCTCTGATTCTACCTTGACCTCAATGGGCAGGCCGTGCATATCCCATCCCGGCTGTTTTCTCGGAGCATAGCCCCTCATTGTCTTGTATCGCAGAACAGTATCTTTCATAACTTTGTTCAGCGCTGTTCCGATATGCACCTCACCTGATGTGAAAGGCGGCCCATCCAAAAAGTACCACTTTTTTCCGTCTTTCTTTAGATACTTCTCATATATTCTGTTTTTTTTCCAGCGTTTTCCTATCTCCTTCTCCAATTTTAGCGGTTTATACTCTCCTTCTGCGGCTTTCATCAAATCACCTGGTTTTACCACATATATTTTTTATAGTCCTATCATACATTTCTCGTTCGTTAAGATTGAATAAATATCCAGAGTTACAAAGACCAAATCAAAATTATACTCAATTTTTATACACTGTTCTTTTTGACTATCTATGCAATTCCCATGAACTCTCAACTCCTGAATATATTACCCAGTTGGCTCTCCTTTATATGCTTTTTGGTTTTTGGTGGGAGAAGAGGGTGGCTTACGACAAAAAGTCCTCATTCTCTATCTTTTCCGGAAGGTACTTTTCAGCTACAAAGCCGAGGGATTTATTTGCCAGTGCCTGCTGTTCTATCCTCACTCCTTTTTTCAATGCAAGTTTTAGCTGCCTGTGCCATTCCTTTGTCTTAAACCAGGGGTACTCCATCTCTTCCTTTATTCTCTTCTTACCTGTGTCCTTGAGGTTTTCCGTCACATTTTCCAGCCCGTATCGTTCTACGTCGTCAATGGTCATTCCGACAAACTTTGACTCAGGAACTGAGAGCCATTTAGAGAGGTATGCCAGATTAATCGATCCCTGTTTTATTGTGGAGTAGATATACCAACCGTAGGGATCGCCGTCGGTAAAAACAATGATAGGAAGTTTTGTTTCATCGCTCATTCTTTTTATCAGACGTCGTATACCTCGAGGGGCCTGACCCTGGCACGCTATTATCATTGCATCGTTTTTTTGGGCGAATTTCTCTTCTATCAGTCTATCTGCCATTGCAGCTGTCTCCACAGCAAGAATATATTCTGCATTTATATTTGTAAACTTTATGTCCTCAAGATTGCCGGGTACAGCCCAGCCCCCTCTGCCAAGTTTTGAACAGTTGAACTCGTCCTCACCATCTTGTATTACCACATCACCATACATATACCCCCTCCTGTCCGCGGTTAAGTTGAGCTC
>JAYEIH010000030.1:0-20969 GCA_034659995.1 Methanobacteriota archaeon
CTGTGTCGTAACAAATACATAAAAAATAAACCATAAGGGGGTAGATAAAGATGGATAAAAAAAGCAAAATGGTAGGAATCGCAGCTGTAATGGCTGTGATAGTAAGTTTGCTGGTAGTGAGCGTGCCAGCAAAAGAATCGGAAGGTGCGGAGAAAATACCGAAAGAAGAGCGGGAATGGATGGCTCGGGAGGAAAAGAAAATACAGGAAGAGCTGAAGGATCCCGAGTTTGTAAAGAAGCTTGAACGGAGCAAGAACAGAAAATGGTACAGCTATGAGGAACTCTATGGGAAAGAAAAAGAGGAAAGTACAGGATGTCCAGCTTGCAGAGCAAGTCAATGCGGCCCTGGTAATTGCCACGATCGAAATGATATAACGAATGGAGGGAGTGATGAGGAGACAGACCTCATTTATTATTACCCTGGATACCGAGGAATTGAATGGGCCTATGTCCACAATTGCGACTCTATAAAGTTTTGGCTGTCCAACGCAGAGTTTGAGGGGGTAGGTGCTTGGGTTCAGTTAGACTATGATCCCGAAGCAGAGTATTCTCTCACATGGGAGAACTACCAGACTCCTGCAGAGATTAAAAACCAAGTAGCGAATCTCTTATATAATCAAGGTGTACCTTGGAGCCAGCTGAAGGAGATACACGTAAAGTACTTTGTTCAGGCTACGGGTGTGTCCACTTTATATCATATGAATGATCATAGGTGGGTATGTCTTGGAAACAAAGCTATAGAACTCTGGAGTGAGGCAAACTACGATCCAAATGATCCTCCAGGATATAGGTGGCAGTACTATGGCTACCCAACGCACAAGGATGGAGGAGCCAGTACAATAGAAAGCCAAGGGTATGTATACACATCCACCGGCAACTCATATTACAATCCCTATAACACCTGTGTATACAGACACTTTGACGGCGATGATCCAGCACAGCAACAGGATGAACTATGCCTTTACTCCCATCCCTGGCATCAACAGGCCATAGTAGAATAAAAACTTTATTTTTTTCTTTTTTATTTTTTAAAATACCCATGAAACCGGAAAACATTTAAAGATGCCGAGCTATGTGCCATATAAGGGTGATAAAAAATGAAAAACAAACTCATAACAGGCATGATTATATATGCACTGGTTATCAGCTTTTTTACCCCGGAGATTCTGAGCAATGATAAACAGGAAGTAGAGTTTCTGGATGAAACTCTAGAGAAAGCTATTAGGGGAAGAATCGGGAAGTTCAGTGGGCCGATATATGTAAGCGATCTGGAAGATATTACCGAGTTATTAGTATATAAAAAGGATATAGAAAGTATAGAGGGATTGCAGTACTACAAAAATCTTGATTTGCTGTGCCTTACTGGCAATGATATCTCAGATATCTCTCCCCTCTCCGATCTTACAAATCTTACAAAGCTCTCTCTCGACAATAACGAGATCTCAGATATCTCTCCCCTCTCCGATCTTACAAATCTTACAAAGCTCTCTCTCGACAATAACGAGATCTCAGATATCTCTCCCCTCTCCGATCTTACAAATCTCGAGGAGTTGTATCTTCATGGCGAAATCTCAGATATCTCACCTCTTGCCGATCTTACGAATCTTAAAAGATTGTATCTCGAAAGTAAAAATCTTTATGATATCTCCCCACTTTCTAATCTTACAAATCTCGAGGAGCTATATCTTTCAGGCGATGCCGTCTCCGATATCTCTTCGCTTGCTAACCTCACCAGCCTTGAACGGTTATATCTTGGAGATAACAGCCTCTCAGATCTTTCTCCTCTTTCCAATCTTACAAATCTTACAGAACTACGGCTTTCAGGTGATGCCATTCATGATATCACATCCCTCGCTGATCTCACGAATCTCCTAAAGCTGGATGTTGATTTTTGCGCCATCTCTGATATTTCTCCTCTCACCGGTCTTACCAATCTTGTAGAACTTTCTCTCGACAATAACGAGATCTCAGATCTCTCACCTCTTGCTAACCTCACCAGCCTTGAACGGTTATATCTTGGAGACAACAACATCTCTGATCTCTCCCCACTTGCCAATCTCACCAATCTTGAAACCTTGAGATTATGGGGAAACAACATCTCCGATATCACTCCACTCGCTGATCTCACCAGCCTTGAACGAGTCTCCCTTATAAATAACAATGTCTCAGACCTCTCCCCCTTAGTAGAAAATCCAAGCATTGGCGAAGGTGACGTGATTAACGTATCCAGGAACCCCCTCAGTGACGAGTCTCTTGAGAAGTATGTTTCTGAACTGGAAGAGAGAGGTGTTGAGGTGAAAGGGATGGGACCTTCCCGATCACTTCCCTCTTTTACACCAGTTTCCATCAGATCCAAAAAAAAGCCTCTAAACTCTAACTATACGTTATATTTCGGGTTTCTTGCAATGTCCCTTTTTATTCTTACTTTGTATAGCTGGCAAAAGAAAAAAAAGAAAATGGCTTTTGTATCGCTTGTACTTGTAGCAGCTGTTTTCCTCGTTTTTATAGCTTTCTCTATACAAAAAGAGACCCCTTCTTTTGGGAGACCAAAACAGGTCCCGTTAACGGCTGATCTCCCAGAAAATGTAGAGTTTCTCGGTTCCCAAGAAATTAAAGAACGTGCAGACCAGTTCTCCTCGGACTCCTCCGTTCTTGCCGTTTTGAAAGGGAACAGTATCTCCACATTTGATAGGACGACAGGAGAAAAACTCCCCGAGTACAACTCTGAAGGAACGATTACGCACTATGCAGTCTCTTTAGATACAACGTACACAGTAATAAGCACCGAGAATCCAAACAAACTATTACTGCTCAACAAAGAAGGAGTACTCTGGGGGTACGGATGGGAAGAATCATGGCACACCACGCGATTGCTGCTTTCTCCCGACGGGAGCTTTGTGATCGCCGGAGGACGCGGAGACGGATTTACCACATTATACTTCATAAAAGATGGAGAGATACTGAATCATTACACGTACCCAGACAATGATGCGGTTATTGGGGCAATGGCCGTAAGTAGTGACAAAAGCTCTATAGTGGGCACAGGATACTCATGCCACTGGCTCACCTTTTTCAGTAACTCCGGAGAGCTTCTCTGGGGAGAAAGATGGGGGCCGTCCATGAAGCATATGTTCTCCAATGTGACAGAGGTCCATCTCAACGACGACGGATCCTTTGGTGCTGCAGTCTATGACAGTACCCGGGGCCTATGTTTTTTTGACAAAGACGGCATTTTCTACGAGTTCCACAGAGAGCCGTCCCCAGATATTGTAGATCTCCGATTTGAGAATGACCACGCCGTCTTTCTCAACGCCGATGGAACGCTCGTGACCATAGACAAAGAAGGAAATACAACGGAGACGAAGATATGGGAGGGAAAAATACTCGTGGATGAACAGATGGGCGTTTATGGATCCGAGGTAACAATTAATGGAGTTAAAAGGAGGATAAACGATGTGAAGTTCTCCGAAGATGGCGAGTACATCGTTATCAAGGCAGATGATACAGAGTTCATCTGCATGACCAGAGAGGGAGAGATACTCTGGCAGCACCATCTTGATCAGATCGTGGATTTCTGTCCCTTTAATAATTCTGTGATCGTGTATAATGGGTTCTCTTATAGTGAGATCCTCGTGATAACTGCGGACGGAGAGGAGAGCTGGAGATGGAACCTTGGGAAGGATCGTTATGAGATTGGAAGATCTCCCACTATTGGCCCCTCCAATACGTACAAGTACCTCTACGCAGAAGAAAATCAGCTGTACATCACCACGCTCAAGAGTAATGAACTGTACTTCTTTAAAATCGATCTGGGGGCACTAAGTTGAGGGAAACCATAAGCGTATTCAGCCATATGAGATACAAAGGTGATACAGAATGAACAGAAAGAGTATGATAGTTTTAATTATTATAGGGATGATTACTATTCTCTCTATTGAAACAGTACACGCTCAAGAAGAGGTAACAATCCCCGATGAAACACTGGAAGCAATACTTCGGGGAGAGATCGGGAAACCTAAAGGTCCGATATACAAAGACGATCTCAAAGTTGTTACCCGTATAGCAGCAACAGAACAGGGTATACAAAGTTTAGAAGGGCTCCAGTACTGTGTGAATCTCAGGGGAGCGGACTTGCGATGGAATGAGATCTCTTACATCCCTGATCTTTCCACACTCGACGAATTAGAGTATTTGCAGCTCGATGGAAACCTTATCTCTGATATATCAGGACTTTTGAGTCTCGGAAATATAAAAGCACTTCACATTGGAGGCAATGGTATCACTGACATCTCGCCGCTTGCGAATCTCACCACTCTTGAACGGCTGGAGATTGGGGGGAGTGAGATCTCCGACATCTCACCACTTGCTAACCTCATCAATCTTGAAGAGCTGTGGCTTTTCGATAACAATATCTCAGATCTCTCTCCAATCACCAATCTCACGAACGTCCGAGAACTGATTCTCTCAAAGAACGATATCTCGGATATCTCGCCACTGTCCAGTCTCACCAGCCTTCAGGAGTTGGATCTTGCAATGAACAACATTTCTAATATTTCCGCACTGTCTGATCCCCCACAGATTGAAGAGCTGTACATTTTTGATAACAACATTACAGATATCTCTCCCCTCATGAATAACCCCAGAATTGACAGTGGAGATACGATATTTCTAGATCATAATCCACTTAGCAAACAATCTATTGAGGAGTACATTCCCGCACTGGAGGAGCGAGGAGTTGAGGTCATGTGGAACTCAGGAGAGTATGAGGAATCTGTAGAAACCACACCTCCTGAAAGCCCCACTGGTACAACACCCCCTGAACCAGCATCTTCCTCTCTTATGAGTTCCCCACCACAGAAGGACAACACACCTCTCTACCTTGGAGTTGTTGGTATTCTTGTAGCTCTCGTTCTTGTGGTGTATTTTGTGAGAAAAGGTAAGACTTGATTTATTTTTTTCTTATGAGAGAGATTACTGCATTGTACAGTTCTACCAAAAACAGAAGTTATCGGGGATAAACACTTAAACGCACACAAAACAATTTTTGTGCACTTAACTCACAAATCTTTAATTTGTGAGGGTTTCAGAGAGTTAAGGTGATTTTCAGTGACTTATTGGGAATGGACGTGGGATAGAGACCTCCGTCAACTTGTGGAACAGCATAGTATTTTGAGAGGAGAAAGCTTGGAACGGCAGTGAGGGGAGGATAGTATTGGGATGAATTGTCAGAGTAAATTGTGCAACCATGTAGGTCCCGGCATCTCTCAAACAGTATTTCTCAAAATATATTTATAAGTTCTCTGGCATGAAGATCATGGAAGGAACCCTGGGCCCCATCGATGTCTTGATGAACCTTGTGATTACAAAGGAGGTCGATCCATGGAATGTTGATATAGTTGACCTTACAAAAAAGTACCTTAGAAAAATAAAAGAGGCAAAACGAATTGACATGAGGGTTTCGGGAAAAACAATTCTTGTGGCCACGATTCTTATAAGGATGCAGTCGGAAACAATGCTCGAAAAGAAAAAAAAAGAGAAAAAAGAAGAGTTTGATGAGGAGTATACCGAGGTACCACCCGTGCTTCCGCCGCTGCGAAGGGAATCAAGGGAAATAACCCTTCCGTCTCTTTTGGAGGCATTACTCGAAACACTTGAAGATTATGAGAGAAAAAAGAGTAAACGATCAAAAAGGCAAAAAAAACTAAAAAAAGAGATAAAACAGATAATCAAAGTGGATGTACACAGGAAAAATCTTGAAAAATATGTTAAAAAACTTTATACGCTAATAAAAGATTCTATGGATGAGGGCGGGATCCTGCCGTTTGAAGATCTTATTTTCGATGATACAACTCTGGAGAGGGCAAGGACATTTTTATATCTCCTGTTTTTACAGCAGCAAGGTAAAATAAAACTTATTCAGGATAAGTTTTTTGAACCTCTCTATATAAAACTTACAGGTGAGTAAATGAAGAAAAAAGTGGAGGCAGTTTTGTTTGTGTATGGAGGTCCGTTGAGTCTGAAAAAGATGGCCTCAATGCTCAAAACGAGCAGATCCAATGTTAAAGATGCCCTGAGTTTACTTTCAAATGAGTATGCAGAGAGAGAAACGGCTGTTGAAATAGTACATACAGTGCAGGATGAGTATGTAATGCAGCTCAAACCCGAGTACTCTGACCTGATAAAGTACATCCCCAGCAAAAAATCCAAGGCCATACTGAAAACTCTTTCGTTGATAGCATTAAGACAGCCTATAAAACAGTCAAAAATTGTAAAAATGAGGGGAAATCATGCATACAGACATATAAAGAAGCTTGCAGATGATAAGCTAATAGCTAAGAAACCGAAGGGGAGAACATATCTTCTAACGACAACAACAAAGTTTGCGGAGTATTATGGGCTGAAAAATGATTCTGTTGAGGAAACAAAGAAGTTCATAAGGAAAAGGATAGAGGAAGCGGAGTAACCGTACAATGTCTGCGGGCAAAGATTATTTATACGCGCCTGAAGAGGGGGTAGTATGAAAACATATGTTGTCACAAAAGAAAAACCAGATTTAAAGGAGACCATACTGATAGAGGGTCTTCCCGGGGTAGGACTTGTTGGCAAGGTTGCTGTTGATTATATGGTCTCTGAGCTTGGAGCTAAAAAGTTTGCCGAACTTTACTCACCGTATATACCACACCAGGCTATGGTAAGAAAGAACTCAGAAATAGAGCTTATACGAAATGAATTTTATTATTTCAAGGGCAAAAAAGATATCATATTCTTTGCGGGTGAGGCACAAGCTGTGGAAACCTTTGGACATTATGAGATCGTTTCAGAGGTTCTGGATTATGTAGCGGAGTATGATACTCAGCTGATATACACACTGGGAGGATTCGCCACGAGAAAGGGAGGTAAACGAGTTTTTGGAGCCGTAACAGACTCAGAAATGACGAAAAAGTATGAAAATCACGATATCATATTCATGAACGAGGGGAGTATTGTCGGAACCGCAGGACTCCTCCTTGGCATGGGAAAACTGAGAGGAATACAGGGGGCTTGTTTCCTTGGAGAGTGTTCTGGCCATCTTGTTGCACCCAAAGCTGCAAAATCTGTCCTGAAAGTCATTGCAGATGTTCTTGACATTCAATTAGACTTTGGGAAACTCGATCAGAGGATTGAAAAGACCGAGGAGTTTTTGGAGAACATAAAACATCTTGAGGGAAAAACGGAAGGGGATATGGAAGAAGGCTACATAGGATGATCGCATGATAAAGATACCTTATGGGCCGGATACGGTAGGGATTGATCTCGATGCTGATATAGTACTGCCAAAAAAAGCTGAGTCCGATGAAAAAGAAGTCCTTGAAAACTGTATAACGGCTCTGAAAGAGTTCCTCGGGGAAAAAGTAACCTATATTGTTAATGATAATAAAAGGCCGACAAAAACTAAAAAGATCCTGGATAGTATAGAACTGAAACCGGATGATAGTATCCTCATTGCCACAGGGGCTCATGATCACCCCGGTGGGAACTGGATCAGGGAGAACTTTGGGGAGAGCAATGTGCATGTCCACGATGCCCGGAGATCGAGTTTCACATATTACGGAAAAACTTCCTTTGGTAATGACGTTTACTTAAACAGTCTGATAGATGATACCGAAAAAATAGTCGCAATAAACTCCGTGGAACCGCATTATTTTGCGGGATTCACGGGAGGGAGAAAGAGTTTTCTTCCCGGAATAGCAAAGTTCGAGACCATAGAGAGAAACCATAAACATGCGCTTAATGAAAATGCTCGAACTCTGAACCTCAAGGGAAATCCTGTCCATGAAGAGATGATGGAAGTATGCAGTTTTGTTGGAGAAAAAAAGGAAGTTTTTGGCATAAATCTGGTTCAGGACTTGGAGGATAGAATAGCAGACATTAAGTATGGCGATATAAAAAAAAGCTTTTACGATGCATGTGATACTGCCAGAAAACTCTTTGCAACGGAGATCGAAAAGAAATACGACACCGTTATTTCTGTCGCCAAGCATCCAATGGACATAAACCTGTACCAGTCTCAGAAGGCAATGGAAAATGCAAAACCCGCCTTAAAAAATGGCGGAAACTTGATTCTTGTTTCAAAGTGCAGCGAAGGAATCGGTCCTTCTGAGTTTTATAATCTCTTAAAAAGCGGGACACCGGAGGAGGTTATGGAAAAAATAAGAGAGGGTTATAGGCTCGGATGGCATAAAACAGCAAAGATGATCGAGGCTCTGAGAAAGTACAATCTCTATGCCGTCACCGAGCTTCCGGATAACGTTCTGAAGGCTGTCGGCTTTATCCCATGGAAGCTCTCGGATCTGGAGGGCATAGATGGGGATGTTCTGGTAATCCCCAATGGTGGAATCACCGTTCCTTGTTTTTTATTACAGTAACATTTATAAATAAGAACAGGAGAATTAGAAATGGTGAGGAAATGAAGGTATTCATCGCTACATTAGGAGTAGGAAAAGGAACATGGGGCCATGTAGGCCGTTTGATGCAGGAAGAATGGGATGAGATAATACTGATAAGCAATGAATGGACAAAGGAGAGATTCTCCCATGAGAAAGATGCAGACTGGATAGAGGTAAACTCACGGGGGAGTGTAAATGATATGATAGAGGAGATAGGGGGCGCTCTGGAAGGATTGGAGAACGTTCACATAAATGTAACCTCTGGCAGCGGAAAGGAGCACATGGCATTACTGATGGCCATGAAGGAGAAAGACCTGGACTATAAGTTCTGTGTCCTTACAGATGACGGTGTGCGGACAGTTTAATTTTTAGGAGACTGTAGATCAACCGTACAGACATAGTACTCGTTGAAGATACCAGGGTTCTTTTTTATTTTTATATTGTCATAGTTCTTGAAGTACAGGAGAAGTGAATATTTCTTGGCGGGCTCATTGCGCTCCTTCAGATGTTTTCCCATTAAATCAATAAGTTCCTGTACGTATTCTCCTATTTTCAATTGATTTTTCTTGTATACGTCCTGATATTTGGCATATACACGTACCGTTTTATCCCTTACATACCATCTCACGAATACTACTACCCATGCAGCGGCAATGATACCATACATTATTATATGCAGTTGTGCTTCCGTGAGAAAGAACCTAAAAGATATAAACATAATCAGCGCAGCAAAGAACATAACAAGTAGTGCTTGCTTTACTAAAAACTGGGTGATAAGCAGAAGCTTTCCATAAAATTTCATTCTGGGCTCCCTTTCTTCCGCTACATTTTGTATAGCTTCCATATCATTATAAACTTTATTCAATGAGGGTATGGGAAAGCGTCTATGGACGTTTCTTGCTCTGTCTCTTAAAAGATTTCTGTTAACTCTTTTGCCGGCTCGATAGTTGTCAAGAACACTTATAAGCCATGCAAAGTCCTCAAAATTTTTATCTTTTCTAAAGATGAATCTTTTAATTCTTCTGAGTGCTATTCCAAACATACCCCCACTACTCAGCTTCCTTTTTAAATTTTTTGTTGAATGTCGATATTAACATAGGCAAAACCGAAAACTTTATAAAGAGTACACCATAATATTAAATTGAGGTCCGATGACTTAAAGGGAGGACTTCAAAAGGATTCGAGAGTTAAAAGTTAAATAAAAAGGAGGCGAAAAAATATGGCAGAAGAAGGCCCTGTTGTCTTTACACGAAGGGCATCAGGACTTGTAAGAGAAGTCGGAGCTTTTACAGCGATGAGTATTGGTCTGACGCATACTATTGGTGGTGGAATTAACAAACTGATGGTACTAATGAGATACGAGAATCCCGGTGCGAGCGAGTTTGGTGCATTCGGTATTGCTGGATTGATTGTGATACTTACAGCTGTAGCGTACACAATGCTTGCGGTGTCAATGCCGAGAACAGGTGGAGATTACATCTACATTTCCAGAGCCATACACCCCGTACTAGGATTCCTGACGAGCTGGGCGTTCTACTTTACGGAAATTCTAAGCTTAGGTGTGATAGCCTACTACGATACGGACTACTGGGCTTTAGGATTTAATATATACGGCTCGGCTACAGAAAATGCGACGATGTATGACTGGTCGGATACGCTGACGAATAATGACTCGGTGAGACTTGCTGTGGCCCTTTCGATTGTAGTGGTTGCTGCACTGGTAACGTACTTAGGTACAAGGGTGTACTCGTACATTATTAACATTGGACTGTTCCTTGGAGTCATTGGCAGTATAGTGATGGGTGTATATTTCCTTGCCCATTTAAGCGGTGATACAGCGCAACTATGGAATGAGACCTATGGTCCCGGAACATACGAGGCGATCCATACCAAGGCGGTAGATCTTGGAGTTGAGACAGCATCTTTCAGCGTGGGTGCTACGATTGATGCGAGTATTGCTGCTGTCTGGGCTTATATCGGTTTCACAGCTGCAGCCTATATGGGTGGTGAAGTGAAAAACCCGAGCAGGAGTCTGATATGGGCGATGGTCGGTGGTTCTATTGTGATTATAGCCTACTACCTGTTCCTGAGCTTGATGGTTGCGAACACATTTGGCGACTTCATGGCGGACTACGCGTACATGTACTTTGACCAGAAGGAGACACTACTGGAGATAATGCCACATGCGCCTGCGGCTATACTTCCAACGTATGCTTGTGCGCTGGCACCCGGACAGACCGTTCTGCAGCTAATAATGGCACTTTCGGCAGCTATATGGCTGTTGAATGACATTCCAGCATTCTTCCTGGTATGTTCGAGGCTTGTATTCTCCTGGTCGTTCGACAGATTCTTCCCGGAGAAGCTTGCAGACGTAAACGACAGATTCCACTCCCCGCACTACGCTATTTTGCTCACTGCGATAGGTGGATTTGTAGGAGTGCTGCTGTGTGCTGCCGGTGAGTATCAGGCCGCTATGGAGACGACGGTTGGATTCCTGTTTGCGATTACATTCGGTACGGCTGCGGCGGCAATAACGCCGTACGTGCGAAAGGACCTCTACGAACGTTCCATAAAACTTGAGGTTGCAGGAGTGCCAGTAATGACTATATTTGGTCTTCTGGCGTTCGGTTGTAACTTCTTCCTGCTCTTTGTTGCAGGTTCAGGTCTTTGGACAGGAGACTCAGGTTTATTGAACTTGGGACTTGTCGCTATCTGGGAGTTCATAGGACTTCTGATATTCGTTGCGTACTACAAGCACAACATAGATAGAGGCGTGGACGTCGACACAATATACGCGGAGATTCCACCCGCTTAAAGGCTCTTAAACAATCTTTTTTTCTTTTTTTATTTTTCAATTTTTCAAGAAAGGTTTTTATATAGTTATTAAGAAAAGAATAATGGTGATAAAATGACACGAATGTTTTTTTCAGTAGATGCTCATGGGAGCACAGTGGTATGGAGAAAATGGGTAAGCGTACCCAGTTTTCATAATGCCGATATGTTGCTCCTCTGTGGTGATCTTACGGGTAAGGCGCTTGTTCCGCTAATAGAGCAGAAAGATGGAAAGTACAGTACACACTACTTCGGACGAAAATGGACCTTGAGCACGGAACAGGAAGTAGAAGACATGGAAAAAAGACTGGCTGATTCAGGAACATATGCCTTCAAGACAACAAATGATGAAATAGCAGAGATGAGAGGAGACAGGGATCTCGTGGATAAAAAAATAGAGGAAGCAATATGCAATAGGCTGCGGGAGTGGTTCGATCTCTTATTGGAGAAGGTGGATCCAGAGAAGGTTCAGCTTATGGCAATGCCTGGCAATGATGATGAGTTTTATGTAGATTCCGTAATTAAGGAGTATGAGGATAAGGGGATTATATGGTGCCTGGACGAGCCTGTGGACATTGGTGGCTTTGAATGTATCAGCTATGCACATGTGAACCCAACGCCGTGGAACACGGACCGGGAGAAGCCCGAGGAGGAGCTTAGAAAGGACATAGATAATCTCGTGGACAAACTTGATAACGTAGAGAAGTCCATATTTAATTTCCATGCCCCCCCATACGGCACACGACTGGATCTGGCGCCAAAACTCAAAAATCTTAAGGTGCAGACCACCGGTGGTGAAGTTGAGATGGAGCATGTAGGAAGTAAGGCGGTCTATGAAGCAGAAAAGGAGTACCAGCCAATGATCGGGCTGCACGGGCATATTCATGAGAGTTATGCGTCTGAGGTGATAGGAAATACTCCAGTAGTAAACCCCGGATCAGAGTATGGAGAAGGTATCCTAAGAGGGTTTATTATAGAGCTTGATGAGAACGGTGTTGATAAATACTGGAAGGTAGAAGGATAAAATATCCTTCTTTTTTATATTTTTGGAGTGGTACAATGAGCATGAGTGTTGAAGAATTAAAGGAACAGGAAAAAGAATTTTTCGAGATGAGAGATGAGATTATAGAGGAGGCAAATAAACGAGGCGTGGTACTTAGGGTATTAGGAGCTATTGCTTTCAGAACACAGTGTCCTAATTATAAATATCTTGAGTATGATCTTGGTAGAGTTCTGACGGATATAGACTATGTGGGATACAACAGCCAGTTACACGGAATAGAGGACGTTTTTGGTGACCTGGGGTATACAGAGGATTTGGGCTTGAAGACTATGATGAAAAGGATGGGTGCCAACAGAAGGATATTCTATGGGGAAAATGACCTCCACTCGGATGTTTTTCTTGATGAGTTGAAGTTCTGCCACATATTAAAGTTCAAGGGCAGGCTGGAGATAGACCCTGTTACGATATCGCTCTCAGATTTACTGCTCGAGAAACTTCAGATCGTAGAGATAAATGAAAAAGATATTATTGACTGTGTCGTTCTTCTCAGGGAGAAGGAGGTAGGCACCGATGATGAAACAACGATAAATAAGAGTTATATTTCCAAGCTCTTCTCGAAGAACTGGGGATGGTGGAGAACGGGGACTGAGAACCTCGAGAACATAAAACACTTTGCCAGTAATTACGATAAACTGACAGAAGAAGATAAAAATATTGTAATTGGAAAGATAGACGAGTTGAGGGAAGCCATAGATAATAAAGGGAAGTCTATGGGCTGGAAGATGAGGAATAAGATCGGCGACAAGAAGAAATGGTACAGAGAAGTTGAAGAGGTAGATAGATAAATCTTTTGATTTATATGAAAGTGATAGACGTCATAAAAAATAGACGGTCAATACGGAAGTTTAAAAAAAAGAATGTCAGACCTGAACCGATGAAGGTAATACTGGATGCGGCGAGATGGGCGCCTTCGGCCAGCAATAGGCAGCCATGGAAGTTTATTATACTTTCAGAAAAAGATGATAAAGAGCTTGTTGCCCGATTGTATGTGGATGCCTATAAAAAAGAGGCAAATGATGTCGTTCTCAGGGATGATGCCGATCAGTACTTTGAGAAACCCTATGAGGTCAAAAAGAGGATTCTTGAGATGACCGATCTTTTATGGGATCAGATGGCAAACCCCCAGTATATTGTTCTCGTCTGTGCAAATACGAAAAAATCCAAATCGTATCTTTTTGAGTCCGGTTGTGCTGTGCAGAATATGATGCTTGCCGCATGGGAGATGGGAATCGGCTCATGTGTCATAGAGATCGCAACGAGCCTTCTTTCAGAGTACTTTGATATAGATACACTGAAAAACTACTTTGCCATTCCGGAGCATATAGAGGTCGTCTCGCTTGTCCCCATGGGTTTTCCTGAGAAAATACCACCTCCCCCCCCTCGTGAGCTTCTGAGAGATTTTCATTTTAGGCACTACTGGATACCAGGTTAGCTATTTTTAGGTGATACTATAAAGGAAAAAGTACTGGCAGGTCTCGAACCCCAATCCGTATGGAAAATTTTTGAAAACATAACACAAATTCCCCGTCCTTCCAAAGGAGAAGAAGAGATACGTCGATGGATTAAAGGATGGGCGAAAAAACATGATATTTCATTTAAAGAAGACACTGTGGGCAATATCCTCTTGAGAAAGGAGGCTGCCACCGACTGCGAGGGGTATCCAACATTAATTTTTCAGGCACATATGGATATGGTCTGTCAGAAAACAGAGGAAGCGAAGATTGATCCAGCCCGCGAGCCATTAAAAATTAAGATTGTCGATGGTTATGTCACCGCTGAAGGTACCACGCTTGGAGCGGATAATGGCATAGGCGTGGCCTACGCGTTGGCCGCTTTTCTTCTGGACAACCATGGTCCGCTGGAAGCGATCCTCACAGTGGACGAGGAGACAGGAATGACCGGCGCTCTTGAGATGGAGAAAGGATTCTTTTCCGGGAAGTACCTGTTGAATCTCGACAGTGAGGAGTTAGGAACGATTACAATCGGAAGCGCGGGCGGAGGGGACACAGAGTATCATCTTCCTCTCACTATTAAGAAAAGGGAGAACTGGAAAGCGATAAAAATAGAAGTGAAAAATCTTAAAGGCGGCCATTCTGGTATTCACATAGATTCACCACATTTAAATGCAATTAAAACTGTAGTTAATGGTATTTTATCCTTAAAAGATAATGCAGAGTTTCTTATCAGCAGCATCAACGGAGGATCGGTTCATAATGCGATCCCTGTAAATGCCGAGTGCATTCTTTTAGTCCCCGCGGAAAGAAAAAAAGAAGCCCTGGCTGTTCTTGAGAAATGGAGGGAGAAAGTGTTGGAGGACAATCGGGAAAATGAGCCGGAGATGGAGATAGTTGTCTCACAAACAGATGAGTCCAAGGGCCTAACAGAGGAACAAACGGATGCTCTCCTTTCCCTTCTTAACGAGATTCCTCATGGACCGCTTTCCTATAGCAATGAGATGGAAGGTCTGGTGCAGACCTCAAATAACCTTGCCACTGTTGAGACCTGTGAGGAGACGGTAGATATAGCCCTGAGCAGCCGGAGCTCGGTGAATAAAGAGCTGAAACAGCTCCAAGAGCACTTAGCGGATCTCGGTGAGCCTTATGGTGCAAATGTGGAACAACCACAGATATATCCCGGCTGGGAACCTGATCCCAACTCACCGTTTCTTCTTATGGTGAAGGGTTCGTATGAAACGATTCTTAAAAAAGAGGTCTCGCTGAAGGCGATGCATGCCGGGCTGGAATGTGGAATGTTTTTACAACTGAACCAGGAGTTACAGGTAGTTTCCATAGGGCCGGATATTAAGGATGTCCACACGCCAGATGAGCGGATCTTTATTAAAAGTGTTGGAATAGTTTGGAAGGTTCTCAGAGATGTGATAGAGAACATGGGCACTATGTGATATAAGCCCTGGGCGGGGATTGAACCCGCGGCCTCACCCTTACCAAGGGCACGCTCTACCACTGAGCCACCAGGGCATGGTATACAAAAAGAAGAAACCGGTACTATAAAAAGTTATCTCCGGAGGAATGTGGAAACCCCTGTTTTAAATGAGATATACCATGCTCCTCCTATGTCTATAGCGCCCTGGACGGCGTTAAGTCCTATTATAACGTACCATGGAATGCGCTCTATGGCGGTCTCTGTTGGCATTCCAAAGAAAAGCGGAATGGCGAAGTAGTAGTTTATCACGGTAGTTACGACTCCTCTCACGATTAAGGCCAGAAAGAGCGTTGTAATGACAAAAGAAAATCTTTTGAACGCCTTTGACTTTTTAAGATTGTAATCTTTTGACAGTATCCAGAAACCAAGATAAAAGACTATGCAGGATACTGCCACAAGCAAATGGGAAACCATTTCTTTATTGTTTAAGAGGATAAAGAGGCTTCCAAAAAGTGCTATCAATGCTATCATGCTGATGAAACTGCCCAAAAGCATGGTTCCTTTTCTTTCCTTTATCTTTATGGCCATTACCGTGGGGACAATAAACATTGGCACCGTTGCCATCCATTTCATTGTAGCCCCAATGAGCCCTGTGGGAGATACCACTGAGATGACAAGGAACATAACAATACTTGTTTCCAGTGCAACTCTAAATCCAAAGAGGAAAAATGCTATGAGTACGGGTACGGCAACAAGGTCTATCTTCATTCCCCACTGGGTCACTATCTTTAATGGCGATAGTTGAAGTACGGCTGATAGTGCGGCAAACAATGCAATGGCTGTAATCTCCTGAACTCTTTTCATGCTTCAAAAATGGAGATTTCTTTTATAAAGCTTTGCATTTTTACTCATTTTTGCCACTCATGTGGGAGCTTGATTTTTTCTGTTATAATTGTTGCCAAAGTTATACCCGAAACCATTTGAAGGATGTTAATAGGTACTTCGATAGCTGCTGCCTGAATGGAAATGGATTCACCGCCTATCATTTTATAGATGAATATTTCTCCTATAAAGTATCCAATAACCATAAAAGTCCCTCCTACTGCACCAGCAAAGATTTTAATTCGCCTATCAGTTTTTTTTCCAAACGGAAGGTGCTTTTTTTCATAGATACGTCCTACAAGGTATCCTTCAACAGCTTTGACCACCAACGTTATAGGTGCAAAGAAAGGGAATCCCCACAAATCTGCAATTGCCGATCCTATGCCGCCAACAAAACTAGCGGTATAGCTTCCAAAAAGGAATGCAGCAGTGTAGATAATGGTCTCTCCAAAGTTGAAATATCCTCCTGTTGCACTGATAGGAATTCTTAGGAACATCGTTGCTATTGCAGTGAGAGCTGTGAAGATGCCAAGCATTGCCACTTCTTTGCTTGAAATCTTTTTTTTAGTTAATTTCTTCATTAGAGCATACACCAAAAGGGAAAATACAACAAATGTTATGATTCTTATTTCCGGATCCATTTTATCACCGACTGTACAAGTTACTACTTGTATATAAAGTTTTCCCTTGTATAGTTAGGGCTTTACGTAACTGAGGATATTTTCTTTGTTCTCGAGGATCGCCCTTGCCGTTAGTTCCCTGTCATTTCCCGCCAGAACAATGACTTTTTGATTGAGGGAGAATACGTCCTCTCTTGCAAATACATCATACGCTCCCTCCGTTTCGAGGTAGTTCATCAAGCTGAGATCCAAAACCTGGCTCACGATATACCCTACGGTATCGTATGCTTTATGCCCCCCCAGCATTATCAGTATCTCCTTATCTCTATAGGAATCAAAGCTGTTTGGGAATATCCTCGTCACGTTTATCTTGTTACTCTCCAAAAAGAACTCAAGCCCTTCGCCCTCTCTGTGCCAGTCTATTGCATTTGAAAGTATATAGACCATTGGCTTTTCTGCGCTGATACTCCGGGTCATGGTGTTGTTGGTCTCGTCCATTTCCTCCACCATCTCTTTCAGATCCACCCTTACCTTGATCTCTCTTTCTCCTTCCATTGTAGGGGTCCAAAAGGTTGATTTCATTTCAAACGCACCGGGAGCAAGTTTATTTACCTCAAGGCTGTCTATCAGTGTTTTTCCGTCATAGAATCCTATTTCACAAACTTCTTTTGTGGAGGCTTCTCCCACGTTCTTGACCTCCGCCATTATCTGTATCTCCTCATCCACCTTTGGTGCGGGATTGGAAAAGGATATATCCGTCACAGTAAGATCAGGGGCCGAAACATGGATATCCTCCTCTTTTTTATTGTTTTCTTCATTGCTTTCCTCCACCGTGTCTTTCGGGTCAATGAGCACGGTAAGAAGGTAATCACCATAATCAAGTGTTACCCCAATACGTACCGTCTTAGTTTCATTGGCAGGACAGTCTATTGTTGTATCATCTTGATGAACAGCATTGGTATCTTTATTTTTTAGTCCATACCTCACGGTGACAGTGTACAGATCCACGCTGCTCTTGTTTTCTATATTTACATTGATATACCCAAACTCACCGGCGGTAAGATTGCTTGTTATGTTACTGACGGTAAGATCAGGTTTCTCGGCGTATTCCGGAGGCAGAAGTATCAGTGATACTGCAAGAAATAAAAAAAGTACTGAGGTCTTTCTCATATCCTTAGCCTCTTGAGGATCTCGTCTTCCTCCATCAACCGTTCGCAGTAGTAGCATCTCAGTACCGCGGGGTTCTTTTTTACCACAATAAACTTTGAGATGCCCTCTATTCTTGAGATGCAGTTTGGATTTGTGCAGGAGATTACTCCTTCTATTTCATTGGGAAGTTCTATCTTTCTTTTTTCTGCAACCTCGTAGTTTTTTATAATGTTTATGGTGGATTCAGGTGATATAAGTGCTATTTCATTGACTTCTTCCTCGGAAAGCTCTCTGTTCTCAATTTTTATTATATCCTTTGCATCATACAGGCTGCTGTGAACATTCATGGCCACTGTTACGGCGTTATTATACTCTTCAAGGTGCAAAAGTCTCACGACGTCCAAGGCCTTTCCCGAGTTGATATGGTCAATTACCGTCCCGTTCTTTATAGCCGATACCTTGAGCTCTTTTTTCATTTTATTACCCCTAAAATCAGGCTTAAAATAGCCATTCTTACGGGAATTCCATTTCCCGCCTGTTCAAAGTAGATTGCGTTCTCTGTTTTGTCAATCTCAGAGGATATTTCATCCACTCTTGGCAGAGGATGCATTATCTTTGTGCTGCCCAAAGCATTTAGCGTTCCGGGGAGTATCTTGTACACCCCCCGCACCTTTTCATACTCCGCTGCATCAGGAAACCGTTCTTTCTGTATTCGTGTTACATAGAGAATATCTGTCTCTCCTATCTCTTCAAGCTTAGTTATCTCCCTGTATGGGATATCGTTTCTTTCAAGGTGTTTTTTAATCTCAGGGGGCATTTTGAGTGTTTCCGGAGATATAAATGTCAAGTTTACGTCGTAATGGGTCAGGGCAGTTGCCAGTGAATGGACCGTTCTTCCATACTTAAGGTCCCCCATCAGTGCTATACTTAATCCATCTATCTTACCGTACTCCTTATTTATTGTATAGAGATCGAGCAGTGTCTGTGTTGGATGTTGATTGGATCCGTCTCCCGCATTTATGAGAGGGGTATCCACCGCATCCGCAGCAAGTCTCGCCGCACCTTCATTCGGATGCCTCATTACAATCACGTCACTATACTGTTCCACAGTTCTCACGGTGTCTGCTAGTGTTTCTCCCTTTGTCGTGGAGGATGTCCCTGCCTCTGCAAACCCCACTATCTTTCCTCCAAGTTGCCTCATGGCGGACTCGAAGGAGAGCCTTGTTCTTGTTGAAGGCTCAAAAAATAATGTTGAAAGAACATATTTCTCCAGGAGCTTTCTGTTTTGCTCCATATTTTTTTCCATCTCTTCAGATTTTTCAATAATATACGTTATATCTTCTTTTGTCATATCCCTGATGGAGATGATATCTCTATCCCTCATATTCATTGTATCCCTCACAGTTTTGCTCCACAGAATCTGCAAAACCTTGCGTCTTTATCTATCTCTTTATTGCACTTTGGGCAGTGTTTTGTTTTTTTCTCAGGTTTCGGTGCTTCCTTTTTTTCCGTCTCCTTTTCTTCCGACTCCATGAGCTCCAATTTCTTGGATATAATCTCCCGTGCCGTTAAACGAAATTCTTTTTCTAACTCAGGTCTAATTTTTTCTTCGACCTCTTCAAGGACCTCCTTCCTGATAGTTTCATCCAGAATCTGCACAAACTCCGGAACCTCCAATTTCATAGTAAATGCTTCTTCTTTCATAGTATCTCCTCTTTACGTAGGTGGGAGTTTATTCCTTATATATCTTTCTTAGAAAAGACCTTCAGTCCGCCCATCTCTCATCATTGTTCAGACGCTGTCGATATCATCATCGATCTTTTAAGGTAGTGGTCACCGAGGTATAAAAAGGTTGGGGGGTATCTTAAAATTCCTTCCCACGTTATTCACACCAGAGCAACCAAAACGTTTTTAAAGGTGAAGGTAATAACATATGGCAGACCCTTCTGATGACTTAAGAGGAAGGGGGGGTGAAGAGTAAGGAAAAAAACCACAAAAGAGGTGAAACAGAATGAATAAAAAACTACTAAGTTTGTTTGTTGTCGCCGTGTTTCTGGTGGCAACGTTGGGAACTGTTAGCGCACAACTAAACAAAGATTTGAACGACGAGCATCATGTCACTCTCGGACTTGCAAAAAGAGTGGCACTGTTCCATATAAAAAACTGCAGCAGGACAGGAATACTTGAAGCGTGGAAAGACGCCACCGTTGGCAAACCAAAGGTATACTACAAACCGTACTCTGAGGCACGATCCGCCTACGTATTTCCCGTAATAAAAAAGAATAAAAACGTAGGGTACGTCACGGTCTCAGCTACCTTTGACAAGGCACCGATCCTCGAGTTCAGCAGAGCACCACCACCGAGCAGCAATATAAAGGAAATACGAGCCAAGGCACGGAAGGAAGGATACCGAGGCACTGAAAGATTAGTATACTACGGCGCTCTAACGTACAGTCTACAGTACGGAAGAGGAAAGGCGATTGGACTGGTAGACGGCAGAACACACGGCGTTCCAAAGGAGATAGACCTACAAATAAGCGAAAGAAAGGCCAGAACTGCATGGAACAAGGCGATGAAAGCCATGAACAAAGGAGTTAGATCTGGAATGCGAGGATTCGTGTACAAGAAAATCTCAGGTGTGGAAGCATGGTGGGGAATGTTGGATGGCCATGATCCATCTGCATCTTATCCCGACTGTGCCGATCCTGGGTATAAACCGGATCCATGGGATGCCTATGATGGCTGTGCTCCCATGGCCGCTGGCATGGTCGTAGACTACTGGTACGATAAGTACGGATGGTACTATCCTAGCAAGAATGCACTGATAGATCATTTGCACCACTACATGGGGACAGATGATGATGGATCGACAGATAAGCACCGAATAGGACCTGGAATACGAGGCGCTACTTCTCACTTAGGACATCGGATCTATGCTTACGACACTTGGTTTTTTGATTGGAACGATATAAAAAGTGAAATCGACAATGGCCAGCCGTTTGTTTTAGCTATGATAGATCCACCCTATCCATATAAGGCAAACCATGCTGTTACAGGAGTCGGGTATTATATGGACTTTTACTCTGGTACCAACTATGTTGTCGTCCACGATGG
>JAYEIH010000031.1:0-20957 GCA_034659995.1 Methanobacteriota archaeon
ACAGCCGAACCCTATTAAGACAACTCCGAAAACTAAGGAAATGTATTTCATCATAGATTCTCTTATAAGTTTTCTCCCCCAGTGACAAGATGCTGCTACCAGGGAATGCCATGAGAGGACGCCGATTAGTATTGTTAAACTATTGAGTAACGCCATCGTTTGTGAAACATGCTGGATAGATCTGCTCAATACTGACCCAAACACACCTACCCACCATACAATAGTCATCGGATTGGAGATGTTTACCATGTACCCGATAATGAAAGAATTGCCCTCTATTTTTGTTTTAGAATCTTCTAAATTTATTTTTTCGAAGTATTCTTTTACGCTACTATATCCAAGATAGATTAGTACAAGAGCTCCAAAAAACCAAATTATTATTTTCACAAGGTGCATATCGACGAAGTTCGATAATCCAAAATAAATGAGTAATAAATACGTCGTATCTGCGGAAACAACGCCGACACCTACGAAAAATGCAGACAAAGATCCATATTTTAACCCTCTTTTAATTACTGCTATATTCGCTGGGCCAATAGGTGCTGCGAGTGAGATTCCCAGGATTATATTCTGTAGGATCTGCAACATGATGCACCTTTGTTATCTTTAACCTTTAATTTCTTTGCCCCTAAAAACTACTCATATCTGCACATGGACGTGATGTGTTATTTCCCGAACACTTATTAATCCCAGATGAGGGAGTACTATAATGAACCTGCGAAAACATGAAAAAGAAGAACTGAAAGAACATGGGTACTCAGATGAACAGATAAAAGAGCTTAAAAATACCTCAATGAATCTAAAAGGGCTTAGAGAAGAGCTCAAGGATATTTACAATGTGCCTCTTTCACACATGGAGCAGATCGAGAGGAAGGTTCTCCCCTGTCCCAACTGCCGACGGCACACCGTCTTCCGCAAAATCAAGTGCGAAGCATTTTCAGATTATTTCTGCAGCCGCTGCGGCGAGATTAAGGTGTGATGCTTTACCTATTTAGTTTATAGAAGCTTTTCTATTTCTTCTATAAAATCATAGAAATCTTCGATGTTTTCCTTCAATATCCTAAACGCAAGTTTATCATTTACTTTTCCGTATCTATGGACAACAATATTTCTAAACCCCTTCATTACCCCCAGCTTCTTCCCCATCTCTTTAGTGAGAATTCCATTTTTCGTCAGGTTCTCCACAATATGCCTATCATCTCTTGGAATGCCAAGTTCGAGATCCGTGTTAATAAGAGCACAGATGTCAAAGACATTTTCGATAGAGAACTCTACTCTCTTATAAATCCCATCCTTTACCAACCCCATGCCGGAAAACGCCTTGAAGGTATCGGGTATATGGTTGGACACTAAGTTCAGATTCTCTTTTATCTCCTTTATTTTCGTTCTAATAATCTTTTTTCTCATGTAATCGCTCTTTGCCCTATGTAATCGTAAAATCTATTTTCAAACTCCTCAAATTTTCGTCTGGTCTCAAGAGCCAGTTCGTATAAAAACCGTGTATCCCTACAAAAGACTACCTTTCCTTTCAACACCTCTACCTGTACGTACAGCGGAAGCTGCTGAAAAATCTGAATGTCGTAGATATCATCAAAGAGATTTGAAAGAACGCTCAGCCGAAACTCTGCTGCCTCTTCCGGGGTGCCATCATAGTATATACAGAGATCGATATCCGAGTTATCTCGCATTCTCTTCTCCGCAGCTGAACCGTGGAGAATTATGAACCTGACCTTTTCAAATCCCTCTGTCTCCTTTATTTTCTCCACAGATATATCCATACTTCTTATTTTTCACTGAGCTTTTTATTCTTTACTCCAAAAGTACAATCAAAGATGAACAGGGTTCTGCCATTTTTCGATTAGTTTCTCAGGCCATCCTATCTCAGCTAACGCTTCAGCGGTCTCCCGGGAGATGTTCCCCGTTTCTCTTCTCGTTATAATCACTTCCTTCGGGATATGAAAAATGCGTTTTTTATGCCAGTCCCATCCAAAGAACTCGCAGCCCTTATCATCGATGTAGAGAAAAGAAGCGACCATAACATTTTTGTATTTTGGCTCTTTTTCTTTATTTTTGATATCTTCTTTCTATAATAAAAATGTTCCTACCAAATAGAAGCAAAAAGAGCGCCACTCCGAGGAATCTTGAGGAGATCATGGAGATTCACAGGAATCCCTACGATTGTGAGCATAAAAACGTTTCTCTTGTGCAGCGTGGAGGATGTTTCATTTTCCCACTCACCGCACGCCCATGGCACCGTTTATGTCCTCCTCCTTCACTTCCTTCTTCAGCTCCTCCGGGACGTCGGTTACTCTGACGATGATCTGGTGGCTTATCCTATAGACGGGCTCGCCGTAGTTATCATACTTGTCCAGTCGCACGACCTTCTGCAGGACGAGTTTCACTTTCAGGGTGCTTCCGTCGTCCAGGCGGTACTCATTCCATTCTTCGTTTATTTCCTCAAAATCTATATTTTCCATATTTTTCAGCCCTCGCTGTTATTTGTTTTTCATGCACATAATCCTTTCCATGGATCTTCTCTCATATCTCCAGCACCATGCCATCGTGTGCTATCTGAAATCCACTGTTCTTTACATGCTCTCGCTCAACACCGTCTCTATTGACGGGGTTGGTGTGGTTGATGTGGGTAAAGTAGATTGTCGTATCGAGATTCTTCAGACGGTCGATGCTCTCTTTGATGGGTGGGTGAGGAACCTCGGCGAACCTGGGGAGTTCGTCTTTCGAGTAGAAGGTGCCGTCGAGCAAGGCGATGTCGGAACGGCCTATCTCGCCGATGAGATCATCGGTCCAGCAGTCCACATCGGGGATATAGAGAAGTCGTTTCCTCGCGGTGAGAATGAACCCGACACAGTCTGCGATCTCATTTCTGTGGGGGACCCGGAGAGGTGTGCACGCGCCGAGATCGTGAGAGGCGAGGTTCTCGAGACGGATGTTGCCGCGTTTTACGAGGAGATTAAATGGATGGTTATTGGAGAGAAACTGCTTCATGGCGGGAGTGCAGTAGATGGGAAGATCGTGGACATTCGCAGACTCTTTCCCCAGATACCACAGTCCGGCGCAGTGTCCAAAATGCGCGTGGGTGAGGAGAATTCCCCTCACTGGGAAATCATGCCCAAAGAGCATCTCTACCTGATGGGAAATGTCCGGAGAGGCATCGATGAGATACCAACCCTTATCCGATGAAAAGGCAATCGAAGGTCCGTATCGTCGATACGCCGGATGTTTCCTCGCCTTGGTGCAGATATCACAGGGACATCCTATCTGGGGAATGCCCGCGTCCTGTCCAGAGCCGAGAATTTTTACGATCATGTGTTCTCCTCTTGTTCTCTGTCTCTATTTTCTCTTCCTCTATGAAATAGGTTTCCCCTTCACAGGTAACACGTTCACAATGAAACCTTTATAAGGTTTGATATTCAAAAAAAGATGGTAGAATGAAAACCAAAGTTGCGATTATAGGGGCAGGGCCGGCAGGGCTCTTTGCAGCGAGAGAGTTAATAGAGAAGGGGATAGAGTGTCTGATAATCGAAGAGGGAAAGGAAGCACTGGAAAGAGAGTGTCCTGTACCTGATAGGGACCTCTGTCTGGAATGTGATCCGTGTCAGATTACCTCTGGGGTCGGCGGTGCCGGTGCACTATCCGATGGAAAGTTGAACCTCACGTATAAAATAGGAGGATCTCCTGCGAGATTAAAGAGAAAGCCCGAAGAAATCCAGAAGTTCATTAATTATGTGGACAGTGTTTTCCTGAATTATGGCGTTGACGATAGTACCTATGGTGTAGATGGGGAACAGATGGAGGCATTGCAGCGAAAGGCAAGCAAGAGTGGTATAGAGTTTATCCCAGGCAAACAGCGGCATATAGGAAGTGACAATACAAAAAAAGTAGTAGATAACTTTTATAGAGACTTAAAGTCCAAAGGAGTGGGATTTTTACTGAAGACGAAAATTGCCAGTATTGAGGAATATAAGGATTCTTTCCTGCTCAGATCAGATAACGAGGATATCACGGCAGGGTACGTGATTGCAGCGCCGGGAAGAGCAGGTGCCTACTGGCTGCGTTCACAGGCGTACTCGCTTGGTGTCGTCTCGAGGTATGGGCCCATTGATGTCGGCGTTAGGGTCGAGTTTCCCTCCACGATTTATAAGCCTATATGCAAAACAATGTACGATGCAAAGTTTAAGCTCTATACACGGACGTACGATGATATGGTCCGAACCTTCTGCACGAATCCGGAGGGATTTGTGACTGAAGAGAAGTACGATGGGTTTGTGCTTGTAAACGGTCATGCAAAAAAGGAGGAGAAATCTGAGAACACGAATCTGGCTATTCTTACACGTATTCATCTCACCGATCCTGTGGAGGATACCACCAGGTACGGACGGTCAATTGCAAAGCTTGCCACCACGATTGGGGGTGGGAAGCCGATACTCCAGCGGTATAAGGACTTTATCAAGGGGAGACGATCCACATGGAAACGGATCGATAAGAGCCCGGTAAATCCCACACTGCGGAGTGTTACCCCCGGAGATCTTTCAATGGCCATGCCCTATCGGATCGTGTACAATACAAAGGAGGCCATAGAACGGTTCAACTCCGTTATTGAAGGTATAGCCTCCGATTCCACACTTCTTTACGGCCCCGAGATAAAGTTTTACGATACCAAGTATGCCACCACAAAGTTTATGGAGACGAACCTTAACAATATGTATATTTGCGGCGATGCCTCCGGACGTTCCCGCGGAATTATCTATGCTGCAGTCAGCGGTGTACTGGCGGCCCGCGGCATACTCCGGAAAGAGGGACATTAATGGATTTAAAAAAGATCCAGGCAAAGATCGATGCGTTCGATAGAGCACGGGGCTGGGATGAGTTTCCGGCTTCGCTTGTATTGTCTCATCTCATTGAGGAAATAGGTGAGGTATCGCGGTATATTCAGTTTGAGGAAGGGTACAAAAAGAAGGGTATTGGTCATGAGTACAATGTGAAGGAGCTGAAACGTGAGTTTGCCCAGGTTCTTGCACTGTTTATGCAGTTAGCCATTCATTATGATATAGACCTTGAGGAAGCAGTTCTTGAGGAGCTGGAGATCATGGAAGGGAGGTTCTCGAAGGAAGAGTGGAAAACATATATGGAGAAGTACGAGCCGCATTATATGATACGAGATGTTGTTACCGCATTTTTGCAGCATGATGGTACAATACTCGTATTGAAGAGGAGTGGGAAGGTTTCCACGTATAAAAAAAGATGGGCTGCCATTTCCGGCACTATTGAAGATGAAACTCCTCTTGAAGCTGTATATAGAGAAATATTTGAAGAAACAAAGCTAAAAAAGGAAGATATTGTACTGATCAGTGGGGGTACTTCGGTGAAAGTAAAGGAGGAGGATCTTCGAACAATTTTTTACGTACATCCCTTTCTATTTGAGTTGGAGAATAAAAAAGAGCTTAAACTGAACTTTGAGCATACGGAGTATCGATGGGCAGATAAAAAGGAACTGGACACTCTGGAGACCGTACCCAAGCTTAAAGAAGCACTGATGTCATGTTTGAAGAAGATTTCTTCCGATTGATACAGCATCCTGATCAGCGGGCTATGCGTGTACTACAGCAGCGGGTAGCGGCGCGTGTATCCCGTGAGTTTGACGAGGTGAGGAAGCTCTACGGCGTTGATGTCGCATACAAGGGAAAAAACGCGGTAGGTGCTATTGCCTCGGAGGACTATGAGAACTATACGATAAAGAAGGTGCGGTTCCCCTATATACCCACGTATTTTGCCTTCAGGGAGCTTCCCGTTTTATGGGTTCTCGTTAAAAAATGTGACGGCTGCATCATTTTCGACGGCAACGGCATGCTTCACCCCTATCATGCGGGACTTGCGACAATGGCGGGAGTTATCTTAGAAAAACAGACGATAGGGATGGCAAAATCGCTTTTATGCGGTACGCTCAGTGGAGACCATATCCTCCTGAATGGCGAGGTTATTGGGGCTGTGGTACACAGCTCAGAGAGGCCTATCTATGTCTCCGTGGGAAATAAGATTACAGTTGAACAGGCTGTTCAGACGGTCAGCGATAACTGCCACCACAGAGTTCCCGAGGTTGTTAGAAAGGCCCATATGCTTGCTAATCGCATCGCAAAACGTATATAAACCGTGTTAGCGTGCTGTGCATTCGCAGTTTTTCCGTATCGAGAAGGGTGAACCCCATCCTTTCGAAATCGTACTCCCTATCCATAACAATACATGCTCTTTGAGTCACCCTTCGAATCTGCTCAAAAGAATTCTCATAGAGGTGTTCTTTTCGTTTTGTTGATTTTCCATAGGGGACATCGGTGGCAACACTCGTCACGTCTTTAAAATAAGATTCCAGGGCTTCAGCACTGCCTTTTTTTATGATATAATTTTTAATGCCGTAGTGATCGAGATTCTTTTTGCAACCTTCAACCATCTTTTTTTCGATATCCAGTCCATAGACATGCATCCCTATGAGCCCTGCCTCCATAAGGATCCCTCCTGTTCCACAGAAGGGATCGAGCATTTCTCTTTGTGCCTGAGCGAGATTTATCATACTTCGTGCGTATTTTGGGTGTATAGATGAGGGATGAACGTACGGTCTGAACTGCGGCTTTCGTTTCTCATATCCGCTTCTATCAACATCCACCAGCGTCCTTCCGATATAGAGGGTATCTGCGTTGAGACAGTATATTTCATTTTCCGGATTTTCTAAGTCTGTTTCCAGAGTACAGTAATTCTGTTTTTGGATTTCGTCTGCAATTTCCTTTTCAAGTTCCAATCTACCTTTTCTATTTCCCAGGTTCTTTACACGCACTGCGAAGCTACCGCTGAGATTGATTTCATCTTCCATATACTCCATGACCTTGTGGCAGAGTCCGAGTCGCGTAAAGATTTTGGGAGGGGCATTCGTATCAACAACGAGTATCTGTGGTATAGATTGTATGATCCTGTAATTCTTATCAACATTTTTTAAGAGATAGAGCACTTCTTTTTTTGAGAGGGACGGGTTCTCACCCGAGAGGTAGAAGAGGAGCTTCATTTTACCACTTTGGCGACAAAGATGCCGTGGGTATCATGTATATGCGGCAAGAATCTCTTGCACTTTTTCACCTCCGGGTTTAATTTCTTTCCCAGAGGTCTCTGAAATCCGTCCACAAGTTTTTCCCCGTTTACGGTGGCAGTGATCTCTTCCAGCGAGATATCAAAGTTTTTTAAGGCCCAGGATATCACATGCTCATTTTCCTCGGGTTCAAGGCTGCATGTGCAGTATATCAGCTCTCCCCCTTTTTTTAAGCAGTTAATTCCTGTCTTTAGGAGTTTTTTTTGATTGCTCTGGCAGAAGTAGATATCGTCCATGGCCCGGGACCGCTTTCTTGTCGGGTCTTTCCTGATGATTCCCGAACCCGTGCACGGTGCATCGAGAAGAATATGCCCGGCCTTTCTCTTTAGTCTGATTGAGTCCATTTCATATACGATGCAGTTTTCCACCCCAAGCCTCTGAATATTATTTTTCAGGGCTCCAATTTTTTGGACATCATATGCGAGAATGATTCCCTCATTATTCATCATCGCTGCCATCTGCGTGGTTTTTCCTCCCGGAGATGCGCACATATCGATAACGGTATCTTCTTCAATGCTAAGGAATGGCGCAATCTCCATCTCTGCCTGCCCCTGAATATAGAAGTGCCCAAGGAGATGTTCGGGACAGGAGCTTATGGAGAAAGGTGATCGTTCTATCCTGAATCCCCTCGGTATCTCCTTCAGCACGACCCCCTTTCTTTCAAGTCTCCTTTTTAGTTTTGTCTTGGTAATTTTGAGCGCGTTTACACGAATGCAGGTATTTTCTTTTTCATTTGCCCTTATAAATGCATTAAAGTCCTCGAATAATAATCTGTATCTTTCCAGAAACTCTCTTTTATACTCACCTGTACGTGCTTCCACCATGATAGAACACCAGTTTGTTCAGCTCCTTCGTGAGTTTTGAGTCCAGCTTTTCCTGATTTTTTGAGAGTTTCCGGAATGGCCTATTTGAGAATGCTATGGGTCCCTGAAACGCATACTCTTCATCTATGTCAAAAAAGGATTTTGGGGATGCCTCAAGCAGATCTTTTACGGTCGAGTCTGAGACTTCTCCGTCTTTTTTCAGCTCATTGACTATTTTTTTCATCTGTTTTTTTGTGAGGGGGCGCCAGCCAAACGAAAAATCATGATCTATTTCTTTTTTTATCTTTGTTTTTCCGCCAATACCGATTTTTTTATAGGGGTGTATCATCTCAGCCTTTAGATGCCAGAGCTGCTTTCCCTTGGAGATATAGAAATTTAACCGTGATCCTTGCCCCGATATAGAGGCCTTCCAACCCTCCGGGTTTTCGTTGTACTCCTCTATTATTTCTTTAAAGAGTTCCTGATCCTTTTTTATCTTCATATTATCTACCCATTCTTCTTTCTCTCATCTGGTACTCCCGCAGTATCCTTAAAAAATCTATCCTCCTAAAAAATGGGAAATATATTTCTGTAAAGAACAGTTCGGAGTATGCCGACTGGAACAGAAGGAAGTTACTCAGCCTAACCTCCCCACCGGTCCGAATAACAAGATCGGGGTCCGGAAGATCGGAGGTATAGAGATTCTTTTTGATCATTTCGATTGTTATTTCCTCGGGAGAGATACCCTTCGCCATGATCTTTTTCACAGCCTCAAGTATTTCCACTCTTCCACCGTATGCAACACAGATATTTAGCACCTTGTTTTCATACCCTTCAGTAGCTTTTTCTGCTTTTTTTATGGCATCTACCACTCTGTCCGGCAGGAGTTCAAGTTTTCCTATAGCTCTTACCTTTATTCCGTTCTCGTGAATTCGTTTATTCTCTGCGATCTCCTCAAATTTTTTTTCAAAGAGATCCATTATATACTCCACCTCCTCAGTATCCCTCTCAAAGTTTTCCGTTGAAAATGCGTATACTGTTATAATGCCTATGTCAAGCTCGCCTGCCCAGTCCAGTATCTCCTCAAGCTTGTCCGCACCCTTGCTGTGTCCTTTCCAGGCATCCAGCCCAAAAAACTCAGCATACCTCCTGTTACCATCCATTATTATGCCTATATGGTGAGGGATCTTTCCTTTTTTTACTCTTCTTTCTAGAATTTTTTCATATACCAGGTATACAGGTTTTAACAGCGACGAAAGGAAAATTTTAAAGGGATTCATTGCACTCCTTCTTTATATCTCTGCGAGAGCTCATGATAAACCTCCGCGTTTTTTCTTATTTTTTCATGCCAGTTTTCATTGAGTTTTTTTATTACCTTCCCCGGCGATCCGACAATCAGTGAGTTCTCCGGTGTCTCCTTTCCCTCCGTGATGAGGGTATTCGCACCAATAACGCAGTTCTTCCCGATCTTTGCGCTGTTCAGTATGGTGGCATGCATCCCGACAATTACGTTGTTATCGATTGTACATCCGTGGATAACGGCGTTATGTCCCACGGATACGAATGCCCCAATAGAGGTTTTCTCGTGGATCGTGGCATTATCCTGTATATTTGAGTATTTACCCACGCTTATTTTTCCTCTGTCCCCCCGTATTGAGGCAAAGGGCCAGATACTTGCATGTGCCTCTATCTCCACATCACCGGATATAAAGGCCCTCTCGCTTATATATGCTGTATCATCGATTATCTGTCTCTTCATACCCCTGCTTCTCCAAGAAGGCTTAAAAAGGTATGGCAACACCTATATAAATACCTGTTTCATTTACCTATCATGAATAGGAAGATCAGGGACATACTGCGAAAGGCCAAGAAGTTTGAACTGGCACATATAAAGGCGGGTATGTGGGGTGGGATCGTAGGCATGGTTTTTGTTTTTCTTGCGGGGGTGCTGCACACACTCCTGATAATGATCGGCGGGTTCATCGGTGTATTTTTAGTGAGAAAAAAGGTACGGGTCGGATGGATTGAAGGACTTAAAGTGGGCGTTATCTCAGCAGTTATTACCTCATTCTACTCAGTTTTTCTCTTTTATAGATTGGACTACTCTGGGTATGAGATATTATATTTGTTTCTGACGGTTTTCATGCTAATGATTGCCGGCTCAACAATGGGTATTGTCTTCTTTAAGCCCAGGAAAAAGATGCACTGATCAATCCATCATATCTTCGATATTTTCCCTTGCCATTTTATTCAGAAGATCCAGAAAAGTAAAGATCTTTTTGTTCGTTATATGATAATAGACGATCTTTCCTTTCCTTCTACTATCTACTAGCTCTGCATCCTTGAGAATCCTCAGATGCTGCGAAATGTTCGACTGCGTAGTACCAACATGTGGCTGTATATCCCCAACACTTTTTTCACCATCCTCCAAAAAATTTATTATTTTTAACCTGGTATCATCAGCTAATGCTTTTAAGATCCTAAGCATTATTCTTCTCATCACTATATTACTATGTGTTAGCATGTATTTAAACTTTTTGTTCCCACACCAAAATTTTTTGTATGCGTTAGGTTTTTATACTCCTTTGGATAGTTTTGCACAATGACTGATAAGAAAAAAAAGGCAGCTAAGGAAGCAGATCACGATCTTGGGTATGAGTTTGAGACAACGGAGGAGATACCCGTACCTGATCGTATGGTAGATCAGATCGTAGGACAGGAGAGAGGCGTTGAGATAATCAAGAAGGCTGCAAAGCAGAGAAGAAATGTTCTTCTCATAGGGGATCCGGGAAACGGCAAGTCCATGCTTGGACAGGCTATGGCGGAACTCCTTCCAAAAGAGGAACTGGAAGATATACTTGTATATCCAAATCCCGACGATCAGAATACTCCAAAAATACGCGTGGTAAAGGCAGAAGAGGGAAGGTGTATTGTGGAGGATTACAGAGAAAGAGCTAAAAAAGATGAGAAAAGTAAGAGTATGTTATTAATTCTTATTTCAATGGCAGTTGTCTTTTATGGATTTTTTACAGGGCAGGTTTTGATGGCAGTTTTTGTGGCAGTAATTACTGTTTTCCTCGGAACTCAGCTTTTAAAATCAAAATCGAGTATCTTAGTCCCAAAACTTCTCATAGACAATAGTGAAAAGGATAAGGCGCCCTTTTTCGATGCAACGGGAGCACATGCCGGTGCATTGCTGGGGGATGTGCGTCATGATCCATTCCAATCGGGCGGAATGGGAACACCGCCGCATGAAAGAGTGGAGTCGGGAATGATTCACAGGGCCCATAAAGGTGTTTTATTTATCGATGAGATCTCAACATTCAAGATAAATATGCAGCAGGCAATGCTTACAGCAATACAGAACGGGAAGTACCCCATTACGGGGCAGAGTGAGATGTCCTCCGGGGCAATGGTAAGAACAAAAAAAGTTCCGTGCGATTTTATTCTCGTTGCCGCAGGAAACATAGAGACGCTTAAAGGCATGCATCCCGCACTCAGATCAAGGATGAGAGGGTACGGATATGAGGTTTATATGAGTAATACCATGCCCGATACCGTTGAGAATAGGAGAAAACTGGTGAGAGTTGTTGCTCAAGAAGTAGAGAAAGACGGAAAGATCCCTCATTTTACAAAAAACGCCGTTAAAGAGATAATCAATGAGGCAAGAAGAAGGGCAGGAAGAAAAAACAGTCTTACCCTGATAATACGAGATCTCGGGGGAATGATCAGAGCTGCAGGAGACGTTGCAATAAAAGGAGAAGCCGAGTATGTGACCATAAAACACGTAAAACAGGCCAGAACTCTGGCAAGGTCACTGGAACATCAGATAGCAGATGATTATATAGAAAAAAAGAAGGAATACAGGGTATTTGATACCTCTGGTACAAATACGGGAAGAGTAAACGGGCTTGCAGTTCTTGGAGGGAAGAGTGGGATAATAATGCCCATAGAGGCTGAAGCTGCTCCTGCCGGAAGTAAAAATGAAGGAAGGATAATTGCTACAGGAAAGCTCGGGGAGATAGCAACAGAGTCTATCTCAAATGTTTCTGCGCTTATAAAAAAGAAGACAGGCAAAACTATATCGGATTATGACATACATATCCAGTTTTTACAGGCATACGAAGGAGTTGAGGGAGACTCCGCAAGTGTGAGTGTGGCTGCCTCAATTATCTCTGCAATAAAAGGAATACCGATACGACAGGATCTCGCGATGACAGGATCATTGAGTGTCAGAGGAAAGGTTCTTCCCGTCGGAGGGATCACAGCAAAGGTGGAGGCTGCAATCGGTGCTGGCATGGAAGAGGTCGTTCTTCCAGAGTCCAATAAAGAAGATGTCTATCTTCAGGAAGAGGACAAAAACAAGATCAAGATTACCCCTGTCTCAACACTTGATGAGCTTCTCGATCATGTCCTGGTAAAGGTGAAGGAATGATCCGGGAGTATATCTCCTCGGGCGTTGATTCCAATGTATTTGTTATAGAGGACTCACAGACACTCCTTATAGATGCCGGTACGGGATTGACGGAGTCTCTGAAAGAGTTCATACACTCATTCGAGATAGATCTCATTATTAACACGCACTGTCATATAGATCATGTCGGAGGTGATCCGGCAGGCGTGCCCGTTGCCATAGGGGAGTATGATGCTGACGATCTCGAGAAGGGCACAAAAAAGACATTATATCATCTTGACGGTTCTGCGTTTGATGGAATCCCAGTATCCAAACGGTTAAAAGAGGGAGATACCATAGAAACTGAAAATTACAGAATTGAGGTCCTGCACACACCCGGACATACCGATGGAAGCATCTGTCTTTACGATGAGAGCAAAAAAATTTTGTTTTCTGGCGATACACTTTTTATAGATGGCATAGGACGAACGGACCTGCCTTCAGGGAATCCAAGAGAACTAAAGCAGTCTCTGGAGAGGCTGGCAAACCTTGATATTGAGAAGGTCTATCCCGGGCACGGCAGGGTAGGAAACTGTGATATAAATCATATAATTAACTATTGGTTTTGAGGTGTGAGTGTGGAAAAGATATTCTGGTCTGACACGTTGGTTGATGAGATTCTGGAGAGAGAGAAAAAACTCGATGAAGAATCGAGTGCGTTTATTACAGAGAGCGGTCTTGGTGCATCGGGAATACCGCATATTGGCTCTGCCGGTGATGGCATAAGGGCGTATATGGTCTATCTTGCGCTGAAGGACAGAGGTCTTGATGCCAGGTACTATGCGGTATCAGATGATAGGGACGGACTGAGAAAGGTTCCCATCGGATTTCCGAAGGAGCTGGAAAAATCCATAGGTCGTCCTGTTTCACATATCGATGATCCCTTTGGCTGTCATGAGTCCTATGGGGCTCATATGTCTTCTCTGCTTATTGATGGGCTGGAGAAGGTTGGAGTTGAGTTTGAGTTTGTTTCCTCAGATAAGCTCTATAAAGAGGGAAAGTTCGATAATGAGATCAAAAAATTACTGAAAAATTACAGAAAGGCCGGGGAAATTATAAAAAGAGAGACGGATCAGGAAAAATACACGGAGGAGTATCCTTTTTTTGTCATCTGCGAGAACTGCGGAAGGATATACACCACAAGAGTTACAGGATTCCATGGAGACACCGTAGAATATGTCTGTGACGGAAGCTTTCTCGGAAAAAACTCGGAGACGGGTGAAGAGATACCTATAAAAGGCTGCGGCTACACAGGCGAGACCTCAATACGGAATGGCAAACTTCAGTGGAAGGTTGAATTTGCCGCACGGTGGAAATCACTGAAAATAAACTTTGAAGCCTTTGGAAAAGATATTCTGGACTCTGTGAAGGTAAATGACGCTATATGCAGGGAGATGCTGGATTTTGAACCCCCCATTCATGCTCTATATGAGCTTTTTGTTGAAAAAGAGGGAGGAAGGATCTCTAAAAGCAAAGGCAACGTATTTACACCCCAGACATGGCTCAAATACGGGTCACCGGAGTCCATGAAGCTCCTGATGCTGAAAAGACTGAACTATACAAGGGTAGTAAACCCCTCCGAGATTCCGAAGCTTATGGATGAGGTGGATGAGCTTGCCGATGTTTATTTTGGAGATAAAGAGATAGCAAATGTGAGAGAAGAAGCTCATCTCAAAAGACTTTATGAGTACGTGTACGCTCTGAACCCCCCTGATGAAAAACCCCTTACAGTTTCATACTCTACCATGGTCAATATTTGCACTGTACTTTTGAGAGGGATAGAGAGCAGGTATGATATAATCAAAAATATTCTCTTGAGAACGCAGCTTCTTCCCAAAAATTTTGATGAATCCAAGCTTAAAGAAAGGATAGAGTATGCCACAAACTTTGCAGAGGATGTAGGAGAAGAAGAGAGAGAAAAAATAGAGCTGGAGGCTGAGGAAAGTAAAGCTCTTGGGATTTTCAGGGATAAACTGGATACAAGTATGGGTGCAGAGGAGATTCAAACCCTGATATTCGAAACTGCAACGAAAAATGATATAAAACCGGGAACTTTCTTTAAGGTTCTGTATTCGGTACTTCTGGGAGTGGATCAGGGGCCAAGGGCAGGAACGTTGATCAAGACAATTGGAGTAAACAGAGTCCGGGAGATGATCTCAAAACATATACATAACTGAACAGTTTTCAGATTACATCCCAAACTATTTATTTGTGATCAGTTGAGTGATACTATGAATAGGAGATACGTAGGGTATGCCGCTCTGTCTGTTTCAGTGGTATACTACTCAATTCTTGCGTCCTTTATTGGACAGGGTCTCTTTGCGGATGCAAGTCTTGTGGAACGGTATCTTATAGTTACTACGCTTTTCCTGATGATAATCTTTAATGTCTTTATAGGGAGTTATATTCTTGGAACGGAATCAAAAATAGGGGGAGACATGCTGGCAGGTCGTTCTTACAGGCTTGAGCGGATTGGAACGATAGATGAAGCCGTTTCTCATAAACTAAACAATCTGAATCAGGTTACTCTCGGATACCTAAATATGCTGGAAAAGCAAAATATAAGTGACAGAGGGAGAGATTATCTAAAAAGAGCGATAGCTACCATACGAAGCAGCGGCAAAACAGTGGAGATTCTTAAAAGAATAAAAAATATGGAGAACTATGAAATAGAAGAGTGCAACCCGAATACCATCCTTTCAGACATAAAAAATAAATATATGATTAAGAAAAATATATCTGTGGACGTACAAAAAGATCTTGTGATAAAGGCCACGCCGTTGATTGTTGATGCGTGCGAACTACTTTTTTCCTCAGGAAACGATCTGACAGTGACCTCTCGCGAGGATTCTGACAGCGTGTATCTTATCTTCAAAGGAGTGGAGACAGATGTAGATGTCATGCTTGTAGGGATGATCGTTGAAGAGTTTGGAAATGTACTGCGGGAGCGTGATGGTATTACCCTCCAGTTCCCTAAATGAACGTGGTGCGCAGCAGCAGGTTCATTCTTTACGTGGTACAGCTTTGCTGTACCCTCCTGACACAGCCTTCGCCTGTGTCAGTTTCATTCGTGATGAAAAATTCGTGGTGCGGACCCGGTGGCGAAAATGAGCCAGGCCGAAGGATTGGATCATTCCCCAACCGGGGCCGTGAACGAAGTGAACGGACCCGGTGGGAGTCGAACCCACGAAGACGAGGTCCGAAGCCTCGCGCCTTGTCCACTAGACTACGGGTCCTTCATGTCCATTCTTTTATTTGACTCAGCACCTCTTCCTTATTTTCCAGAGATGCTTTCTGTGTCAGGTCTCTATCATTTCCTGCAAGTATTAGTATCAGCTGATCATCCTTCCACGTATTCGTTTTTATAAACATCGCCGAATTTCCCTCTTTTCTCAGCAGTGTTATCTCATTTGGGTCCAGTGCTATTTGGACTATATACCCTACACCCACATACGCATCTGGACCTCCGAGAATAACGATTATTTTGTCCTCCTGGTGCTCAGGGAAATCTTCTGCAGAGATCGCATTTATATGAACATTGTTTTTATCCAGGAAGTTTATGAACTCATCCGCAAGCTCGTAGTCTACTGTATTTGTGATAAGCGTTATCTGCGCGGATGTTACCTCATAGGCTCCGAGGTCTACTCCCTCACCGTACGGCCTTCCTTTGCCTTCAAAGTCTGTTCCCGGCGAGTTCTCAAGTTTTCCAAAGTCAACACAGGGTGAGTTTATGTCAAGCTTAAAGTTTTCATTCTCCACGTCCATAAACATTGGGTCCTCGAAACTATTGTATTTTTCTATTTCTATCCCTGTTGTATATCCCGGTTTAGGCGTTTTGCTAAAGTTATTATAGTTTACTGTGGCGTTTGATTCCTGTGCGTAGATTCCGTAATCCCCCTTGGTTATTATATTGTTCTGGATCAGGATATCTTTGGAGTCATGGATCCATATATTCTTTGAGTTTTTATAGAGTGTATTGTTTACTATCTTTGTGTTATCACAGCCTGCAAGCGCCTCGATCCCGCTCTTATTGTTGTATAGTAGGTTATTGTAGAACTTGCAGTCTTGGGACTGATACATTATTCTAATACCCCACGAACCGGCATTTTTAATTCTATTGGCGCGTATTTCATTTCCGGAAGAGTACTTTAGAATAATGCCTTTCGTACCGCCTTCTATCGTATTTCCACTGATCGTGGAATTGTCCATACTTTCTGCTTTTATGTTCGTGTCATTTTTCAAGAAGTTGTCTTCAATAGTTCCGTCCGTTTCTTGCAGTTCTATCCCCGTTTCACATCCCTCAATAACATTTTTTGAGATCGATACGCGTTCCGATAGGGTAAAATAGACTCCTGTTGTGCTGTTTTTTATCTGTGAGCTTGCTACAGACGATGAATGTACCTCTGTAAAATACAGTCCATTGATGTTATTGGTGAATGTTGCGCCGCTTACCTGGATATTCTTGGTTTTATTACCGTGTACCCCATACTCACAGTTTTCAAAACTGCTACTGCGGATATCCACCTCCCCGTTTCTTTCAACCTTTACACCGTATGTACAGTTGCTGATGCTCAAAGAGTAAAGCACTGCACCCCCCGAGGAGGTAATCTCGACAGCTTCAACGACATCCTGAATTCTTATGTTGGAGATCTTCACATTTTTGGCGTCGACAATTATTTTTCCTTTCAATGTGACGTCTTCACATTCCAGTGTGAGTCTTTTGTCTATTCTGATATCTTCTGTATACACGCCACTTTCGACCATTATTGTGTCTCCTGGTAGCGCGTTGGAGACAGCCTCCCCGATACTTGGATAATCATCCGGCACGGTGATAACTTCGCCTCTTACGGCATTGTTAGCTCCTGCCAGAAGCAAAACTACCACTATAACAAACCCAAGTTTACATTTTTTCATTTTTCTCACATATAATAATATAGAATCTATTATTTATAAAGTTAATGGTGGCTACATGGAAGATCTGTTCAGAATGACCTATATTCTCTGTATTATCCCCCGAGATCAGATCTGACCAAGGGCTATAAGCAGCACTATTAAAATTATTGGAACGGCCATAAGCAGGTAGCTGTACATTTTCTGCTTTTTTACTCTTTTCCGGTAGTGTTCTTCGCATTTTTCCGAACAAAAGCTTTTATCCGTAGGGATTGCTTTCCCGCATACCATGCAGTGTTTATGAGGTTCTATCATATGGAGAGTATATTATACTGAGTTTAAAAAGATTGTTATAAAAGTCCCGACGGCCGGATTTGAACCAGCGATCCGTGGATCTACAGTCCACTGCCCTTCCAGACTAGGCCACGTCGGGATACGTAATTTTTTGTGAATCTGTTTATTAAGCTTTCGGTGGTCTTTGGATAAAAAAGGAAAAATTATTTATACTAAAGACTAATATAATAATATGTATGGAGATATCGAAGGGAGACCTCTTATGGTCCAAGGAGATAGAAAATACAACGTTAAAGGGAATATTGGAATTTATAATGAAAGTAGAGTCTCCTGGAATGTTATCGATCTCAGATGATTCTTTTCTTATTGTTGATAAAAAAAAGATTGTAGCTGCACTGTGCAACGGAAAAAGGGGAGATAACGCACTTAGCGACCTTTTTAAATCCTTTAAAACTAAGAATAAAGTTTTTTTCTATTCAATGAGGGATATAGATCTACTGCGGGAAGAGCATCCCGAGATTTTTTTGAGAACTCCGGAAAAAGCATTTATGGAGTATCTTAAATCAGACTCAGAAACATTTAAAGGCCTTATCAAAAAAATGAAAACAGGGGAAAAACTGTCAAGGGATAAAATCATGGAGAAATACAAGATAAAGGATCCTTCGAATAAAGAGGTAAATAAGGTGCTCTCCCCGTTTGAAAAGAAAAAGGAAAAAGCCAAGTTAAGGGAGTTTAAAGATTTTGTCGATGCCGTGTACGGGAGGCACTGAGATGGAGCTGGAAACTGTACTTTACTGTATCATTAGTCTCTTATTCTTAATTTTTTCATTTTTTTTCTATTATAAATGGAAAAAGAATGATATCACATCCTTTCTGTTTTTAACGGTCTGGGCTGTATTTACAGCTCTGCAGGCTCTGTATGTTTTGGGTGCGCATACAGGAATAACGGTTTTTATCAAGTTTTCCATGTTTTTCTCATTTGTTGCCGTTGATCTGGGGCTACTTCCCGCTGTACTTTTTCTTTTGCCCATAAAAAAACAGGATAAAAAGGATCTCATGATCTATCTTGTTTTTCCGTTGTTGTTCCTTCTCGGAGTTGTCTCGCTCTTTTCCCCCGTTGTGAAAACAGGAGATGCATATACGTTTGATGGGATATATATGGTGCTTTATATGGGGATCACCATGGGTCTCGATGCCTTTGTTCTTATGGTCCAGGGGTATCTCTACATAAAGACCAAGGATGCGCTCCCGTTAATGATGACAGTGGGCTTTCTCTACTACCTTATCGGATTCCTCACCTACCCGTACATTCCCTTATACTCTCTCGCCCATTACGGCGTCACCATTGTCATATTTGCAATTGCCTTTTTCGTTCTCCCGCAGGCCAAGAATTACTGAAAGGATTTATCCGTTGCATTTTCAATAATTTTTTTAAGGTCCTGGGAGAACTCCGTTTTCAAAAGCTCTTTTTTTTTCCCCAGCGTGTTTTCGAACTCATTATCATACCGTATCTCCCCTAAAAAGCGAGTTCCCATTTTTTTTATCACTTTTTCTGTGCGGGAGGAGCTGTCGGTCTTCATGTTTTCAATGACACCTACGATCTCAACATGTTGTTCATTCAGTATTTTTACCATCTTTTTTACCGTTTCCAGTGCCACCTTTGAGGGGGTGGTGACAACGAGAAACTCTGCTTTTTTTATCAGTCGTATGGTGTCCAGTACCGCGTCGCCCATGCCCGGAGGCATATCGATGATGAGAAAGTCCAGTTCTCCCCAGAGGGTGACAGCAAGTAATTCTATCAGTGCATTTGAGACTTCACTGCCCCGCAGCGGCGAGGGGTTGTCACCGGCATAGTGTATCACGGACATGAACTTAATTCCATGAGGGGTCGGAGGGATCACCCCTTTTTCTTCCTCAGGAAATTTTTCGCTCTCTATCCCCAGAATTACGTGTGTTGACGGTCCACAGAAGTCCATATCCAGGAGACCAACCCTGTATCCCATCTCTGATAGGTTCAACGAGAGGAGAGAAGCCACAGAGCTTTTGCCGATCCCTCCCTTTCCTCCTGAGACCGCAATTACCTTTTTTATCTTCTCCATCCTCCTGCCAATAATGCTCAGCCTCGGGTCCATTATTTCACCTCCAGAGATTCGAGCTCTACCCCTCTGCCCCGTATAACTTCGAAATCGGGGCTGCCGCATTCAGGACATCGGAGGTATGTATGGGCCATCTCAGGGATAAAATGTATTGACTCGGACTCCTCATGGGTAAGCTCATCCTTTGCAAATCCCCATTCATGACCGCAGGAGTTACATCTCAGTAGAGCCTCGACCATTTCTATATCTATTTTGGCATTTTTGAGTACTTGATATTTTTTCATCATTTGCTTCATAGCAAATTCAAATATTTCCAGCTCTATTTGCTGAAGTTCACCCATTTTTATTCTGAACTCAGTTACCTCATTGATATTCTTTTCTTTTACCGTTTTCATTGCAGTGGAGATCACTGCCTCTGCCAGAGCCCATTCGTGCATAACTCAGGTTGCTGGACGCAGTATATAAATCTTTTTGCAGGCGGTGTTCGAAAATCTCCCGGGCCTTGCCACGAAAAACTTCTTATATCCGGGAAATAAAAATATACTTATGACAGTGGAAAAAACATTCTTGAAAAACATAAGACTGAACTAAAGATAAAGTATGGAATTAAAGAGATAGGCATCTTTGGCTCTTACGTAAGGAGAGAACAAAAGAAAAAAAGCGATCTTGATATTTTGGTGGGGTTTGAGTCAGATACCCAAATGGATTTAATAAAATTCGTTGAACTTGAAGAGTACCTTTCCACTTTACTTGACATAAAGGTCGATCTGGTGATGAAATCCGGTCTCAAGCCACGAATCTGTAAGCATGTGTTAGCAGAGATTGTTTACGTATGAAAAGAGAAATTGGCGATTATATCGAGGATATTCTTGACGCAATGAATAATGCACTGAATTTTGTTGGGGGAATGTCCCATGAAGAATTTGTTTAGGATGAGAAGACAATCTTTGCTGTAATAAGAGCTGTTGAAATTATTGGTGAGGCTGCAAAGAATATACCTACGAATGTAAGAAGAGAGTATCCAGAGGGTCCATGGAAAGGAATGGCGGGAATGGGAGATAAAGTGATCCACGGGTATTTTGGTGCAGATTTAAAAGTTATATGGGAAACTGTCAAAGAGCGAATTCCAGAAATCAAACCCTCATTTGAGAAGATACTGGAGGATTTGGAAGAATCATGGTGTTCAATGGGCTTGCAAATTTATCCTTAGTATGGAGGATATAGAACAACGGAAAGCAGAGCTTGCGATGGCGATAATGCATACATGTGTC
>JAYEIH010000032.1:0-4184 GCA_034659995.1 Methanobacteriota archaeon
TACTCCATATGTGGTTTTCGTCTTATCGAAATACTCTTCTTTCGTTACCTCTATATCATAATTCCCTATTGTGAGGCCCTTTAAGACGTAGTTCCCAAACTTATCGGTAAACGCCTCTATCGTGCGGCTGAATGCATCCTCTTCCGGGGTGGATCCCCCTTCCACGTAGGCAACAACTCGTGCTCCTGCAACGGGGTTTCCTCCGGTATCGGTTACCCTCCCAATGACCGCATCCGCTCTCTCCATAAATGTGGCATTGAGATCCACTGTACCGGCATAAATATCGATATTTCTTGTTTTTGTCACGTACCCATCCTTTTTAAAGGTGAGATAATGCTTTCCCTGGAATGTAGGTTCATTTAATGCTGTCCACGAACCGGAGCCATCTGTGGTGTCAATAGAGCTTGTACCTTCATCCAAGTACACATCTACGTCCTCCAATCCTTCTGCAGACTCAAAGGTGCCATTATCCTCATCACCTGTTGGGTTATTCCATGGATCCCAGTCATCGGAATCATTATCGCCTGTAAGCCCATTTTTTTGCTGATCCGCGCCGATGTCCTCAAAAATCGTTCCGTCGAAATCAACATCTACGTCCAGATCATCTGGTTGTGACTCGACTGTATCTATATTTATACTAACCATGCTCAGTACTAAAGCTGCGCATACCAAAAGACTTGCATATCTTTTTAATCCTATATTTATATTCATATCGGTCCCTCCACTACATAAATTGTATTTATGCTATTTGTACTATTTTTTACGCTATTTTTTATATTGCCTGATGAGTTTGTGTCTTTATTTTTCATTGACATGTCACCTTGATGTTCAATATTCGCATGTTATGCTTCTATTACTCCTTATCCTTTAAATAGTTTTCGGTCAGCATTAGTATTTTTTGCATTATCATGCTTGTGCTCATCTACAATCTAAAATAACATAGGCATTTAAATAGTTTTCGGTGCATAACACTGATGAGCAATAATAAATAAAAGAAAAATATGCAATAAACGAAGACGGATTCGTTTAAAAAAGTAAAAAAAAGATAGTTATTCTCTGTAAAATGCTCCGTACGCTCTATAGGTTTCGTAGATATCGGCTTTGGAAGCTACCTCAAAGGGAGAGTGCATTGCAAGTACCGGCGTGCCGCAGTCTATAACATCCATATTGTACGCCGCAAGGAACTTTGCAACGGTACCTCCTCCACCTTCATCCACCTTTCCCATCTCGGCGGCCTGCCATCTTACATCATTCTCATTGAATATACGTCGTATCTCCGCGGTAAACTCTGCCGTCGCCTCACTTGAAGAGTACTTGCCACCTGCGCCGGTATATCGTTCTATGGCTATCCCGCCGCCAATCCTGGCCGCATTATGCTTTTCATGAACCTTTTTAAAGGTTGGATTCAATGCGGCGCCCACATCCGCTGAGAGTACCTTGGAGTTCTCAAAGACAGAAACAAGATCTTTAGGCTCTGAAATATCCAAAAATTTGACCAAAAAGTTTTCAAACGCCCTTGATTTCATTCCTGTAGCTCCCTCGCTTCCTATCTCTTCTTTATCCGCGCCTATGAAGACGGAGGTATACTTTGGTTCCTTCGTTTCAAGAAGCGCCTTTAAGGATGTAAACGCACAGACTTTGTCATCATGCCCGTAACCTCCGATAAGGCTCCTGTCCAGACCAACTTCACGGGCTTTAAATGAAGGAACAATCTCTATTTCCGCAGAAACTAGGTCTTCTTCCTCTATGCCATACTTTTCCTCGAGAAGTTTCAGGAGATATTTCTTCACTTTTTCTTTTTTGTCCTCATCACCATCTTCAGGTATCGAACCAAAGAGTATGTTGAGTTCCTCGCCCTCTATTCCCTCAAATAGCTTCTTTTTTCCCTGTGCTTTTTTTGCAAGATGCGGAAGGAGATCGCAGATGGTAAAGACGGGATCCTCCGGATCCTCGCCAAGAACTATGGCAACTTTCTCTCCGTCCTCCTTTACAACAACGCCGTGGATTGCCAGCGGCATCGAAACCCACTGGTACTTTTTTATCCCGCCGTAGTAATGCGTCTTTAAAAGACCAAGTTTCTCATCCTCAACAACGGGGTTAGGCTTAAGATCCAGCCGGGGAGAATCAAGATGAGATGCAATTATTCTCAGTCCCTCTCTGGGATCCTTTTTGCCCTTTACGGCAACTATGACAGACTTATTCCTGTTTATCTCATAGCCCTTATTACTGTCTTCGTTCACAGGCAGAAATCCATTTTTTTTGGCCTCGGAAACTATATAATCAACGGTTTCTCTCTCCGTTTTGCACGCGCTCAAAAATTCACGGTACTCAGCGCAGAACTCAAATGCCTTTTCCTTATCAATGCTTGACCAGATATTATTTTCCATTGCAATCACCTTTATACTTCTCCACCTCCACAGAAAGCCCCTCAAATCCAATTACCGTCACTTTTTCTCCTTCTTCTATTAGAGCATCACTCTCTGCCCCCCAGATCTCATTACCAATCTTTATCTGCCCTATGGGATTGATCTTTTTTATTACTATCCCTTCTCTGTTTATAAGATTTTCCATTCCGAGCAGGTTCCTTCTGCCCATAATCTCCCATGCCTTGTGTATGACAATGGCATCCTTTACCATCATCACAGAAAGCAGTATTATAAAGTATACAATGGGGAATCGAATGATGAAATAGACTGCGATAAGCACCATCTCATCTATTAGCAGTACAAGGAGCTTCCATCGTTCGGCCATGCAGACAATCTATAAAAAATTATAAAAAGTTTCCTCTCGCTATATATAATATGTATAGTATGCAGAGCTTGGTTGAGTCCCTGGCAACTCACGGCTATATAAAATCTGAATCGGTAAAAAGAGCATTTGTAAGAGTGGATAGGAAGATCTTCGTTCCCATATCCTCCCAAAAAACGGCCTATGTTGATCGTCCTCTCTCCATAGGACACGGCCAGACCATCTCCGCCCCTTCAATGATAGCAATAATGCTCGAAACGCTGAGTCTCAAGAAGGGTGACAGAGTACTGGAGATAGGAGCGGGTTCGGGGTACAATGCGGCTTTGATCTCTGAGATAGTAGGAAAAAATGTGATCAGTATCGAAAGAATACCTGAACTCGCTATTTTAGCCAGGAAAAACTTAAAAAAGGCAGGAAGCGATATCAAAGTCATTGTAGGAGATGGAACGCTCGGGTACGCAGAAGAGAGTCCATACGACAAGATTATTGTGACCGCTGCCGCTCCTAAAATACCAAAAAGATTGATAGAACAGCTGAAAATTGGTGGAAAGCTATGTATCCCCGTGGGAAAGCAGTACTTCTGCACTCTGACTGTGGTTAAGAAAACAGATGAGGGTAAGATTGAAAAAAAGAAGTATGGGGGTTGTACCTTTGTTCCATTGATAGGTGAGGAAGGGTGGTAAAAAGGTTTAAATAATTTGGGGAAAGTAGCTTCATTATGCCTCTGGAACGAGAAGAGCTCATGGAAAAACTAAAGCTCTCACAAGGAGATATAGAAAAAACTTCAGACAATATAGTAAATAAGTTCAAAAAGGGAAAACTAAAAAGAACGGAACTGCCGGGACCGGAGGAGAATGTCTCCGACAAAATACTTAAAAATCGAAGTGTTCTGATATTCGGTCCGCGGACAGCGGGAAAAACCATATTTGGCAGACAGCTTCTGTTAGACGCTATGAGCTCTGGAAAAAACTGCATTTTTGTATCCAGAGACATTCACAGGATTAAAAGAACAGGTAAAATACTGAGGAAGGACATCGGAAATCGCGGAAATCTCGCCCTCATAGAAACACCAACAAGAGACGAGCTCTTTCTCCTGCCGTTTGAGATACTTGAAGCGGGGATTCAGTTAAAGAGCCTTGAGTTCATACTCTTTGACTCAATGACCCATCTCTCAGTCGCCAGTGGTTTTCATATATTTTTTGAGAAGTATCTAAAAAAAGCTTCAAAAATGCACGTAAAAACAATACTCTCTCTTACGGAGGCGTACGATACTCGATCCATAATAAAAAAGATGGATCATCTATTTGAGAGTTCGGTGCGGTTCAATGCCGATAATACGATAGAAATCGCTTCAGATAATCTGAATCATAGCTCCTACAACTTTTTGGTAAGGGATCAAAGGATTATATTTGGAAAACAACCTGAAAAGGAGGAAA
>JAYEIH010000033.1:0-4128 GCA_034659995.1 Methanobacteriota archaeon
CACGAATCTTGAATGGTTAATTCTTTACGACAATAACATCTCGGACATATCGCCACTCGCTGATCTCACGAATCTTGAATGGTTATACCTTAACGACAATAAGATCTCCGATATCTCGCCACTCACCGAACTTACGAATCTCCAAGATCTACGTATCAAAAGCAATAATGTTGTGGATATCTCGCCACTGGCCAATCTCACGGAACTCTTATGGCTCTTACTCGACGATAATTATATCTCCGATCTTTCACCCCTTGCCGACCTCACGAACCTTGACGTGCTATCTCTTCACTACAATGCGATCCAAGATATTACTCCGCTGAAACACTTGACAAGAATAGGTGTTACGAACTTACAGGACACAGGCATAAAGTATCATCTCGATCTCGGTGGAAACTTTATCGAAGATCTCTCTCCACTCGTGAAGAATCCCGGAATCGATGAGGGAGATATAGTCCATATGGGCTTTAATTCGCTGCTCAGTAAAAAATCTATAGAGGAGTATATTCCTACATTGGAAGAAAGAGGGGTTGAAGTTAAGGGAGCGCCGTTTGGAGAAGAGTACGTGGGGCCCAGAAAGGCTATTCCTTCTGAAAGTCCGACCGGCGCGATCTCCACTGAACCTGCATCTTCTCCTGCGAGTTCCCTACCACAGAAGGACAACACGCCCATCTATCTTGGGATTATTGGTATTCTTGCAGCGCTCGTGCTCGTGGTGTCTCTGGTGAGAAAGGGTAAGAATTGATTCATTTATTTTTGTAACACAAAAACTTAAAAAGGTGATTGAATGAAAAGGAAACTTGGCATACTGACAATGGCAATGATGATTATACTGATAGTGCCGCAGATAAGCGCTTTCGACCCCGAAGAGGGATTTTATGCAGAGTACCACACGTACAAAAATCCAAAATGGCCCAAAGCCTGTAGTTTTGCGCTTCTTAAAAATGCATTATTTGAGTATAAGTTCTTTTATCTCGAAAATTTTTCATATAAATACCAAATTTTGGACATAAAGGAAAAAATAGCGAAAGTACGCGTATGTTTCGAGGGAGAAATAGCACCGATACTGAGAAATGAGAATAATGAACCGGTACTTGTTCCTTTCACACACGTCTATGACCTGAGACTCGATCTCGAGACGCTGGAGCTTATTGATGAGAACGGAGATGCATGGGGCAAATGGCTCTTCTGGATACCAGTGGGATCATATGATCGGGAGGAGTATATGGTGATGAAAGATTGGAACGAACACGGGGGGGTGAAGGGATGGCTCGAGGGGCCAGTGGAGAATGATCTACACTCAGAGTTCGGTTCTCTGAGGGCTGAGACTGAGGAGTATTACCATCTGAGAACACTTAATAGAGAGGAGATACGGGAGGGGGAGGATCCGATCTATCCGAAGTATGAGAATTATGGTATTCAGGGGTCGTATAATGCCTACAGAACAGAGGAAGGAACAATGGTGTATGAGGGAGGATATTATCTGGGCGGTGTCTGTGCTGGTACCGAGGACAACTGGAGAGAGCTGGAGCCGGGCTTGTTTGTGAACTGTTATTACAGAGAGGATGGCCTACTACTGGTAAGTGATGTTCTCTACTATATGGACGATATTATTAACCAAAAACTTGGGATAGATGTACTGAAACTAAAGGGAGGCCCTCTGATGCTCATGGACTCTGGAGTGAAGGATACGACCGCCATAGAGGAACCCTCACCAGAGTACCAGTGTTCATCATTTTTAGATGAGGTAGAGGAGCTTATAGAGGAGAAAAATACTCGTTCTGCCGAGGAAAATTCCGATAAAGAGAATTTTAGCATACTTTACTATCTTATTCCTCTGATAGTAGCAGTAATGGCAGGCATTTTCATTGTAATGAGGGAGAGACGTTGAGTAAGTGTGTACGAGCACATCCTGTTTTTTTTGTCATCTCAGTTTAGAGTGGAAGGTTCACAGCTACCGAAACGTTTTTAAAGTGTATCTCGTTAGAAAAAGTAAGATGAACATACCATAGAGGAGAGGAACGATATGATACGAACAGAAGGTTTGACAAAGGTATACGATGGAAACACTGCGGTGGATTCCCTGGATCTGAGTATTGAGAAGGGGGATATATTTGGATTTCTTGGCCCTAACGGTGCAGGAAAATCAACGACAATATTCATGCTCGCGGGCTTGATAGAGCCTACTGTCGGCAAAGCTTATATACGCGATATCGAGATCGCAAAGAACCCGATGGAGATAAAAGAGATGATTGGACTTCTACCTGAGAATGTGGGGTTTTATGAAAACCTCACAGCGGAACAGAATCTCGATTACTTCGGACGATTTTACGGGATGAGTGCTGAGAAAAGAGCTGAAAGGGTAAATGAGCTTCTGAAGCTTGTGGATCTCGGTGATGTGGAACAGAAACTTGGTGGGTACTCAAAGGGAATGAGGCAGAGGCTGGGAATTGCACAGGCACTCCTCAATGATCCCGATATTATCTTTCTTGACGAGCCCACGGGGGGGCTGGATCCTGAGGGCACCCATGAGTTCAGAGGGATCATAAAAAAACTTGAGAAGGAGGAAAAAACGATCTTTTTCTCCTCGCACATCCTTTCAGAGGTAAAACAGGTCTGCAAAACGATTGGGATTATCTCAAAGGGAAGACTGATCGCCCAAGGGACACCCCGAGAGACCCAGCGTGAGCTGAAGAAGGGGGACACCTACCGAATCGCTGTTGAGACCATTGGGAAGATACCGGATCTCCCCCATGGAGAGATTGTAGCGATTGAGTACGACGGCAATAAGGCCGTACTGGAAGCTTCTAAGGATATTAGGGATGATATCTCAGCATATCTTTTTGATCGAGGGGTAAAGATCAGAAGTATGATGCTGGATGAGCCCAGTCTTGAGGAGATATACCTGAAAACGGTGAGAGGTGAGTGATATGTCTTTTCTTACCGTTGCACGAAAGGAGTTCATGGACCACCTCTCAGGAAAGAGATTCCTCGTGATCTTTGCCATACTGATGGCCGTTACACTTTTGTCCACTTATCAGGGAATTGATAGGTATGATATGCAGCTGGAGCAGTACAAAGAGAGGGTAGAGGAAGTACAGAAGAGAGAGGAGATGATACACGAGATGGAGGAGGAAAATCCAGAGCAGGCAGAACAGATGAAGAAGTACTCACGTCCAATGCCGAATAAACCCTCAATGTTGCTTGTTTTTACGTCAATGCAGAGTTATTTTACAGGCGTCGGTCTGATACTCGCGTTAGCCCTCGGATTTGACCTTATATCTCGAGAAAAGGAGACGGGCTCGTTAAAGTCCCTGCTTTCACATCCCGTATTCAGAGATAGCGTTATCAACGGAAAGATCCTCGGAGCTCTCATGGCTCTGGGCTTTGCTATGGTCATCGTGACGTTATTCACCGTTGGATTCCTCTCATTTTATGGATTGAATCCCACAGGATCGGAAATACCACGATTAACTGTTTTTATGGGGATCTCACTGCTCTTCTTGGTGGCTTACTTTTCCATTGCCATATTTTCTTCGACCGTAGCTGAAGGGAGTAGACAGGCCATTTTAGTAGCGCTGGTGCTGGTTGTGCTTACGACGTATCTGCTTCCCGTTCTTGGAGATGCTGCTGCAAAACATATTATAGGAGAGCAACCCTCCATCTCAGGATTATCCGGATCCGATGAGGAACAGATAAAGAAGCAGTGGCAAGAATTACAGGAGTACTGGCAAAAACGTCAGGATGTAATGGATTATTTTACTGTTCTCTCGCCCAAAGGAGGGTATACCGATCTCTCGATGCAGGTGGTGAGCCCCGAGTTTGCCAAGGGGATGTGGAGTCCATACGGGGATGAACCTGAACCCCCGTCACTTGGAGAGACCCTGAGGCACAACTGGATCAACCTTCTCTCACTCACAGTTTTGCCGTTTATACTGCTCGTGGCTTCGTACGTAAAGTTCATGAGACTGGACATACGGTAGATACGATGAGAAGGATAGTTCCCATCTTTCTATTTTTATTAGCTCTCTGCACCAGCATCTCCTCTGCAGATTGTTATGAGATAGAGGAGTATACGGGGATCAAGGGATCTATCCTCTTTAAAGATGTAGTTGATCTCAATGCTAC
>JAYEIH010000034.1:0-20471 GCA_034659995.1 Methanobacteriota archaeon
ATTTTTTTCATGTACTCCTCTGCCTTTCCACCGGGATCAGGAGCGTATACAATACCTCTGCCCACGTTCACGATGGTATTTTTAAATATTTTTAGAATATTCATACTTCCTTTCTGAGCGCCTATGCCGGGTACGAGCACGAACCTGTCTTCGTCAAGCACTGATGCTATATCCAGAAGGTCTGATCTCTTACAGGTAGCGCCTATAACTGCGTTTCCATTTATCTCATTGACTTTCTCCGCGATAAACTCATAGGCTGCTTTTCCATCTATTTGCGATTTCATAAAGTAACTCGCCTGTGGATTGCTCATTAAGGTCAGCACAAAAACACCAAGGCCATAGTGCTGTGCATTCTTTCCTGTCTCAGTAACATTTCCTGGAAAGGGTGTGTACGTAAAGGCATCAAATCCCAGTTTTTTTATCCAGTACATTGAGGCATTGTTCGACGATCCGATATCACCGAGTTTTAGATCCAGTATAGCCAAGGCGTTGTTTTCGTGAATCTTTTTTGTGAGTTTTCGCATCTCTCGTTTTCCCAGCGGCATAATATACTGGAGATTTGGCTTGTAGGCCACCGCATACTCGGAGGTTTCCTCCACTATTTCAAGACAAAAATCCAGAATGCTCTTCTTAGTCGTGTTCTTCTCACGCATAGCCGTAGGTGCGGGATCGAGCCCCACACAGAGCCGTGATCTTCTTTCCTTTATCAGATCCTGAAGGTTTTTGGTGAACATGATAGTTGTACGGGAGAGTATTAAATAATGTTTGGATAATAGAAAACCTTTTTATCCGCCTCAAAGAAGCTATACCAATGAGCTACAAGATAATCCACGATGCGGTCCATGGGAGTATAAAAATAGAAGGCCTTATCCTCGATCTTTTTCATGCACCGGTAATCCAGCGGTTGAGAGATATAAAACAGCTCGGGCTGACAAACCTCGTGTTTCCCGGCGCAAACCATACGCGATTTGAGCACTCACTGGGTGTTTACTACCTCACCAACGAGATCTGCGAGGAACTGGATATTGAAAAGGGTGCGCTCACCGCGGCCGCAACGCTCCATGACTGTGGACACACTCCCTTTTCGCACACACTTGAGCCTCTGTCAAGGGAGTATCTCGGTAAAGATCATGTGGATCTCGCATGCAAACGAGTCCTTGATCTGAGGGATACGCTTGAAAAATATGCTGTAAAGCCTGAAAAAGTCATAAAAATCTTGAAAGGAAAAGAGGAGGGATATGAATCCCAGATAATCGCGGGAGATCTGGATGTGGATAGGATAGACTATCTCCTGAGGGACGCACATTATACCGGTGTAGCCCATGGAATCATAGACGTCGAGAGGATTCTCAAGACCATAGAGATCAGAGATGATACCCTGGGGATCAATGAAAAGGGCATTCTCGCCGTAGAGGGGATGCTCACGGCCCGGGATCTTATGTACGCCTCTGTTTATTTCCATAAGACGGCAAGAATCTGCGAAAGCATGCTGGCAAGGGCTGTAGAATGTGTTGCTAATGAGGAAAATGTGAAAGAAATAACAAGAATGACGGATACGGAACTTCTGTCTCTTTTGAAGAATGCAGAAGGGTTCCCTGGTCAGATATACAAAAGGTTAAAATACAGAGATCTTTTTAAACTCGCGGCTTCTATAGACCTCAGTCTCAATTTAAAAGAGAGAAAGGAACTGGAAAGAGAGATCTGTGAAAAAGCGGGAATCCCCGAGCATTACTGTGTCATAGATATTCCGGAGCCCAAAGGGACCGAGAGGATAGAGATAAAGGTTTTCGATGAGGGTAGTAAAAGCTTTACGGATCATACATTTTTCCGAAATTCCACACCAACGAGATATCCCGTAATAATCTCAACGCCGGAAAAATACAGAAAAAAAGTCAAAGAAGTTGTAGGAAGGATACTATGAAAGAAATACTTTCGTATTATGGGGTGAAAATGGATCTGAAGGGTTACAGGACCGTAAGCATAGAAGGTACCCAGTGCCTGATAAAAAAAGAGATGACCCCCCTAGTAAATGAGAAAACAAAGGCTGCGGGGACAAAGATAAGAAACTCAGAAATATCTCTGGAGTTTGCCTTTAAAATAGCTAAAAATGCAACAAGAAACACGATGATCATCAACAAAAAGGCGGAAACACTTTTTTTATACGGAAGAGATGTATTTAAAAAGAATATTGTAAAAGGAGACCTGAAAAAGGGAAAGAAGCTAGTTCTGAATAGAAAGAGAGAATGCCTTGGAATAGGCTACTGGAACGGCGATATGATACGAAACATAAAAGACAGAGGGATGTTCCTGCGAAGCATGGATTAAATCTTCTCTTCTGCCATTGCCTTCACAAGCCCCATGAAAACGGGGGACGGCCTCTCCACCCGTGAGGTGAACTCAGGATGGTACTGCGTACCCATAAAAAATGGGTGTTCTCCGAGTTCCAAGAGTTCCATACGCCCATCCTCGGACTGTCCCGTGAATCGCAACTCTTTTTCTGTAAGGGTATCAATATACTCAGGATTGACCTCATATCGATGTCTATGTCGTTCGTATATCTCTGTAGACTCATATAACTTGTATGCGGTACTGTCCTTATCTAGCAATATCTTGTAGGCTCCCAGCCGCATCGTCCCTCCCATATTCTCTATTTTTTTCTGTTCGGGAAGGAGATCTATTACCGGCTCATCGGTATCATCAAACTCCGTTGAGTTTGCATTGGTAAGCCCTATGCTCCTGGCATATTCCACGGTGGCAAGCTGGAATCCAAGGCATATACCCAAAAAGGGTATCTTGTTTTCGCGGGCATAGCGTATCGCCTTTATTTTTTCTTCCGTGCCTCTCACTCCGAATCCGCCGGGAACTAAGACACCGTTAGCATCTTCAAGATCCTTATCTGTGCATCTCTCTGACTCCAGCCATAGTGTATCTACTTTTGTTCCAGTATAGTAAGAACAGTGCTTCAAGGCTTCCTCAATACTGATGTAGGAATCATGAAGGTCCATATACTTCCCCACCATTGCAAGCGTAACAGTTTTCTTACATTCTCGCGAGATAATCGATTTCCAATTCTTTAACTTTGGCTTTCGCCTCAGTCCAAACTTATCTATTACTTTCTGCCCCATTTTCTGCTCATTCAGTAAAAGAGGGGCCGTGTATATATCATCAATATCATAATTGCTTATAACGTGGTCCTCCCTCACATTGCAGAACTGTGCTATCTTTTTCTTTGTCTTCTTATAAAGCGGTTTTTCGGACCGTCCCACAATAATATGAGGGGATATCCCAGTCCCCATCAACTTCTTTACCGAGTGCTGCGTTGGCTTTGTCTTCTGTTCTCCAACAACATTGAGCTTTGGAACAAGAGTCACATGAACAAATACGACGCTTTCCTCACCGGAGAGCTGCCTACACGCCTCAAGAAAGGGCATGCTCTCGATATCTCCCACCGTTCCTCCAACCTCTATGATAGTAAAATCGTACTTCTCTGCGACATTCCGTATTTGCAGTTTAATTTCATCGGTAAGATGAGGTATAGGTTGGACTGTTTTTCCGAGGTACTCTCCTCTCCGTTCCTTCTCAATAACTGCCTTATATATCTTTCCCGTGGTGATATTGTGATCTCTTGTCAGATCGATATTTAAGAACCGCTCGTAATTGCCCAGATCAAGATCCACCTCGCCTCCGTCACTCAGTACAAAGACCTCTCCATGCTCAAAGGGGCTCATCGTCCCTGCATCCACATTGAGATAGGGATCTATTTTGATAACGGTAATCTTGTACCCCATGCTCTGGAGAATCTTAGCAATAGAAGCCGTGGTCACACCTTTACCCAGCCCGGAAAGCACCCCTCCTGTAACAATGACATATCTCATATAAGAAGTAGTTTACCAACTTTATAAGGGTTAGGTTTTTCTCGTACCCCTATGCTCTACCGCCATACTCTTCTAAGAGAAAAACATAAAAACAGAGACAAAGATGGTGGGTATATGAATCGACTGGATAGAGAACTTAAACAGCGATTTGTGTGTGAGAAGTGTGGTCAGATTGGAGGAATTGTCAATTGAATGGCAGTAACGGGAACGGTGCAGGGTATTATTTTTGGTGGATAACTGACTGTGTAATCACCCCACCAGTACCGCCACGCCTACTACAATAAACGCAAAACCTCCTACCGTGGAGAGTAATTTCTCGTTAACTTTTGTTGCAATAACTTTCCCAAGATACAGTGCCATGATCGAGAGAAGACTTAACGTCATCATGACACCCACAAACACGAAAAGAGGATTATACCTCGCTGCGAACAACACCGAGGCGATCTGTGTCTTATCGCCCAGTTCGGAGATGAATATCACCGTGAACCCTGAGTAAAACGGACGGGTGAACTCAAATGTCCTTTCTTCTTTTCTATTACTCATCAGTGTTATGACACCAAAAAGAATAAATATCAGTCCAGAAACAAGTTTAAGGGTGTCTATGGGCATCACTCTATTGACATAGCCTCCTGCAGCCACAGCAAGACCGTCTGCAAGAAGAAAAGCCAGTATTGCACCTGATAACAACTTGATGTGCTCTTTTGTCTTTGTCGAGAGAAGAAAAATCGCTATCTGCGTTTTATCCCCAAGCTCGGCGAGACCCACCACGGCCATAGGGACAAGAAGATCCTGTAACATGAGTGCAGTCTCATGCTCTGTGATTATATATGCTTCGCTCCCCACGTGGATGTAGGTCAGAGACCTACGTCAATCTGGCCACCATTTGGATGTGGGTTCTACCCACATCTCTCTATAGCGAGGTTTGCAGTGCAACCGTGTTATATAGGGCGCTAGTGACTTCAGCGAAGCTGAACGTCGCTCAACCCGTGCACTGGGTTTGCAGTGCAACCGAAAGTTTTATAAAGGGGTACTTAGTGAGCACATCTATGGGAACTAAGCACTTGGAGGAAGCGAGAAAAAACAGTGTTATCGAGACCGAGAAACTCTCAAAATATTACGGTCATGTCGCAGCCGTTAACAAGTTATCAATAAAGGTGGGGAAGGGTACCACGGGGTTACTCGGCCCCAATGGCGCGGGAAAATCCACATTGATACGCCTTCTTCTGGGACTGATCAGACCCTCTTCCGGAAAAGGTGCCGTACTAACCCATGATATAAAAACTGAAGGCATTATGATAAGAGAAAAAATAGGATATATGCCTGAACACGACTGCCTCATCGAAAATATGGACGGTGTTGACTTTGTAACCTGCATGGGGATCATTCGTGGTTTGCCGAGGGATGATGCACTTCAGCGGGCCCATGAAACCCTCTACTATGCAGGAATAAAAGAGGAGAGATACAGAGAGATAAAAGAGTACTCTGCAGGTCTGAAACAGCGTATAAAGCTCGCCCAAGCCCTTGTTCATGACCCACAAGTTCTATTTTTGGATGAACCTACAAATGGGATGGATCCACTTGGCAGAGACGAAATGCTCACGATAATAAAGGATATCTCCAGTAAGGGAAAGGATGTTCTACTTTCATCGCATATACTTCCCGATGTAGAAAAGGTATGTGAAAATGTTCTACTTATAAACAAAGGAAAGCTTGTTGTTGAAGGTAAGATAACGGATCTTCTGGAGGATGAGGGCATAATCGAAGTAAGGGTGAAGAAGGATCCCGAGAGGCTTCTGGACGGTATGGACTGTGATTATGAAATTCTCGGAAATACGGTAAAAATAGAAAGGTATCCAGAGACTATCCACTCTGATCTCTTTAAAAATGCCATCGAAAATAAGATCCAGATCAGACATATCTCAAATGCCAGAAACTCTCTGGAAGAACTCTTTGTTAGTCTTATGGGTGATTAAATGACCATATATACGCAGGAATACAGAAAATGGGAAGGAAGATACAAAAAAAGACCTTTTAAAATTTTGGGCATGATACTTTTTGGGGTAAAAAGAGCCTGGAGCAGCAAATGGACAAAAATTTGCCTGATAGTGGGATGGATACCTGTCCTCTTTTATATTGTCTTCTCATTAATCTCATCCTCTTTTATGATGGAAACTTTTGAAAATATGAGGAACTCCTTTTTCTCAAACTATTTTTCATTACAAGAACTATGGCTTATTTTCCTCACAGCAGTAGTGGGTTCCTCGTTGATATCAGAGGATATAAAAAACAAAAGTATAACGCTCTATTACTCAAGCCCCATAGAAAAGATAGACTATTTCCTGGGAAAATTTGGGATCATAGGGACGTTTATCGCCAGCATAACACTGATACCATCAACTGTTCTCTACTGGACGCTGACGCTTATTTCCACTGGAGAAATAAAGAGCGGGTTATGGTTGTGGGGTGGATGTATGCTCTATTCCCTTATACTAATTGTATTTTTTAGCATGCTAATCCTTTCTTTGTCCTCACTGACCGGGAACGGTAAGTATGCAGGTGCCTCGCTTTTCGGCCTTATCCTTGGCAGTGGGGTGGTAGGGGGAATCATCTATGAGATCACCGATAATCCCAGGGCATTGTTGTTCTCCCTTTCGAATAATCTAAGTGTAGTGAGGGATAAAATATTTAGAAATATGGAACAGCACCAGAACATTCTTGGGGATACGCTAAAATGGTACCATTCCCTGGCTGTCCTCGCGGGAGTAACAATCCTCCTTTGGAGCATTACATACATAAAATTAAGTAAGATGGAGTTGAGCGAATGATTATTGAGACAGAAAACCTCAGTAAATGGTACGGTACCGTGCTCGCACTAAATGACGTTAGTGTCAATGTGAAAGAGGGTATAACGGGACTTCTCGGCCCGAACGGTGCGGGAAAATCCACGTTTTTAAAAATAGCTGTGGGGTTCATACATAAAAACAAAGGAAAAATTAGAGTACTCGGAATGGACGTATGGGATAACACAGAACTGAAAGAGAGAATGGGCTACTGTCCCGAGAGTGACACATTTTACTCATTTATGACGGGATACGACTTTTTAAAGACCATGGGGAGACTAAACAATATAAAGGACCCCGAAAGAGTTAACGAAGCTCTAAAAGAAGTGGATCTCTGGGAGGCAAGAAACAGAAAGATTGCAGGGTACAGTAAGGGGATGAGACAAAAACTAAAGGTTGCACAAGCATTACAGCATGATCCGGATATTCTCTTCCTGGATGAACCTCTGACAGGAGCCGACCCCCTGACAAGAGTAAAGATAATGGAGACAATAAAACGCCTGGCAGAAAACGGCAAGGATATCATTATCTCTTCCCATGTACTCCATGAGGTTGAGCGGATGGCCGATAAGGTACTTCTGATAAACAAAGGGAGAGTTCTGGCAGAGGGAAAGATCCACGAGATCCGCGAGGCCATGGATAAGTTTCCGCACTCTGTTAGGCTTCTAACGGAGGATAGAAGAAAACTGGCGAGAATACTGATAGGATACGAATTTGTGGAGTCGACAAAGATTATTGAAAAAGGGGTACTTTTAAAGACCTCCGATCCAAACATATTTTACACAGACCTCCCAAAGATCCTCACAGAGAATGAGATAGAGATCACGCATCTCAGCTCCCCTGATGATAACTTAGAATCAGTTTTCAGATACTTGGTGAGGTAAAAAAATGATTGATATAACGTTATTAACACTCAAAGAAATGTATAAAAGCAAAAAAACATATATTTTGGGAATATTCCTCTTATTACCGTTGATACTCGGACTGTACGCCGTACATAAGGGAGAAAATGGAACTGAGGTATTTTCTGATGGAATACACCATCTATACCTTCAGCTCTTCCTTGCCCTGGTAACCCTGTTATTCGCAATCACTGTGTTCAGTGACGACATAAAATCGGGAAGGATCGCCTTTTTGACCACGCGGGTATCGCGGGTAAGAATCGTTGTGGAAAAATACCTCGGGTACGTTATTTCTACATCCGTGGTTTTCCTGATAGCGCTTACGGTAATGTTTATCACACTCTCGGTCTACGCACCAGAAACTATACCTCTCAAAGTCTTTTTTTCGTACGCACTGGTAATAATTCTGGCTATCATAGCCTATGGAGGATTTTACTTTTTCATAAGCACGCTGATCTCAAAACCGCTGATGTTTGGGCTTTTCTTCGCATTTATATGGGAGATCTCAGCACCTGCCATCTCCCAGCGGCTCGCTGAGAGTACCATAAGCCACTACCTCCTGTCCGTAGCATACGAGCTCGTAGAGTACGGTGATATACAGAATATGAGTGCTCCCACTTCCCTTACCCACTCCATTGGGATCCTCTGTGTCTTCTCTGTGGTCAGCCTTGGCGTCTCCACCATATTATTTAAACAGAAAAGTTTAGAATAAGTATGAAGGAATGGCTAATTGTCCTCCTCCTTCTCGGGGGATCGGTAAATATCCATGAGGCAGAGCGTGTGTATGACCAGTACCTTGATGACCGCGATCTCGCACAGGATGATACAATAACCCTCTGTTATGAGGGTCTGTTTTTTTTGTACCTTTATAAAGAAAATAATAACCCGACAGTGCTGGATAGAGGAGAAAGATGCTTAGATATAATCATTGAAAGGCAAAGGGACAGCGGAGAAATAACAAATGACCCGAATGTGAACTCAAAGCTCTATACGGGCGTCGGTACATGGGCCCTCTCTCTGGGATACGATATAACCGGAAAGGAGAAATACAAAAAAGCCGCACTAAGGGGCGGCAATTTCCTAATAGAAGAGATAGAGGCATGGAAAAGGGCGTATCCCATGGAATGCCCGGACGAACGAAATGAAAACGCACGACACAACGGAGAAGTGAGGAACTCCCTCGAAAACTACTGCTACTCCTGTCCAAATGACTGGGGCTTAATCTGTGCGGGACTGGGGGGTATCGTTCACCACACCGGAGAAGAGGGAAGGTACTATGAGTATGCAGTTCTTCTCGGCGAGACACTGTACAGGATGCAGCTTGAAAACGGTGCATGGTACGACGGATACGCACTGAAGATACCGACCAGATGGGATATCTCATGCCATTACGTGACAATGGCGGTTCTCGGGGAATGGATATCCTACACTATTACGGGTGATGAGAAGTACAGAGACTCGGTGGAGAAAGCGGTAAGGTGGATGGAGTCCATGCAGAGCGAGAAAGGCGTCTATGACATATATATCACAGAAAGAAATTTTCCCCATGCAAAAGAAAATTTCGTCGGAGATCCACAGCAGAAATGCGATTTCAAGCAGCTACAAGGAAAAACGAATGTAAAAAGATACTATCCATCGCCCGGGAAAACGATGCTCGGCGAGTACTCGTTATTCCTCGCGGAGACTCTGGCAGGAGACATAGGGATAGAAACCAATAGAGAGGAAACCTTTGAGTATATAAAAGGTAAGCATGGGTACTCGCACTGGTATATTCTCTCCCTTGTTTTAAAGGAGGAGAGATCGGAAAGAAATAAAACAGAAAAAAATATAATCGGGTACATTCTTATCGGAGTAATTGCGGCAGGGTTGATCGGATGGATGGCAAAGAAGAGAAAGAATGGGAAGGAATAGTCAAACGGATACTCAAAAAGAAACAGTGCAAGACACTGATCCTTGGGCATATAGACACCGGAAAAACCAGCTTTCTGAACTACGCCTCTGAAAAAATCAAGAAAAATGGTAAAAAAGTCTCTATAATGGACTGTGACATCGGCCAGTCGACAATAGGGCCTCCTGGTTGTCTCGGACTGTTAAATGACAATGGAAAGGAGTTTTATTACTTTATAGGCGATGTCTATCCCTACGACCACACAAAGATAATAACAGGGCTTTTAGAGCTTTTGTCACGCGTAGACTCGCCCTACGTCCTTATAGATACAACAGGACTGGTCTTCTGGAAGGGGAGGAGTTTGAAAAAGGCAAAGATAACAACGGTTAATCCTGATCTCATAATTGCCTTCCAGCGGGAAAATGAGCTTGAGGGAATACTCGGAGACTTTCCGCAGTACGAGATTCTTCGAGAGCCGGTGAAAAACGCGAAGTTCACCTCCCGGGAAAAAAGGAGGAGGATAAGGAAAACCCTCTGGAAAAAATATCTGAAAGACGCAGAACTAAGGATTTTCAAGGTGGAGGATACAGAACTGAGGAATACCTTCCTTTTTTCTGGCAAGAAATGTGGGAAAAGCTCTATAAAAAAGAAGTTGGGGAAACTATACTGGTGTGAGAGGATTCCTGAGGGATACTTTGTCGTGGCCGACAGGTACGGGAAGGAGAAAAATATGACCATCCTTAGAAAGGGATTTGAAAGAGGCTTAACGATGGGGTTCATCAGAAACAATATCTGTATTAGCATCGGCACGGTTATGGGAATTGATTTTGAGAGAAAGGAACTCTACATACTCACCAGCGTTGAGAACGATTTTGATTTCATAGAGTTTGGGAGGATTAGAGTGGATGAGAAAGGAGAGGAAATGGGAAGGGTCTACAATCTTATCTATTAAAATATGGCACCGTTCAACTCAAGATGATTTTTACTTCTGATAAAAATAACGGGTATTCCCCGTTTTCTGAGCGAAGACCGCAGTTCCCTATCATTTGTGCAGACTACACAGTTGTTTTCTCTGGAAAATTCCAAGATGGAGGTGTCCACGTCTCCTCTCAGGGCCAGAACATGATATCTATCGATTATTTCCAAAGCGACTTTTCTCAGAATGGAGTCTCTGCCACCCAGTTTTATATTTTTAAGCTCATAAATAACATTGGACGGAACAAAAAGTTCATATTTTTTCCCGATGAGAACATCAATTTCCTGAAAATCTATCCCAAATCTTAAACAGCTAAGGATAAAGTTTGTATCCAGAATAACCGTCACTGTATTATTCCGTATCCTATCAATCTCCATCGGGTCCCAATTCTCCTGCTTATGGCAACTCTATCGCCCTCAGTGGCACATATTGGAAGCTTCAGACTCAGCTTAGAGTGCTCTCCTGGACTTTCTACAAAACCAATGGTCTTTCCTGTGCCCACATTGAGCATCAACATCTCTTTCCTTTTGATTGGACTAACCTTCAGCTCCTTCTCTGAGCCAACAACCCTGTCCAGAAGATTGGTCTCAAGGTTGAACTCATGGAGGAGTGGTGGAAGCGTTCCCGGTTTCCCCGCTACGCTGCCTGCCAGTGCATCCGCCTTTGTAAGAGAAGGATCGAGTTTTGTGCCAATGCCGATAAGGCCTCCCGGTCCTGCCTCCTTAAGTCGTATTCCCTGTGTATCCATCGAGACAATCGTAGAATGCAGATCCTCATAAATAGTTTTATTACGCTCCTTTCTCGTTCTCGCGGGCCGTATCTCTATCTCATCTCCCACTTTCATGACACCTTGCTTTAAACTTCCTCCAATAACACCGCCAACAAGCTTATCTGGCATAATTCCTGGTTTGTTCACATCAAAAGACCGTGCTATAAACATCATTGGATCCAGATTCTTATTCCTTTTTGGAGTAGGGATATGTTCCTCTATCGTCTCTATTAAGGCGCCAATGTTAATAGAATCTTGGGCAGAAATAGGAATTATGGGTGCGTCCTCTGCCACCGTACCCTTTACAAACTCCTTTATCTCATTATAATTCTTAACAACCCGTTCTTTGGAAACAAGCTCTATTTTATTCTGTGCAATGACAATATTTTCCACGCCAATGATATCAAGACCCATCAGATGTTCCTTTGTCTGCGGCTGAGGGCAGGGTTCATTCACAGCAATCACAAGCACGGCGCCATCAACAAGAGAGGCCCCTGTGAGCATCGTAGCCATCAGTGTCTCATGTCCCGGTGCATCCACAAAGGAAACCTTCCTCAGCGCCTCTGTCTTCTTCCCGCATTGAGGGCATTTTTTCTTTGAAGTATACTCATTGCACTCCGAACATTTTCTGAAGACCGCATCTGCATAGCCAAGCCGTATCGTGATACCCCTTCTCATCTCCTCAGAATGTTTATCTGTCCAGATTCCTGAGAGAGCCTTTGTTAAGGTGGTCTTTCCATGGTCCACATGACCTATCATTCCGATATTAATTTCTGCCTGTTTCGGTTCCATTGAAAGATCACTTCTCCTTCATCTCCTCGGCATTCTTTTTAAATTTTTTTATCATTTTTTCGGAGATGCCCGTTTTTTCAACTAACTCGTCTACACTCAGAGATAAAAGTTCATTTGCACTTTTTACGCCAGAAATCTCAAACTTTTCTGATCTTTTCTTACCTATGCCCTTCACATCTGTAAGCGGTATTTTCTTCTCTTCGGTAGGCTCTGGTTTTTCTTTTTTTGGTTTCTCTTTCTTGGGCTTCGGCTTCTCTTTTGGCTTTTCTTCTTTGGCAGGTTCGGGCTCTGGCTTTTCTTCCTTTGGTTTCTCTTTCTTGGGCTTGGGCTTCTCAATAACCTTTGTGTTGACCTGAATTATCTCATCGGTGATCATATTTCCTCGCACTCTCTTCTTTCTCCTCTCACCGTCGCGTGTAGGATTGAACCCTACGCCCTTTGAGAGAAGAACCTTCTTTCTCACAGGCCCATCGATATCTCGTTTCATGGCAAAGCCATCTCTATCGCTTCCTCCTGTGATCACCAGATCTCCAGTTACGCCAAGTATACCACCTTCTATTATATCCCCGATTTTTTTACCGAGTAAATTATTAGCTTTTTCATCTCTCAGCTCTTTTTGTTCGCTTTTTCCGTCAGGATATGAAACTACTACCTTTACTTCCATTTTATACGCCCCATAAACTATTTTCTTTCCTTTTAATCTTTAAAAACTCATTTAATGTTACTTTCTCAGACTCATCAAGTTCTAATTCTTCCATTTTTCTAACACTACTCTCCGGTATGTCCACATATAAAACTTCCCCCTCTTCTATCTGTCTCCCTACGGTAACACCAGCTATGGCCACAGCCACCTCCTTATCCTTCTCTGCGGAGTTAAGGAAATCGTCCTTGGATTTTATCGATTTAATTTTCCCCCCGGATGCTCCATCCTTTTTTATAAGTCTTAAATTGGGTTCTATCTCTCCGGAGAGAACTCTCACACCAACAATGGCGGGGTTGGAGATGCGAAAAACATAGTCCTTCAAAATCTCAATCTTGCCGGGCTTTACAATACCCACAAGCTTTTTGGCTCTCTCCTCCTCCTTTTTCTTTTCCATCCAGTCCTCATAATCCTCAATTATCTTATAAATAACTTCGTTCTGAAATATTTCAATTTTTTTATCCTCTGCTGTCCTTTTTGCCTCCTCATGGACATCAACATTGAACGCTACAATAACCCCCTTGTACATATCCTTCTTTTTTACAGATATAGCCTCTGTAACATCCAGCTTATTGACATCTCCAACATCTGTCTTTCGTATGGAGAACTCCTTGTTTTCAAAGGTCTTTACAAGCGCTTCCAAGCTCCCCAGTGTATCTGCCTTCAGTATAATGCCCGTCTGCTCTGTATGTACCCTCATCCTTTCTATCTCCCCCTGTACTCTATCCATGAGCTCCTCAAGATCTCCATGCACTGCATAAACGGGCGAGCCCGCGAGCGCATCATTAAGCTCTGCAGCTGCTATCTTTATACCTGCTGCCGCCGAGACCGTATCAACGTTTTTGAACTTAAAACGAGGATCCCGTATCTCGTCGAGGGGCTTGGGTTTCAAAAGACTCCGAATTGCAGTGGAAATAACACCGTTTTTTCCTCCGAGAATGATCGTATCATCCGAACGTAGTGTGCCATCATAAATGATCACATCTATTGTCATTCCAAGACCAATCTCCTCCTTCACCTCAAGAACATTTCCCTTAGCGGGATCGTTCACATCTATGTTCAACTGTTTTCCCAGGAACCGCTGGGAAAGTCCTGATATGAGCGTCATGATCTCCAGAATGCCTATACCATACTCTGCAGAACAAGGGACAATAGCTATCTTCTTTCTAAAGTTCTCAACTCTGTCAAACCTATCTGCCTCAAACCCATGGGTATAGAGATCACCGACAAGCTCCCAGACTTTATTTTCCAGTATTTCCTTTATCTGCGTATTCTGTTCTTCAAAGGCCTTCATAAATGTGTATCTTTCTTTTTTCTTGTTTATTCTAAATTTACCTACTAGATCTATTTTATTAGCAGCTATAATAAAAGGAACTTTAAAATTTTTCAGAATATTTATGGATTCAAGGGTCTGCGGCTGTATGCCTTCATTTATATCTATTACAAGGATAGCAAGGTCCGCCAGGCTCCCGCCGCGAGAGCGTAAGGTGGTAAATGCCTCATGGCCTGGTGTGTCAATAAAAAGAACACCTGGTATCGTCAGCTCAGAATTCTTTAATAGTTCGCCGCAGATTTCCCGTATAACTTCTGCAGGTACCTCCGTAGCACCTATATGCTGTGTTATTCCACCTGCTTCTTTTACGGCGACGGTGCTGCCTCTTACATTATCCAAAAGCGTGGTTTTCCCATGATCCACATGACCTAAAACAGAAATAATGGGCTGACGGGTAACCATTAGACCACTGTGGTGTCGTACGTGACGATCTCATCTTCCCTAAAAAATAAGGATATCTCCCGTCGTGCTGAGGTTGGAGAATCTGAAGCATGGATCACATTGCACATAAACTTCTCTGTGTTATATCCAAAATCACCGCGAATACTACCCGGGGCCGCCTCATCAGGGTCTGTTTTTCCCGCGAGGTTCCGCATGATCGGTATAACATTTCTTCCCTCCGCAACCATGGCTACAATGGGCGAGAGGGTAATATATTCGATGAGATCGTTAAAAAATGGTTTTTCCGTATGTTCTTCATAATGTTCCTCTGCCAGTTCTTTGCTGACATTCATCATCTTTATTGCCACAATCCTGAGGTTTTTCTCTTCGATTCTTTTTATCGATCTCCCGATCAGTCCGCGGAGTACACCATCTGGTTTAACCAGTATCAGGGTTCTTTCCATTACCTCACCCTGAGTTCCTTCTCCTTTCTATATTCCTTGGTCCATCGAACTTTTCTTGGTTTTCTTTTGAGCCCGATCATATTCTTTTCACATTTGGAAGAACAGAAGGTATATACGGTTCCATCCTTCTTTATATACATTTTCCCTGTTCCGGGCTCAATTTCTTTACCGCAAAAGGAACAAATTTTTGCTCTTGGCATCAGATCACCTGGGTGTCTTTATCTCCCGTGCTTCTCTTTCTGTTTCTCTCAGCATCAGGACATCTCCTTCTCTTATAGGGCCTTTAACATTTCTGGTGAGGATTCTTCCCTCATCCCGACCTGAAAGTACCTCACACTTCACCTGAAAAACCTCTCCGGTAACTCCAGTTCTCACCCTCACCTCTATAACCTTGGCTGGAAACCCCTTTGATTCTGGCATTCTATCACCTTACTCCTTCAGTTCCTCAAGTTTCTTGATTATTTTGTTCATGCGTTTTTTTCCTTTGCCCGGGCTAACAATACAAGCGGCGGCAGTAGGAACCCCTATGCCAACTGCACTTCCAAGCTCGTCTTTTCTGGGGACATGTATATACGGTATAGATTTCTCATCACATATATACGGCAAATGAACAACAATCTCCTTTGGCTGAACATCCTCAGCAATATACACAAGGACGGCATCTTCCCTGTCTATTTTTTTTGTTATCTCATTTGTGCCCTTGGCAACTTTTCCGGTATCTCTTGCAATCTCCAACACTTCATACGCCTTATCTATCAGGTCTTTTGGTACTTCCATTTTTTCACCTCATCCTTCATCTCTATAATCCGTTGGTGTCATGTATTAAAATTCCAAGCCTGAATAAAAACCTATCGTTTAAGCTTACAGGACTTTGAACATATAGGGAAAGAAGGTAAACGTTTAAAAAGCTTATGACTCTATTTTTCGAACCTTTATTGTTTAAAAGTAGCTTTTAATAAAAGAGGGGTAATAATCGTTGTTGCAATAACCAAAACAATCGTAATTGAAAAAACTGACTCTCCAATGGTGCCAAGTCTCATTCCCGCCCGTGCTATAATCAGCGCCACCTCCATTCGCGGTACCATCCCTATTCCTACCTTCAACGAGTCAGTATAACTAAATCCTCCAAGTTTTGCCCCAAGCCCGGAGCCAATGATCTTTCCAATTATCGCCACAGCAAGGATTGCAATGGCCAGCAAACCCGTCTCCAGAACTGCCCCTATATCCGTTTCCACACCTATATTCACAAAAAATATCGGAATAAAAAAGGAGTATCCGATGGAGTATACCTTCTCACTGATCACTTTCTCCTGTGATACTCTATGAAGTATTATACCTGCAAAAAAGGCACCTATTATCTCCGAAAGACCCATACCCTTGGCTATCAATGATAACCCGAGTACAAAGATCAGCGAAAATGACAGAAGAGCTTCCGGGGTACTCAGCCGCTGGATCTTTCCCATGATAGATGGCATGAACTTAAAACCGAGATAAAGAGCCAGAATAAAGAAAATCAGTACCTTCCCCACAACACCAAAAAACCCCAGAAGAGAGAAGGTTGCAAGACTTCCGAGAACAGTAAGAATCAAAATACCGATAACATCATCAATTACTGCAGCACCAAGAATTGTCATTCCCAGTGGAGTATTCAGCTTTTTCATATCGATAAGTGTTCGCACCGTAATTCCAACGCTGGTAGCGGTGAGGATAGCACCGATAAAGACACTCTCTGTCTGAGAAAATCCCAAGAGTGTGGCAGCACCGAAACCGAGACCCATTGGAAGAATAACACCACCGATGGCAGCAAGAGAGGAGGGTTTTCCCGATTTGCGCAGATCGGATATATCTGTATCCAGTCCGGCAAGAAATAGAAGTATTATAATCCCTATATCGCCAAGTACATCGGTAAACTCGGAAGGAGTAACTATATGAAGTAGAGAAGGCCCTATAAGTATTCCCGCCCCCAGCTCTCCCATGACAGGCGGCATATTAATTTTTTCGGCCAGTTCACCAGCGAGTTTGGCTAATATCAAAAATAAAACCAGTGTTAGAAGGAGATCCATATCAACGCCTAAATAAGTATTCTCAGTACCAGAAGTATATCTTTCAAATCTATAGATCCAACGAGTTTGTTATTCTCAACAACGGGAAGATGTCTCACCTTGTAATCTCTCATTATTCGAGCTGCTTCCTCCACTTTGCAGTCTGAATGTATATGTATGGGTCTTTTGGTCATTATATCATCAACGGTCTCTGCACTTCTGAAAAGTAGGTCCTTGTAGCCTATGCCACCTATACCCCTCTTTTTTCTTGGTTTTTTTATTATTTTTAAGATATCGCTCTCGGTCACCAAACCCTTGAGACTCTCCTCTTCATCGATAACAGTAAAACATGTTCTTTCCGTTTCTTTAAGAAGATGAAGAAGGTCTCTGATCGTATCATCCTTTTTTATCTCCACAGGCTCTTTCATTATATCCTTAACCTCCATTCTTCCTGGAAATCGTACCCTTTTTTTACCTGATGATTTCTTTTCTTTTTGAAGATCAGTATCCTCAAACATCTTCTTTATTTCCTCTTTTGTATGCCTTAAGAACCTTCTTTTGAACGACATTACTATCCCTCTTTTCTCTTCTTTATATCTTTTTCTGATCGCAGAGCTGCCTTCAGCGCCACAGGTGTTATTATAGTTGTAAAGAACGCCATGAAAACGATAATCGAAAAGAGATCCTGAGAAATGATACCAAACTCCAGCCCCACACCGGCAAGCACGAGCTCTACCGCGCCCCTTCCATTCATTCCCACACCTACAGCTATGCTCTCCCTCGTCGATAAACCGCTTATAAATCCTCCGATGCTACAGCCCACTACCTTCCCTATTATGGCAGCTGCAACTATAACGACCATTAATAGACTGAAGACAGAGGAAAACGTCACGGAAAAGCCTATCCATCCAAAGAACAACGGAGTAAAAAATCCGAGACCCCATGTTGCCAAACTATCAACCTCTGCTTCTTTAAGCACCTTTTTAAGAAGCATACCCACAATAAAGGCCCCAATCATTTCGTGGAGACCACAAACTCGCGCCAAGATTGAAAAAACGAGCATGACAAAAAGAATTATTCCCAGCCTCAGCTCTTTCCCAAACCTGATCCTATGTTTTAGAACCCTTGGAAGAAGATACCCTCCGAGTTTCACGCTTAAGATCAAAAATCCCAGGGATTTCACTATAACCTTCCCGATCTCCAAAGCGGAAAAGATTTCACCGTGAACAAAACTCAGAAGAGTGGAGAGGATGATCAGTCCGAGAACATCGTCAATGATTGCAGCGCCGAGTATAGTGAGCCCCACTCTACTCTGGAGCTTTTTTAAGTCCAGAAGCGTCCTGGCACTCACCGCAACGGCTGTAATGGAAAGCGATGCACCGATAAACAGAGAGGCTATCGTGGAGTAGTCAAAGTAGATGCCTATGGAATATCCAAGGGAGAGCGGAAGAAGAACACCAAGAACGGCAGGAAGTAGGGAGTACTTCCCAGAGGACAGCAGATCCTCCAGTTCCGTACCAAGGCCTGCAATAAGCATGACCATAACCATACCGATATCGATAAGAATACCTATCTCACTCTCGATTACCTCGGGCTGCCAGTAGGAAAAAAATGCATGGTCTGGTGATAAGAAAAGAGAGAAAACCTCATGAGCAACGGGTCCTGCCACAATTCCTCCGAAGAGTTCCCCGATAATACCCGGTTGATTATACTTCTCGGCTATCTCACCGAAAACCATGGCAAAGGAGAAGATTGCCACCACATAGACAAAGACCATCATGCAATACCTTTTTATGCTGAGTTTTATAAAAAGATACGGGTGATTCCTTGGTACACCGCACGAAGGTAAAAGAGATTCACAGGCTCCTCACAACGCCATCGGTGATAGAGGAAGGTGCATCCCCCAGGGAGGTAGTAACGGGGATACTCGCTAACCCCAAAACACGCGCATTATATGTTATAGACGATGATAAAAAACTCGCAGGTATTATTGTACTGAAAAATATCCTCAAATCTGCCTTTTTGGAATCAATTCCGGAACCGTACCTCAGCTTTTCCGCCCTTATGCATATCAAACCTGGGGCAAAAACGGCAAAAAACCTCATGATCCCTCCTGTCTACGCAAAGGAAGAGGATATAATCAAAGATGCATTTATCCGCATGACAACAAACGATCTCGAGGAGATTCCCGTTGTCGATGATAATCTAAAGGTCATCGGCGACCTCAATATGCTGGAGATCCTAAACTTCTGGAAGGAAAGAGCTGAAGAGTAGAAAGAGTATTTCAATGGATTGTTTAGATAACAGACGTAGGGGGGTATCTGATCATCTTTCGCAGGGGCGGTGGTAATAAACCTTCCGATGAGTGGGTCGTGCTGATGAGGAAGTAGTAGAGACCGGTGGCGTCCTTTTCCTTGCCTGTGAAGAGGAGCATGGCTTTCAAAACTACAATTTATACGACTCACCGACCACCTCCGAGAGATGACACAGTGATATATAGTCCTTACTGTTACTTATTTAAATACTTTTTGGTCCGCAAAAAGTATTGAATACGCAACCTTTGGCCTGTATATTTAAATACTTTAGGGCCATACGTTTCCAGTTTTGGAGAAAACCTATTTAAAAAAGAGATCCAATATGGTCCCATGAGAGTTGCCATCACAGGAACACCGGACACGGGCAAGACAACGATTGCAAAAAAAGTTGCAGAAAGGCTGGGATACCGCTGTATCAATCTCGGCGAGTTTGCGGAGGAACACGATCTCGTGGTAGAGCGGGATGGGGAGAGAGATACAAAGATAGTGGATGAAAAAAATCTTAAAGGGCTTTTAAAAAATATGAATAATGTTGTGCTCGACGACCACTACGCCGAGCTTCTCGATCCAGATATCACCTTTGTGCTGCGGTGCCCGCCGAAGATCTTGAAAAAACGGCTCTTAAAAAAGTTTAATCCTGAGAAGGTCCGAGAAAACCTCCTTGCAGAGATGCTGGACTCTTGTCTGATCTCTGCTGCGGAGCGTAACGACAGAACTACGGTATTTGAGATAGAAAACGACGACATAGGGGAGACGGTAGAAGAGATCATCTCGATCATTGAAAAAAAAGATCCGCAGAGAAGTATCGCGTATAAAAAGACGTGCAAATACCTCAATGACACGAACCTAACGCTCCTTTAAATACTCCTTAAGACTTTGTTCAAAGGAGTTCATCAATGAGTCCATCACCCTCTTGACCACAATCCGTTCAAAAAGCTGTTTATCCACCTTAACAGAGTACACATACCTCATTCCCCCCTTTGCTACCTCCTCCTCTCGCGATAAAAGGTCCTTCTCGCATAATCTCTTAAGGAGAATACTTACGCTCGACCGTTTTCCCTCATCAAGATCTTCAAATATTTCCTTCGCCGTAGCCTTCTTTTTCTCCCACATTATTCTCATAATTTTGCTTTCTATTCGTCCCAACACTTTTTCAATTCCCCTTTTACCAGGGGTGTACTCGAAATCGAACAT
>JAYEIH010000035.1:0-4055 GCA_034659995.1 Methanobacteriota archaeon
TGAGGATATTAGTACTGTCTCTGATTCTATCATTAGTACTTCAGTTCTTTTTTCCTCTATACTCTATCTCTTGTTAGTACTCCTCTCTTCAGTTTCTTTGTTGATGAGTAACCGAGGAAGGAGCAAAACGAGGGTTACGATCTCTCCATGTCCGTTCTTTTTCGTGCTCTTCCTCGTTATTACCTATGGATTCAACGAGAGTCCTTCTGATACAGGGAGAGTACTTATTCCGTTCATGGTAGTGGTCCCTCTTATCGTGTATCTTGCATATGATAAGGTTTTGCAGTGGAAGAAGCATAGTAATGGCTACAAAAATAAAAAGAAAGTGATACAATGAAAAGAATGCTCAAAAAACTCTCTTTTTTTCTTTTATTGTTCTTGTTTTTATTCTATACCACCTCTCTCTTTGAGAACTGGAGTATAAACAATGATTTTCAGGGTGAAATGGAAAGGCTGTCGCAAAGATATAAGTATAATACCCCTCCCAAAAAAGCGGAAGATCTCTCACCCGAAGAGCTCCTCGACAACCTTAGAATCAATACAAATTACATGACCAATCATGGTGCGGAGTTCTATGCACGCCAGCCAAGTGTATTTTCATGGATTCCATTTCAAAGCCTGAAACTTTATTATAAAGCCCATTGGTACAACGTACAGATGAGGGAGGTTTTTAATACGTGGATTGACGCGTTTCATCGCATCGGTGAGTACCGCACTGAGTTCCGCAGTACTATAGACATAAAGTCCTACAAAGATACCGAAAAACTCCGGAAAGTGTACACAAGATGGCTCATGAACGAGATTCCATCGTGTGAAGAGGTAAAAAAAGAGTTCGAGGATATCTCCGAAAAACTAAATGGTGCGACGAATGAAAAGAGATTAAAGGAGTTCTACAAAAGAGAAATGAAAATGCTGAAAGAGAGTTATGAAAATGAGAGGCCGGAGAATATGCTCTATGCTATCGAGGTGCTCAAGGCACTTGAGACACTGGCTGAGAATAATGGTGCTACAAGCTCGGAGAGCTTTGAAGATTGGGAGATTCCTTATGGCAAGTATCTCATGAAGACTGGTCTCATTGCCCTGCTCCAGACGTTTTTTGTCTTTGTTGGTTACTGGAAACTTGCCGAAAGAGAAAAGACAAAGAAAAGTGAAGAGTGAGCTATTTCAGGTGGGTATCTCGAAAATAATTATAATCTCATTAAAAAAGATGTGGCGTCCAAGCTGACATGCGCGTGGATGAGATGCAAAACCGACACAGGTCAAGCTGTGTCGTAATGAACCGAACACAGGTCAAGCTGTGTCGTGACTACACAACTCCGTTGTGTAGGTTAAAACCAAAATAAAATAAACTAAATGAGGTGAAAAAATATGAAAAAGAAGAGCAAGAAAATAGGAAGTATACTCGTTGCCGCAGTGATACTTGTGGCAACGTTGGGGGCTGTAAGTGCAATCGGAGAGAAAGATGTTTCTTCACTAAGTGAACCGTCGATTCAACGATCTATGTACTATAAATATATCTTTACCGTTGAAAGTACGGGACAGGAACCAGTCTATCTACTTTTTGATAGGCAAAGAAAAGAGATGCATCCGATTAAAGAAGGCGGCAATACCTATATTGCTTCAATGCCCTTTTCTTCTGGTGGACACAGGTATAAGTTTATCTGTGACTCGGCACAGCTGCCAGAAAGGGGGGTGTACGAACTTAATGAGAGTGATAGCTACTGGTTACTCTTAAACACGCTGGCAAAACACTTTTCATGGCATGAAAAAGAAGAGAAAGAACTAAAAACAGAATTTAAAGAAAATAAAGCCAATGCTGCTGCCCTAGAAAACCTGTATAATTTGCAGATGGATCGGATTCGGGTCTCGGCAATGATACAGGGGACTTTGACCCGCATCCAAGATTTACCACCGCCGCAGAACTTTGACAAAGAAAAATTATTAAGGCAGTTGACCGATGCTGCATCAGGGTATTCTTTGTTTTCCAATGTTTCTAATTTGAGAGGACAGTTCCAACAAACTGGAGAAGCGTACATAAAGGATGCTATAACTACTTACTCAGAACTCAGCTCTGCCAGAAGAGTATCCAGAAATCCCAAACAGGAGTTTAAAAAGTTTGAAAAAGCCGTAAATGAATTAAAATTAGCAAAGGAGAGAAAGAAATGGTCGACTATAGCAGATGCTTCCGAAAAGATTGTAAGCTCTGCGGAAGAGCTTGCCTGCATAGACAGGAGATTTCTTCAGATTTTAAACAGTGGAATAGAACATCTTTATACTGGAATAGCTGGGTTTTATGGCGATGAGGAGTTCGGGAAACAACAAATCAGAGAGAGTCTGAAGGATAACTTCGATGTAGATATCTCTGAGGAAAAACTCGATGTTGACATTCCTCAGAAAAAATCAACGCAAGAATGTCAAAGGTGCAAACCATCTTCTAAAAGCTTAAAAACGGGAAAGAACAAAGATAACACAATGGAACGCCAAGGAAAAACAAACAGAACCAGTTACGCCTACACAGGATACACAACAAGAAGTGAGGAAAAGGAGAAATACGGTAACACCTACCGTGTGGATATAGATGTGCATTGGGGGAAGCTTAAAAATCAGCCTCGTATGGATTACTCTGTAGAAGTAACAGGAGATGCATCTGAAGAGACATGGATAAGCGTTGGCTACGAAGCAGCTGGATGTATGGCTGGAATGGCATTTACAGAACCACAAAAATACACAAGTTGGCTGAGGCACCAATGGAACCTTAGAAGACCCCCTTTTGGAGAACCAGGCTGTGAGCCCCCAGAGTGCTGGAAGTATCATTCCTGCGTACATGGATTCGCTGACTTTAGAAATCGGACGCTCTGGGTCTACACAGAGAATTTTTTAGCAGGCTACGAGCATTGGTGGGAAGATGGCCCCTGTAGTTTTAACGTGCCGCGATAGGTGTGGTAATGAAAGATCTAAAGAAACTGCAAAAGATCGTGACAACAAAGAAAAGTATCCTCTCTTTTTTACTTTTTTTTCTTATTTTTTCCTATCTCGCAGGGATAACAGAAAATTATAATACAGATAAAAATTTCCAAAGATGGATCGATGTCTCTAGAATGGAAATTCCAAAAGATTACCCTGGTTTTACCCCAGAGGGAGAGGAAATTCTGAAAGAGTACTTCTCTTATTTAGAAATAAATTATAATAGAAATATCACTTGTTTTTCCTGGATCCCCTATCGTTCATACTATCTCTATTCCAAACGTTCGAATTATGTGGGACTCTTACATGCAACTGTAGGTGATACGATGATTAAAAATACAGAAGAACTTGCAGGTATTAAACCCTTTGATAAGATAGAAAATGCAGAGAAATTTAAAAATAAAGTAAAAAAAACTCTCTTGAAAGATATTGATACTTATATGGAAAAACCTCCCTTTGAGTATATTGACTCTGTAACTCCCGGAATTATCGATGAAAATCTTCTCTATGAGTTATATATCGATACACAGTCCAATCTCAAAAGACATATGAACGAAGGAGAGTATATCAGGGCATTCGTTGATTATAAAATCTTAGAGAATCTTGATCAGTATTTAGAACCGCAAAAAGAAAAAAAAGAACCCTCTGTTGAATATATGGATGCTTTTATTCACGATCTGAGGATATCAATACCATTAACTATTGCCGCATGGATGCTTTATTTGGTGTGCATAATGCAAATAAAGATAAAAGAGGGTAATGGTGTAGATCGCCGCTTCTCTACGGATAATGGGGAGGTCTTATGATTGAGTCCAAATCCAAAAAACTCACTTTTTTTCTTTTATTGTTCTTGTTTTTATTCTACACCTCCTCTCTTTTTGAGAACTGGAGTATAAACAACACTTTTCAGAGAAATGCCGAAATCACATTACAACAATGCAAAAGATATGAGAAAACACGTACTCCAAAAAAACCATGGGAACTCCCACCCGAGAAGCTCCTCAATACGCTCAGAATGGATGAAGAATATATATGGGAGCATTTTCTCGATCACTATACCCATTATCCGAGTATATTTTCCTGGATTCCTT
>JAYEIH010000036.1:0-4040 GCA_034659995.1 Methanobacteriota archaeon
TTGAAAAACTGAAAAATCAGGGCTGCGATGCCGTCGTTCTCGGTTGCACCGAGATACCGCTGCTCGTAACGAAAGAAAGCTCGCCGTTGCCAATCCTAGATTCTACACGGCTGCTGGCGAGGGCTGCCTTAAAAAGAGCAATGGAAAAAGAATGATTTTAAGACTCTAACTCCACCAGCTCGATAACGGCATCCTGTGAAGGAATATCAATTTTTACCAGAACTCCGTCCTCTGTAACGTAATCTATCTCCTTGAAAAGCGGAACGTTGCAGACAAAACAATCGTAGGACTCTCCCGCCACCTCAATAATATCGGTGCCTGTCACCTCGATCTCTACCATCATCTTCATAAATCTTGACGGAAAAAATACAGAAATTTTGTAGCTCTCTCCTTCTTTAAGCTCCAGAGATCTGTACATCAACGCCCAGAGACCTATCATGTTGTTTCCCATTATATACGTATCTTCCTCAAGAGCTATCTCCCTCTCATCAATCTCTTCACCTACGGTAACGGTGTCATAAGCTTTGCCCTCTGAGAACTCACACTCGACTGTCTGTTCCTCCTCATTTACCAGTGCGTTCACACTGTAAAAGAGCGGTACGACATCCTCTGTCATATAAAGATCGGCATTCAACTCGAGTTTTTTTGATATGCCAAGCTTGGTAAGGTCCTGATCAAGAGAGAGTTTAACAAAGAAAGCCTCCTGACCTTCATAATTTTCTTTCCTCTTGGCTCTGTAATCGGCGTGACCGAACTCCGTATCGTTTATTGCAAATCTATACTGATAGTACTCCCCAGTTTTTAGAGAGGTCTCTCTTCTCTTCATCTCTATTTCAGGTTCTTTTTGCGTATAGTCCAGAACCTCTACCTCCAGACTCCGGATACCTCCAAGCTGAAAGAGCCTTATATGGGTGGCATCCACATAACCGTACTCTCCAACGGTGGAGTCAAAGGGTATCCACTCTCCATCCATAAACACCTCAGTCCAGTAGTGCTGTCCAAAGATGGGGTTTCCTCCGGCTCTGTCGTATATTACTCCTCCCACGATCCGTGAAGGTATACCAATGCTTCGGAGCATCGCCACGGTGAGATAGGCGTGGGGCCCGCAGTCGCCTTCTCCTGTTTCAAGAGTTCTCTTTGCACCTTCCCCTGTTATCTTATAACTTATATTCTCAAAGACCCATTTGGCAATCTTCCGGGAGGCCTCCCATGAGTTTTTGCAGCCCTCTGCTATTTCCTCGGCCTTCGCTTTTATTGCAGGATCGTCTGACTCTATATTCTTTTCCGGAGCAAGATACTCTTGAGGATCTGAAAGAGGATAAAGATCACCTGCACCTGAAAATTTTTCTGTACGGATCTCAAAAACACCGTCGATAGTTGTATTGGTTGTGGTACCTGAGAAGTTCTGATAATCTGTGGATAGAAAATCCTTGTCCACGGTTTCTACTGCAATTTCCGCGCTCAACTCAATTTTCAGGTGGGTCACAAGCCTTGGATCATCAAATGCGACATTGGAGGGGGCACTCAGGAGTTCTATGAGATCGACACTCTCCATTTTTTCCGTTATACTCGCATCTGAAAGTTCCATTCTAAAGTTCTGCGAGGGAATTTCAAGGGCCAAAAGCTCTCCTTTCTCTGTTACCCAGAACTTATGTTTCTGCTGGAAAATAGTTGCCTCTGCATAGATACAGGACCGCCCCAGCACAGACGCTTCCTTTTTGAACTCAATGGTAATATCGGAGCTCTGCATCTGTTGGGGATTAAAAACTGATACAGTCACATTTTTAGTTTCTTCTGGACGAATTCTTCTAAAGAGGAAAACATAGTGCTGAAACACATTGCTGTCCAAGAGATACATATTTTTCCCTATGGAGATCTCCTTTTCCGTCGAACCCTCGGAGGACTCAATCGTTTCCTTTACTTTCCCTTCTTCAAAACAGCACTCTATCCCGGACTCCCTTTCTCCGAGAGATATGGAAGCTTCATAGTATCTAGGGCTGAGATCCTTTGTATAGTACTCTGTTGTTCCATAACTCATCTTCCATGGCACAATAGTGAGCAGTGTCTTTGACTTTATAACAAATACATCTTCTTTCTCGTACTGGGTTTTCGTTACTTTATAACGAGTATACCCCACAGTCTTGCCTGATATGATATGAGCATAGTAATTTTCTTCTCCTATGCTTAACAGACCTTTCTCTTCAGTTTCTGGCTCAGTTATACAGCCCAGAGTTACCAACAATAGACATAAAATAAGAGAGAATATTTTTATAGGTAATTTATTCAAATTCTTCATGTGAAAAGCGTATAGTGAATCTATAAAAACTTTTCGTTGGTTTTACCTCCTAAAGAGCCACTCCTCACTCGCATACTTCTTCTGAAGCTCGGGAAGCAGTGTTTTTTCGTACTCGTTTATTACTCCTTTCTCAAGATCGAACTGTGAGGCAAATCCTGCCTCCAACGCCTTTATAACTTCTTTTTCAGATGCTTTTCTGTTTAAAGCTTTTTTCAGTGTTATCACCCTCTGCTCAGCATTCTCAAGCATCTTGTCTCTTATTTTCTCATTGGATATCTTCAGTACCGAGAAGAGAACGGCCAGATCCGTTGCGTACATAAACGTGCCGTGCTGCAGGATGACCCCTTTTTTTCGCGTCTGCGCAGAACCGGATATCTTTTTCCCTTCTGCAAGAACGTCATTTATCGGTGAAAACCGTCCCTTCAAACCAAAGTACTCAAGAGCTTTCACAAGACAGGAACAGATCTTTTCATAACTTTCTTCTACACCATATCTGAAATTCTCCTCCTTCAGAACTATGGAGTATGTGATCTCCCCCATATAGTCATGGAAAACAGCTCCGCCACCTGTTATCCTTCGTACACATTCGATACCATGCTCCCTGCAACGACCGAGATCAACCTCTTGATCGGCAGATTGAAAATAACCAATGGATATACATGAGGGCTTAAACCTATACAGCCTAAAGGTATTCTCTCCTTTACCTTTGCTCACTGAATGCATGATAGCCTCATCCACAGCCATCTGGTAGGCACCATCTCCTTCCAGAACTGAAATATACCGAAGGTTCATATGATGAAATCTTCCGAGTATACTTTTAAACCTTCTGGTGTAAGCTCCATTGTCTTTGTTTTCGTAGAATGCTCAAGACCCCTCATCTTTCTGATCTCTATGCCTCTAACACGTGATGCGCCCTTTTTCTTGTAGTACAGCGAGATAATACCCTGAAAGACGTATCCACTGACTCCATAGTCAGAGTTCTCCTCTTCTGCCTCTGTAACTTCAGAAATCACCATGGAGGTGCATTCCAACTCCCTTAGCAAGGTTGAGAGTTTTAAAATTTTTTTTCTCTGTTCTTTTTCTTTTATACCTGCAGTAAGCACAGAAAGAGAATCTATTACTATTCTTTGAGCATTTATGTCTGAAACAGCCTTTTGAATCGTATTTATAAGGTTATCTATCTCAATATCCATTTCTCCTATCTTTAGGGGCATTGGAGGGGTTATCACCTTAAGTTTTTCTTCCTCTTCAAGTTCTTTTAAATCCCATCCAAAGTTCAGATAGTCCTCATGTAGATCCTCTAAATCCTCCTCAAGACTTACAAGAACGCCATTTTCAGAGTTTTCTATTCCTTTCACCAGGAACTCGGTCCCCAGAGTACTTTTTCCCGTTCCCGTAGAACCTGTAAGTAAAATTGTTCTTCCTCGAGGAATTCCACCGTTCAACATCTCATCTAACCCTGTTATCCCTATCTTTATAAGATTCATTCGCTCATCTCCTTCAAAAGCTGCAAACTCATATCAAAATCTTTTATAAGTCCCGATACAAGATTTTTATCTGCAATAACTCTCACTTTTAGCTCACTAAAGGTGTAGGTGCCTCCAGAAGCCACAAAGTACGTATAGACTGCCTCGTCCCTGTCCTTAATAATTATATCGGATCCTTCGTAATCCGAATACAAAAATACAGAGATACCTTCAGTCGGATGAGCATCGGGAGATCTCAGTATGATCTCGGCATCTGT
>JAYEIH010000037.1:0-20070 GCA_034659995.1 Methanobacteriota archaeon
GCGAGAATTGCTCAAATCATACCATTTATACTTCTGTAGATGAAAACGATCGTATCATAGGAAAACTGGATCATGAATGGTGGATTCACAGCTATGCGTGGAAGATTCGTACTGTGGGCAATGGGAGGAGAAGGAACCATCTCCCAAAGACGGAGTTATAAAGAGGGTATGGAAAAATAAAAGGTTTCAAATCTACTTTGGATTAATATTCGGGGTAATTATTGAAACATGGATATTTTATCACGCATTTGTGATGCGCAGTGGAGATTTCGGAGTTTTTGTTAAGGGATTTATTGGAGCTGTCGCTATAGGCATTGCTGTCGTCTCGTGTATAAAAATTTTGAGAGAGGAGTGGTGATACCATAAAAAGATAAGCTAATATAAGCCTTCTGAACTACTCAGAGTATCAGCAGTACTACGCGGTGGAGTAGACATTATTTTTTAGAATAAATATGAACCCAGAAAATATTTAAAGATACCGAGTTATATATGCGACATCTCTTTTTGAGAACTGGAGTATAAATGAAAAGTCCCAAGAGGAGATGAAATCCAGAATACCCGACATTGCTCATAGCTCCGAAGAAATAAAGGATCTCCCGCCTACGATCTTTCTTTATAATTCTGGACACGATGAAGCGTATGCGACTGAGCATTATGTTATTCACTATACTCATCGGCCGAGTGTATTCTTCCGGATTCCACTCCAAAGCCTGAAGCGTTACTATAAAACGTACTGGTACGATACGCAGGTAATGATCGTCCTCGGCAACGCATTTAACCCCCGTCCGGAGGCGATCACTATGTACGGAGATGCTTTTTGTGAGTCTGTAGATCTATCACCCTGCGAAAATACCAAAAAACTCTGGGAGGATTATGCATCAGGGCTTATGAAGGAGTTTCCGGAACATGGAGAGGTAAAGAAAGAGTTTGACGGTATCCCTAAAAAACTCCACGGTGCAACGAATGAAAAAGCGATGGTAGTGTGTAGTGACCTCTCAGGAAAACGATCCAATCTTTTGACATTTTTGAGGAGAGATTACGGGAAAGGCAGGGGAACTGGGGAGGAGAGCATTGTTGGTAATGGTCAAGCGTTCATGGTTCAAGAAACAGCTACAATACATACGGTCCTACTTTCAGAAAGTTATACCATATACGGGAAAACACAAGACTTAAAAATGGGAGTATCCCTGTACACCTATGCAAGACTTGACCTCTGGAAATATAAAAAAGAGTGTTTTCCATCTGGCATGGCCCGCTGTGGTAACGATGATCCTTCAGATGATTGTGGGGATCGCTGATATCGCCATGGTCGGAAGGCTCGGTGCCGACGAGCTCGCCGCTGTAGGTCTTGGACGCCAACTCGTCTTTGTTTTCCAGGGATTGATCTCAGGACTGAGCGTGGGAACTACTGCACTGATAGCTCGTTATATTGGTGCAAAGGAGAAGGAAAAGGCCGTTGCTGTGGGGGAACAGTCACTTATTTTTGGAGCCATTCTCTCCCTTGCTGTCGGCGCCGTTGGTGTTCTCTATGGTGATAGTTTTCTTAGATTTCTCGGAGCAACGCCCACCGTGGTTTCCTTGGGGTACGATTACCTTCAGTTGATGTTTGCGGGAATGTTTACCGTCTTTATCACCTTTGCAATAAATGCAATATTTCGTGGTGCGGGAGACACAAAGACACCCATGTATATTATGGGATTTATTAATTTGATGAATGTCATTCTCAATTATTTTCTTATCTTTGGCATCTGGAAGGTTCCCTTTTTCGGTGTGCGAGGGGCTGCAATGGGCACTGTAATCTCCCGATCTTTGGGAACAGTCGTAGGATTGTATCTTTTGCTTACGGGCATCAAGGGGTTTAAGCTGCAGCTCCGTCCCGAGCTTGATTTTTCAGTTGTAAGGAAGATCGTAAAGGTAGGACTTCCCGCATCTACAGAGAGGATAATCAACTCGACAGGCGGAATCGCTTACACAGCTATCGTCGTTTCCTTTGGTACCATTGCCGTGGCAGCCCACCAGGTAGCCATACGGTCCGAGAGCTTTTCCTTTATGCCAGGATTCGGCTTTGCTATCGCTGCCACCACACTTGTCGGACAGAATCTCGGGGCTAAAAAACCGAAAAGAGCGGAAAGATGTGCATACGAGTCATTAAAACTTTCGGTGCTGATAATGAGTTTTATGGGCATACTATTTTTTGTTTTTCCCGAGTACTTTGCAAAGATATTTACAACTGAGCCAGGGGTCATATCCAAGGCAGTTCCGTGTCTTATGATAATCGCGGTCACCGAACCGATGCTTGGCACGTTATTCGTTCTTGCCGGAAGTCTGCGGGGCGCAGGGGATACGAGATCTCCTATGATAATTACAGCGGCATCCCTGTGGCTTGTAAGAATACCGATGGCATACTTTCTTGGCGTAACAATGGGGCTCGGTCTGACAGGGGCCTGGATCGCCATGAGTTTTGAAACGGCAGTGAGAGGAGCGCTTATTTATATGCGATTTAGAATGGGTAAATGGAAAATGATTAAGGTCTGATATCGTACCTCCAGACATATTTTCCAGGTGCATATGATTTTACCCTTTGTTTTTGGATGATATTGTATGGTATTTCCTCTTCAGTTTCTATTGAGTAGAGATGTATTGTGCCCTGCTTCTTTCTTACGCTTAAAGCCGTATCCATAAACTCAAGGGAACTTTTTGGAAGATTCATGATGATTCTATCGAATTTGGGGAGCTTTTTTACGACCTCTCTGCAGTCACCGCAGTGCGGAAGAACAGTGGAGACCTTATTCAGTTCGATATTCTTTTTGAGATAGTAAACGGCATCGGGGTTTATATCAACGCTGTGGACCTCAACATTCTTTTCTTTTGCTATCAGAATGGAGAAAGGCCCAACACCTGCAAACATATCGAGTACTCTCTCACCACTCTTAACCATTGTGGTCACCCTGTACCGCTCCGTTGCAAGCCTGGGATTGAAGTATACCTTCGTGATATCGAGCAGGTATCTGCATCCATACTCCCTGTGTACCGTCTCGGTTTTTTTCTCGCCAGCCAAATGGCTGTATGCCCTTGTTCTGTATGTTCCGCGTATCTTTGTTTCTTTTTTATAGATAGATCTGATGTTCTTTCTTCTGAGAACGGTAGTGTTCTCATCTTCAACAATGGCGATACTTCCGATGACATCAAAGGTGCCCTCCACCGATTCTCTTTTTTTCAGTGGCTCAAACTCCGTCTCCACGATCTTCCCCCTTACCCTTGTATCCACCGGAAAAATGAGGAACTCTCCGTGGTGTTTTATTCTGTATCCTCTGACAAGGGTTCCGTTTTTCATGAGACGTTTTCTTGTTTTCTCACCTTTCTTTTTTTCAACCTTTAACCCTAACATTTTACCCCTTTAAAAACTCTGTATCCACTTCCTTTGTTTACCGTTTCACAGTTTCCAAAAACCCTTTTGATTTTTTTTCTGTAACTTTTAGCACCTTGTTTTGTCCGTACAACGGTATAAAATCTTCCCTTCTCATTCAGTATCTCAAGAACTCGTTCTATGATCTTAAAAACATACTCCTTCCCCATTCTCAGCGGAGGATTTGTAACGACAAGATCGAAATTCTTTAGCTTAGTCTCAAAAAAATCTCCTTTTTTTATATCCGTATTACAACACTCATTCAACTTTGCGTTTTTTCTCGCCAGGTGTACAGCTCTTCTATTTATCTCAACCATATATACCTTCTTTGCGTTCCTGGAGAGTACAATACCTATAACACCATACCCGCATCCTATATCAAGAACGGTATCTTCCTCATTCAGTTCTATAGACTCTGTGAGGAGTTTAGTTCCGTTATCTATTCCTTTTCTTGAAAAAACTCCTTTATCTGTTAAAAAATTGAATTTTGTTCCTCGTATGTTCTCCTGAATTTTTAATCTTTCATGGCCCGTTTTTTGCCTTTCTGAAAAATAATGTTCCATACTATTATTTCTATGGAAAGCTTTATAAACAATTTTCGATTTTATTAAACTGGTGAGATCATGGGTATTTATCAAGGCAGATCAAAAAGAAAGAAATCTGGTGGAAAATATAGAGTGTATAAAGGTAAAAGAATGTACGAGATGGGTAGGAACCCCATACTAACGAGAATAGGAAAAGAAAAAAGGAAAAAAGTTACAATTAGAGGAGGAAAAAATAAAATAAAGCTTAAATCTATAAATAATGCCAATATAAGCACTTCTGAGGGCATAAAAAGAACAAAAATCCTAAGTGTAGAGAAAAACCCCGCAAATGAACAGTTTACAAGAACGAACATTCTTACAAAAGGAGCGATTATAGAGACAGAAATAGGAAAAGCCAGGATAACATCAAGACCAGGGCAAGATGGTGTTGTTAACGGGGTTCTTCTGAACGAAGAGTGAACTGCGCATGTATTATGGACTTGATAGGGTCAAATGGGGCAAAAGGGAGGGGCAGTATTCTTGCGTGATGATGCATACCAAGATATTTAAGATAGTGCTCCCGGAGCACCTGGAAAATATCAAGAAAAAGATAAGAAAGAGCTACAAAAGATCGGAAAAAGCGGATAATCTTGCACGAAAGGCCAATAGCTGGATACAGTATGGATTATCCTTTGAGTATCCCTTTATTTTCAAAGGTAGCTCATTTGAAAAAAAAGTTTACAGCCATGTGACGAAGATTCCAAAGGGAAAGGTGGCATCGTACAAACAGGTAGCTGAGGCTCTTAATTCAAAGGCGTACAGAGCTGTAGGCAACGCAATGAAAAAGAATGATGTCCCCCTTCTGATCCCATGCCACAGAGTTGTTCGAACGGATGGAAAGCTGGGGAACTATAGTGGGGGCACGGATCTGAAAGAGAGGATACTCTACAAAGAGGGTGTGGAACTGGAAAATGGAATAATTCCTCCAAAGTACTTTGTGGAGAGTTTATAGGATTTTAAAGCTCTATAACTGTTATTTTTGTGTATCGGTCTATGAATCGCAAGGAGTTATGCCTTTTTCCAAGAATGATGTCAATGATAAGGGGAAGGATGAATGCCTTTGGGAAGTTTCGGATTGCAGATTTCTGAAGGGTTATATTACCTACAACTTTTATATCGAGCACGATCTTTCCAAGTGTTTGTCCTCCTTCATTCTCAAAGATGGTTAGATATACCCAGAGTGTCAACAAAATTGTTAGTATGTACGACGGCGTGATGGCAAATTTTACCGGCGTATATACCGGAAATGCGATGGAAACTGCGAAGTATGAAACACTGGCCCCCGTTACAGCAGCGATATCGAGAAGATACGCAGCTAATCTCTTTGTTGCAGAGGCTTCCTCTATTTTTTTCGGGGCACCTGCCGCAGTATGGAGAAGGCCCTCAGTCCTTCCTCTGTGAGCCTGTAAGCTCCTTTTTCATTTTTTGTTATCAGCCCTTCAAGTTTTTTTAGATGAAAGTTGAGCTTTCCCGTACTGAGATCGAGTTCCTCCAGTATATGGGTGTACTGCATATGCTCCCGCGCCAGCAGCTCAATGATTCTTCGCCTAATCGGATGGTTCAGCGCCGAAAACATCGTTAATCTCCGGATTTTTGTAGAGGATATAGAGTGAAATGGTGAAGATAGCCACCGTTTCTACTTCGGGCGATAATGTACATCGGAGATCGGTCAGCCCATGGTACCTGTAAGCTATTTTCCACAAATTGCCCACCAAGCCGCAGCCCAGTGAGATCATGAACCCCTTATAAGTCCATCGTTTTCCCTCATACTCCAGTACAGCAAAACCAAGGATGAGACTGTATACAATGAGTAAAAATACGTTGAGATGAAATTCATTTTCAAATAGAATTGTATGTTCAGGGAGGCGATAGATGTATCCGAGGCTTCCAATGATTTTTATAATGGCAAATACACCCCATAATGGAAAAATGAGTTTTGCAGTCTTCTGAGAGTCTTTGATTATACTTAGTATTTCTTTTTTCTTGTATTTGTATAGAGCGTAAAGAGAGACGCCTCTCAGAAGTGCGCTAAGCGAAGGCATTACAAAGCGTGCCACATACGTTAATGTATCCATTCTTTCACCATAGAGAAGTTCTACGACTTCATTTCCAACGGTGAGCAAAGCCCACATAGATGTGCATCCTAAAAAGATCATGAACCCATAGTATGCCCATTCTTTTCCTTTATATCCCAAAATGATGAGGCCGAGAAGTACAATATCTCTAATCACCCATTGGAGTACCAACGCATCGAAGATATGTGCCGTATCGTCGGAAACACCGATGCCCAGTAGATAAGAGGCATACGATATAATGGAAAGAAGAAGGAGTATCCCCCACAGACAAAACACAATTTTTGCTCCTTTCTCATATCTCATGGTACATCTCATATTTTCGTATATTTAAACTTTTTTGAAAAGAAACCTTGTCATCTCATGATTGGTTTTCTTTCTCCTCGATTAACCACTCTATTTCCTCGAGTTTACTGAGTGCCTTGTTGTAGAGCTCATTGTACCTCTCTTCAGATACTTTTTTTACCATAAGCTCTTCTTTTTGAGATTCCAAGCCATTTAAAACGTTTTGCAGTCTTTTTCTTTCGTTTAACAGTTTTTTCAACTTTGAAGACTTATTTCGCATTCCATTTCTCTTTGACAGATAGTACAGTACGGGAAATATTGTTAATGCAAGTACCAGAAGGATTATATCTGTTCTCCGTTCCTCCGCGGGGGTATCATTTTTTATCGGCCTCCATATAAGTTTAACACCTCTTTCCTGAAGCACGGGGATATAGCGTTCGATGGATTTGGAGTTGAGGGGGTTATTGCTTATATTGATGGTATCATCTTCATCTATGCCGGGATTCAGCGTTAGCGGATCGATATCAGAGATTAAGTTGTCGGAGAGATCCAGTTCGAGACCCGTCTGTTTTTCTTTCCCTTCCCCCATCTCTGTCATTTTCTTTATCGGCGTTATATCCCTGATCTCATTTTGTCGAATGTTTAGGCACTGAATATTTTTTAGGCTGGACAAGGGAGCAATACTCCGGATCTCATTGTTACTCAGATCGAGCTTTGTAAGCTCCACAAGGCAGGAAATAGGAAAGATACTGGAGATATCATTTCTGCCGAGGTATAATTCCCTGAGCTCCGTTAGCTTCATGAGAGGCAATATATCAGTAACCTTATTTTTTGCCAGATCGAGTTCTGTTAACTTTGTCAACTCAGAGAGAGGGCGTATACTGCCGATAGTATTATAGACGAGATACAGCCCCCTAAGGTTTTTGAGAGTGGAGAGGGGTTCTATATTGGAAATACCGTTTCCGCCGAGATATAGAAATTCCAGATTTGTAAGCGGAGAAAGAGGAGATATATCAGTGATCTCGTTCCCACTGAGATCCAGTACCCTCAAGGATTTAAGGGTAGAAAGGGGCGTGATGCTTTTGATATTATTGTTACTGAGATTTAAATTATAGAGATTTTTGCAGTTTTCCAGACCCTCTATGCTTTCAATACCCCTATTTGATAGATCTAATTCCCTCATCTTCGCCAGCGCTTCTCTGTAGATTTTTTCTCCCTCCGCTTTTTTGAGTTCCGCACGGATTGCACTTTCCAGATTCTCGTCGTAAAAGACCACCTCCTGTGCGGCTGTTATCGGCGGGAGCGCTATAGAACAGGTCCATCCCACGAGCACCAGCAGAGCTATCCATCGTCGCTTCATCTTTTTCACCGTTACACTTTTAAAACAATATTATGGATGTTCTTATATCTTTTACGGAGAAACCCTTTTTATTTCCTACTCCCTATTCTTTCCTATGAAAAAAGCCTACGTTGTCCAGAAACATGATGCTACTACGCTCCACTATGATCTTCGGCTGGAGAAGGGAGGTGTTTTAAAGAGTTGGGCGGTCCCAAAAGGGATTCCCGAGAAAAAAGGAGTTAAGCGGCTGGCGATTCCTGTAGATGATCACTCTCTGAGCTACGGCAGCTTTGAAGGAATTATAGAGGAGGGGTACGGGGCAGGAGAGGTGGAGATCTGGGACAAAGGATACTACGAGGAGAAAAAATGGGAAAAGGATACAATAGTTATTGAGATTTACGGTGAGAGGATAAAAGGAGAGTACGCATTGATAAAAACAGAGTTTGGATGGCTCGTCTTCAGAAAATAGTCATGCAAAAAATTTAAATACTTTGAGAACTGATCGTATATTGTGATATCATGACTGTGGCATATATTCTCTGCGTAACTGATGTAGGAAAAGAAAAGGACGTCCAGAAGAAACTAAAAGGGTTTGAAGAGGTAAAAGAAGCCTATGTTGTCTATGGCGAGTATGATCTCGTCGTAAAATTAGAACTAGATGATTTAAAGAAGTTAGATGCTTTCATAACTGATAGAATAAGAGGAATAGACGATATAGAGATGACATCGACCATGATAGCGTTATAATGCCTCTTCTTTATTTTTTTTAAAATCCTCCCAAACATAAAACTTAAAAAGATAGTATCTTATCCTCTCTTTGGTGTTGCAATGGATAAAAAAAGATACATACTAATTGGTGCCTCTGCCGTTCTGATAGTAATTTTGGGTGTACTGTTCTATGGGTCAAATGCAGCTTTTAGAACATCCGGGAGCCCAACGATAACCAATTATGAGTTTGGTGATCTCTCGCTCCCTATAAAAGGGTATGGGGGTTCATATAATGATATGGAAGTACTTGTAGGGAATATTGAGGAGATAACCCTTTATTACGCAGAAAATGAACTGATGGTAGAGTATCTGAAAACTGTGGATTATAATATTCATCCTCAAAAACTCGGATTTTTTGATAAGTTCATGATTTTCCTTCACGGAAAGGGCACGTCGGATAATCCTATTGTGCTTGTGGAAGAAGGCGATCTTTCCATAAGTGTTGTAAGAGAAAATGTGTTTGTTATCAAGGCGCAGAGCACCGAAGAGCTCAAAAAATTGTTTACCTACGCCTCTGAACATGTGTATGATCTTTCTACGGATCCCTATGAAATTGAAATACCCTTCGGTTTTCAGGGTGAAGAATTTAACCTGTCTGTTTTTTCTGCTGTAAATCAGGGGGCTCTCAGCCAGAGTCCGAATATGATATTCAGTGTTATCAGATCGCCCCTTGTAAATACAGATGCAGAACGATTGTATCTTTTCCACACGCCGTGGGAGGAAAAAGGGAAGGAAAATAGTAAGCTCGCAAAAGGGCTGGGATACATATCTGAAATGTGCGGGAGACTCAGGCCCGAGATGGTTAATCCCACGGGAAATACCCTTGTTATTGCTGATCTCACCCTGCTGGATAAGTTCATGCTGCATATGGAGATAATGGGAAACGAAGATTCTCCTGTTTACTGTGTAAGGACTGCAGTGGATAATGCTGAAGAGGATGGGATCTACATACCTCGAGAAGGGTTCCTGTACTTAGAAGTTGCAAATTACGAGGATATAGAGAAGTACTGCATGGGCTTGCGCCAGATATTAGGAGGAAGTTGATGCGAATAAAATTTTTGGATTTTTTAATAATTCTTTTAGTTTTAATCTCCCTTTTTTCGTATTTCTCGAAGTACAGAGAGTATGAACAGAAAGAAACCCTGGAATACTCAGGTTCTCAGATTTTCAAGGCCATCAAAGACTTTGAAAACTATACAAGCAAAGGATTTCTCTATGAGGTAACGATAGTTGGAAGGCTCAATATGGATGATTCGGAGTTTGAAGATACAGGCTTTGTTACAGAGACGGGAAAAGGTTACTTTGTTTTCAAAAGCTATGAGGGTGAAATGTACACTGTGGGTGGTGTGATGGGATATAAAGAGGATGTTTCTGTCAAATCAATCAAAATGACCATTAAAAATAAATCAACCGTATTTTACAGGGCAAAACCTATAGAAGAAAAGAGCTTTGAAGCCATATATGCCCATGTTAAGACCACTTCGGATTTTATGGAGTTCAAAGGAATATATGATATAGCGATCTCAGGAACGTTTACCGTCACGCCTGCGGGTGACTATAATGAGGAACTGGAGGATATACTATACTGCAAGAGTGTCAGTTTTGACGACAATATGCTTACACTAAAACAGTTCAGCATTAAAGAGCTGAAAAATCTTGATAGTATAATACGGCCAGAAAGAATATACACAGGTGATTTCTGGGTAATTGTAAGGACCAAGAAGGAGATAAAAGAACTGGAGAAATACGAAATAAAACGAAAAGATGATGATAACCCAGGTATCTATGAAGACTCCATACATATAAGGTTGTGAGATGATCGAAGAATTATTTGAAAGAGCGGCTGAGAATATACATGAGTCCTATAAAAAAAGTGCCTTTGCCACCCTCGGATCTCTCTTTTTTTCATGCCTCAAAAGACTCCCGAAACTACCTTCCGCAGGAGAGAAAAGTGTTTCTCCAAGGTATTTCCATCCTTCCATATTCATTGTGATCTTTATTGTCTTTCTGGGACTTTCCGATGCGCCTATCTCCCTTTACGGTACAGCCACTATATTTTTGGGATTGTTAGGCTTTTTTTTAGGAACGAAAGTTAGGTTCAAGAGTATACGTATATCAGAAAAATTCTTTTTTCCTCTTTTAGCAATTTTTCTTATCTGCGCAGGTTTCATGTACTACGACTGGAGTTTATTTTCTAAGTTGGGATTTATTCCATTCTTTCTACTCTCTCTCACCGGAAAAAAATACTGTTTTGAATTATATCTGGCATCCTTCGTACTTTCACTTCTTGTTTTTTTCCAATTAGGATACTGGGCGATTTCAGCCCCATATATGTTTTTCTCACTGACGTTGATGGCACTGACCTTAAGAAATAATGAAAGGTACCATATAAAAAAAATAAAGAGTTTTTTAGTTCTTTTTGCCTTGCTGCTGCCCTTCAGCCAGTACCCCTCCATAGTTCCATTCATTCTGAGCTTCTGGATATTTCTCCTTGCCTACTACCTTCTAATGATACTCGTTATAGGGGGGGAAGGAAGGCTTAATGAGATACTTACGGGGAATATCCGGAATATTGCCCTCCTCCTTATTTTTATCGGCACGCTTTACTGGATACTCGATCTTATAGCCTATGGAGGTATTCCCCTTCTCGATCCCTTGGGTAGAGGGGGGCTTAATCACTGGTATACTATGGCTGCACATCTCCTCCCCCTCGGATGTATCCTTCTTATTTCTCTTGTAGGCATGGAGATGGAGAAAAAAAAGGCAAGAACTGTCACGTTACTGTTTGCCGTGTTTGCACTGGTAACGATGGGGTTTCTTGGATACAGAACACAAATAGCGTTGATTATCATAGGGGTCCTGATTGCATCCGTATTCACAGAGTTGGTAACTCTTGAGGAATTAACGGTGCTTGGCGGGATAGGGACGCTGGGATTAATAGGAATGACTGCCCTGCGGAATATTATTTTACATACAGAGATATCAGTTATAGAGGCAGTCAGATACAGAGTGGGTCTTACTCTATCCTCATACGATATTCTTGCGGAGCTGGGCGGGACAAAGGGATTCACCCATGGATTTGTCCACATAGCCTCCTATCCTCCATTAGCGGGGCTGATGCCGGGTGTTGCCTACTCACCACGGAGGTATATAGGTATATTCGTCGGCGCTGAGGGAGTCTCCATAACCTCTACGATACTTGGTCCCCTTGTCATTGATTTTGGCATTATGGGCGTATTTGTTGGAATGTTTTTTCTGGGATTCCTTTTAAAAAGAGCATATACTTTTATAAATAAAACAGAGGGAAGAGAAAAGGCCATTTTCATTGCTGTTTACTCCATACTTCTCAGTTATACCATAATAGGAATAGAAACAGGCCTTGTGGACTTTGAGGTTCTTCTTATATTTTTCCTCAGCTTTTTATATATCCTCTACAGGGTTAGGACTCCGTAGAGTTCACCTCGAACCTGATTTCTTTTTCATCTATCAAAAAGTTCTTCCAGAGGAGTTGGACATGGGCCTGATAATTTCCACTTGTGATGCCCGGAGGGAGATCGCTTGTTATGTAAAATGTCTTTGTTATCTCCTCATTGTACAGCAGGGTCTCATCTATGTTGTAGATATACGCAGTATCGATCTTTTCAATTCCCGTCCGTTCCACGAAGTAATGTTCATAGGCCGATGTAATTTTTATTTTTAAGTCTTTAAGCCCAGATTTCTCTTTGTTTTTTATTTTTACGGAGATATACTCTGTGGATTTGACCTTGACCTTTAGCTCATTAGGTTTTACTGACCCTATGAAAACCTCTGGTTTCTTTATCGTAATCTTTACGTTCTTTGTGTATTTCTTTCCCCCTGCTTGTGCAACTATCGTAAGATCTACTTTTTTGGAGGTAGTATCTATTCTTTTTGCACTCAATTCTACCGTAAAACTACTGGTACCACCGGAGCATAGTTCTTCTTCAAATGTGGCATTTGTTTCGAGGTACTCAGACTCGAACTCTATACTACACGCCTTACTCTCCTCTGTATTATTTTTTACCGTAAACGTTACTGATCCTTTCTCTCCTACCAGCATCCCCTCAGGAATTTCCTCTATAAGTATCTCCACCTTCTCTTCTTTGGCGTACCAGGTATAGACAAGGTAGGAACTCGCAATAATACCGATCAGGAGTGCGGCATAGATATACTGTTTTATCTCTTCGTTCATGGATCTCCTATCTGTTCAGAATATTTAAATCTTTATGTCCGATGGGCATGATATAGAGCGGATCAAGGAGTAGCTCTAAGGCTTCCTTTACCCTTTCGTCATCAAAGGCTCCGACAGCTACGGTTCCCAGACCTAGTGTTTCAGCGGCAAGGTATATGTTCTGTCCCACATGCCCCACCTCCATCTGTACATACCGTCTTCCTCTTTTGCCATACCGCATGGTTGTCCTTTCAAAATCCGCGGCTATAACTATGTCCAAAGGCGCTGTTTCTATGAATTTCTGGTCTAAGGATGCACTGCAAAGCTCTTCCCGCGGGTCTTCGTCATTAATAAGCTCCAGTCTGTGTTCAATATAATCATAATGGTAAAAGCCCGTCTCTATTTTTGCGGCATCTCCTATAACTGCGTAGAGTTCCAGCGGATAACACGCACCTGCGGAGGGGACTGTTCTCCTGAACTGGGCGTTCCCCATACCTGCCCAGAGTATCGCCGAGACATCTGAGGTCTCCAGCGGCTCTTCCGAGAATTTCCTGATTGAACGCCTCCCGTAGAGGATCTCATCTATCTCACCTTCAAAATGCGGGTCCGGAAGGTCAATGGTTTTCATAACACAATATCAGCAGAAATCATTATAAAGTTTTCATAGAAAAACCTTTTTATAAGTGAAAAGAGAGTACAGACAATGAAAAATGTAAAAACAGGAATAGAGCTTCTTGACAGTCTTCTTCCGGAAGGAATGCCAAAGGATAACTTTATTGGTCTTTTTGGGGAAGGGGGAACGGGAAAATCTGTTATTTTGTATGAAATTCTGTATAAACGACTGAAAATGAGCGAACCGGGAATTTTTGTCTGTTTTGAGGATGTACCGAGATCTATACTGGAACATACGAAGAACTTTGGATGGGACCTCACAACATTCGCCAACTTCAAATTTTTGGACTGCTACTCATTCAGAATGGAAAAAAGAAGCTCCTCAAACTCTATTAAAACAATGACACATCCTTCAAACCTCGACTTGCTGACCGACGTTCTCTTTGATATGATAGACGATCTTGATATGCAGGAAAAAGGAATCGTTATTTTGGACTCATTAACGGAGTTGATGACCATCTCCAATGTACCTGAGCTGGTGGATACACTCAAAGATTGGAGGGCTAAAGGACCTAAGGAGCGGGGCATTACGTTCATGACATCTGTTCATTACGGACTGAAAATGTACAGCAACGTTGTGGACACATTTGATTACATCATGGACGGCCTGATAGACCTCAGGTACAATCCGGAGGTAATGAAAAAAAGTGTTTTACTTAAAGAGCTGAGAATACGAAAGATGAAGGGAACATCTCATATAACAAGCTGGGTTCCCTTTGAAATAACGGAGAAGGGCATGAAAAAAATTAAAAAAGGTAGGGAATCATAGTTCTACCTGCGCTTCATCCCTACTGCTATTAACAGAACGATACCGATGACTGCCGCGATGATATAGTATATCTTATTATTCTTTTTCTCTTGGTCCCCATGTTTTTCCGCAGGTTGTGTTTCTTTTTTCTCGGTGCTTGCGGATCCCCCCTTTTCTCCGAGGCAGTAAAGCTTTGAGCTTCCGGGGACAAATACATAGCTATTTGATATGGCCGGCGCCCCGATGACATTTCCCGTTTCGAAACCACCGAGAAGATTTCCGTTAGTAGCTTCAAGGCAGTAAAAACGACCGTCTAGGCAGCCTATATGCACTATACCGTCGGATATTGCTGGTGATGAGATTACCGTACCTCCTGTCGGGAAGGTCCATTCCTCTGTTCCCGAGTTCGCGTCGAGGCAGTAAACTTTGTTGTTCCACGATCCGAAGTACACCTTGCCGGAAGCGACACTCAGCGTTGAGATTATTCTGTCTCCTTCTGCATGTTCTTCCATTAACTCACTGGCTTCCGTCTTAAACTCCCAGAAGGGCTCACCTGTCTTGCAGTCCAAACAGTAAATCTTTTTCTTTCCCGAACCAAAGTATACTCTGTCGTTATATATTGTGGGCGAGGATGTGATGAACTGGCTGCTCATTCCCGGAGGACAGCTCCCCTTGGGGATATGCGCTGTCTCGTACATCCACACCCTGTTACCATCAAGGTCAATGCAGTGGAGCTCGTCCCTGTAGAACTCGTTCTGTAGCACGATAAAGATCCTTTCATTCCAGACAGCAGCAGAGGTTTTTACAGCCATCTTTGCCACGTATTTCCAGTTTATATCTCCCGTCTCAGCATCCAGACAGTAAAAAAGAGAGTTCCAGCTTCCTATAAAGACTTTTCCTTTATAAACAATCGGAGAGGCAGTTATATCCTTGTTAGTCTCTATTTTCCAGATGGTATTTCCCTCTGTATCCAGACAGTATACATAACCCTTCATTGTCCCGATGTATATCCTATTGTTGACAACGGTAGGCGATGAACCGAAGATGCTCATCTTTTTCTTCCAGAGCTCATTCCCATTAAGATCCAGGGCGTAAAGATACTTTGAAGTACCTATATAGACCGTGTTTTCCACGACAGCAGGAGAGCTGTATATTTTCCCCGTCAGGTTAACATTCCATATTTCAGTATTAACAGTACCCACATCTATATCACTGAATCCCGTATGTTCCTCATCATGCATAAACATGTTCCAGTCTGCACATACCAGCGGTAGTAAAATCAACACCATAACAACGGATAGAATCTTTTTCATAAATTCACCTTCTTCATAACTATATTACATCTTCACTTTTTTTAAGTCTTACTGTTCTTCACAAGTATATTTAAAACCTAATAACCTACATACTATCATGATCTCCCTCGGCATAGAGAGCACGGCACATACCTTTGGTGTGGGTATCGTCACAGAGGAGGAGGTACTGGCAAACGAGACCTCCGTCTACTCGGGAGAGGGTATCCACCCGCGAAAGGCGGCGGATCACCATGCTGATACTGCAAAAGATGTCTTTGATGCCGCGTTGGAGAAAAGTAATGTTTCTTTGGAGGATCTCGATCTGATCAGCTTTTCCCAGGGGCCCGGAATAGGACCGTCTCTACGAATCGGTGCTACTGCGGCAAGGACACTTTCTCTCAGGCTCAAAATACCAATTGTAGGGGTTAATCACTGTGTGAGCCATATAGAAATAGGGAAATTTGCCACAGAAGCGACGGATCCCGTGACGCTCTACGTCTCCGGCGGCAACACGCAAATAATTGCCTATGCGGCGCATAGATACAGAATTTTTGGAGAAACACTTGATATTGGAATAGGAAATATGCAGGACATGTTTGGTAGAAAACTGGGGCTCTCATTTCCATGTGGGAGGGAAATTGATAATCTCGTATCCAAAGGAGAAAAATACCTTCAACTGCCATATACGGTAAAAGGAATGGATTTTTCCTTCAGTGGCATGTTAACAGAGGCTTTGAAATATAAAAAAATGGAAAAAAGGGAAGACATTGCATTTTCACTTATGGAAACTGCATTTTCAACGGTAGTGGAAGCATCGGAGAGAGCTTTGGCGCATACAGGGAAAAAAGAGCTCCTCTTAACAGGAGGCATTGCTGCTTCCCCGCGGCTTCGCGAGATGTGCGAAATAATGTGCGAGGAGCGGAACGATAGGTTTCATGTACCACCATTCGATCTCTGCAGGGATAACGGAGCCATGATCGCCTACCATGGACTGATATCATATAACAGCGGGGTCCGGATGAATCTTGAGGATACGGTGGTACGGCAGAGATGGAGAACGGATGAGGTGGAAGTAGCATGGTTATCATAGCTAGAGGGGCCGAGGCGGTACTTGAGAGAACAAAGTTTGAGGATCAGTATTTTCCCAGCAGAGATCTGAATATAGATATTATCCTTAAAAAGAGAATTAAAAAAGGATACCGTGCAGAGGAGATAGATAGCTACCTGCGGCAGTCCAGAACTGTTCTTGAGGCGAGGCTGATACATGAGGCAAAAAAGTATGTGAGAACACCGACCATCTTTGAGGTGGATACGGATGAGTGTTATATCGTGATGGAATATATAGAGGGAACGCGTATGAAAGAGCTCCTTAATCGGCTAGAACGGAAGAAAAGAAGAGTTATATGTCAGAAAATAGGAAAAATTGTTGGAGAACTCCATAACCATGGCATCATCCACGGAGACCTGACTACTTCCAATATGATATATCGGGCCGGTGAGATATACCTCATTGATTTTGGTCTCGGCGAGTTTTCACGGGAGATAGAGCAGCAGGGCGTTGATCTACACCTGTTAAGAGAAGCTCTCCAGTCCACTCATTACGATCAGTTTCAGGAAGATTTTGAGATGATTATGAGAGGCTACGGAGAGATCGTCGGAAAAGAAAAGAAAGAAAAGGTTTTAAAGAGAATCGAACAAATAGAGAGGAGGGGAAGGTATGTTAAAAGAGATAGTTTTCATAACAGGCAATGAACAGAAGTTTAACGAGGCTAAAAAGCTTATAGCCCCGCTTGGATACGAACTGATGCAAAAAAACCCGGGGTATCCCGAGATACAGAGTTCTTCTCTTGAGGGCGTGGCGAGATACGGAATAGAGCATTTGAAAAAAAAGAACGATACTTTCTTTCTTGAGGACTCAGGGCTCTTTATCCAGGCTCTGGATGGGTTTCCAGGGGTTTACTCAAAGTTTGTATTCGGTACGATAGGGAATGAGGGCATCCTAACGCTCATGAAAAAAATGGAGAACAGAAATGCCGTTTTTAGGGCGGTAATTGGGTTTTATGACGGCGAACCAAAGGTTTTTAAAGGGGAATGTAAAGGAAAGATAGCCAAGGAACTACAAGGCAGTCATGGATTTGGTTACGATCCAATTTTTATCCCCCGAGGAAGCAAGAAAACATTTGGAGCAATGAGCACTCATCGAAAGAATGAGTACTCTCATAGGGGGAAAGCCTTAAAGAGTTTCGTTTCATATTTAAAAAAGAGGTGAAAAAATGGCAAGAATGCACTCACGAAGAAGAGGAAAGTCAGGCTCAACACCGCCACCTATGACAGATTCTCCTGCATGGGTTGAACACAAAAAAAAGGATATAGAGGCATTAGTTGTCAAACTGGGAAAAGAAGGGCGTTCGCCAAGTCTTATCGGTATGCGTTTGAGGGATCAGTATGGTATCCCAAATGTAAAGCTTAGTACGGGAAAAAAGATAACGGAGATTCTAAAAGAGAACGGGTTGACGTCCAAGTATCCCGAGGATATCCTGAATCTAATAAAGAAAGCAGTACTAATAGGAAAACATCTGGAAGAAAATAACAAAGATTATCATTCCCGAAGAGGCTTAAGACTAACAGAAGCAAAGATAAGGAGACTCGCAAAGTATTATAAGAGAAAAGGTGAACTTCCGGAAGACTGGAGATATGATCCAGAAAAAGCTGTGCTTCTCTTAAGGTGATCTGTTGAGGAATATGCAGAAAAAAGCTGCTGAAATCTCTTCTTTTTTTAGGGATAATGTTTCCGAGTTTGAGAAGATCTATATAATTTCTCACAACGATACAGATGGCATCACCGCTTGTGCTCTGCTGCGTATTACGCTCTCCCGGTTTAAAGAGGTAGAGGCAAAGATGCTCCCTCAGATATACTCAGCAACCCTCGAGGAGTTAAAGGAGGAAGTGGGAAATAATCTGATTGTATTCTCTGATCTCGGCAGCTCTTTTTGCAGCGAGATCGCTGAGAAATTCAAATATTCTATTATTCTGGATCATCACCCTCCAAAAGATTGTGAAGGAAATGTTCTAAACCCGCATCTCTTTGGTTACAACGGTGCCCGTGATCTTTCCGGTGCCGGTGCTGCCTATCTCTTCTGCAAAAATCTCTATCCTGCGATAAGACAATACAGTTATCTTGCGATTGTCGGTGCAATAGGTGACAAACAAAACGAACCCTTTCAGGGTATAAATCTTGAGATACTTAAGGACGGGAAGGGCGTTTTTGTGAGAAATAGAGACAACATCCATATTAAAAATGTCAAAAAGGACCTCATGAATGGAAAGTACTTTTCCTCTCTCGTAAATGCCTGCGGAACACTGGACAAAGAAGATCTGGGGCTTCAGGTATGCCTTCAGGATGAAAAGGCAATAAAAGAAGCCAAAAAGCTATTCAAAACGTATAACAATGAGTTAACTGAGGCTGTACAGGAGGTCCTGGAAAACAAAGAGGAGATAGTTGAGGAAAACAAATCAAAGTCTGCATACTTCATACGTTCCCCCCTGGAACGAGAGGTTACAGGGCCGCTTTCCACGCTTCTTATTGAGGAGTTTAACGATAAACCGGTGATCCTCATATCACAAAAAGAAACTCTTAAGGTCTCTGCCCGGGGAACTAAAGAGCTTATTTCTCAGGGGTTGCATCTGGGAAAAGCTTTAAAAAACGCTGTCGGGAGAAAAGGGGAAGGAGGGGGGCATGATATTGCCTCAGGTGCAAAGTATCATGGGGAAACTGAGGAATTTATAGAAAAACTGGACTTTGAAATAAAAAAACAGCTGGGGAAACAATTTTTGTTAGATGGGGAACTCATAATCTTATATGATGATGGTGAAAAGGCAGCATCGGTGGCAGAGGCAATAAATGTTGATAATGAAGAACCTTTAAAAACTACCACGATAGAAAGCTATAATAAGAAGAATGAGTTTAGGACACACGTGAGATCAGAAAATATAGGTACCTTTAAAAATGTAATAGATGATATACTTGTTTGTATCAAGTCTTCTGAAATAATAGAGGAGTGAAAAAATGGCAAGAAGGAGTACAAGAAAAAAGGATCCATGGAAAATGAAAAAGTGGTATACTGTTTACGCCCCAAAAATATTTGGGAATCAAAAGATAGCTGAGATACCTGCCAGTGCCCCTGAGCAAGTGAAGGGAAGAGTAATAGAAACTACACTGAGAGATCTCACAGGAGATTTCAAGAAGAACTATGTGAAATTATTTTTTGAAATAAAGGAAGTTAAGGGCGAGAATGCGTATACAGAGCTCAAGAAACAGGAACTCCTGAGGTCATATATGAAGTCACAGGTCAGGAGAAACACGACAAAGGTGGAACTGACCCTTAAAGTAGAGACCAAGGACGGCCGCAAAGCAAGGATACAGGTGGCTGCTATCACCCTTAAAAAGATTCAGCAGTCTCAGGAAAAAAAGATCAGAGAGATACTGAGAGAGGTAATCATGAAAAAAGCTGCTGCAAAGGATTTCAACGTCTTCAGTCTTGAGCTTATACTTGGGAAGGTGGCGGCTGCGGCGTACAGAAGGGCCAAAAAGATCTACCCGCTGAAACGGGTGGAAACAACAAAGACAAAGATACTTGCATAGGGCCCGTGACCTAGCTGGATAAGGTGTCGGCCTTCTAAGCCGAAAATCGCGGGTTCGAATCCCGCCGGGTCCG
>JAYEIH010000038.1:0-20015 GCA_034659995.1 Methanobacteriota archaeon
TCGTCAAGAAAAAGGATATCGGGATCATTAAGCAGTGCCTGAGCCATACCCAGCCGTTGTTTCATTCCTTTTGAGTATCCTGCGATTGTTTTCTCAACATCCGCTAGGCCGACGAACTCGAGGAGTTCGGCTATTCTTTGCTCACTCTCTGATTTGCTCATCTTGTAAAACCCTATGTAATACTCGAGGTTCTGAGCCGCAGTGAGATGGCCGTAGAAACCGACATTGTCAGGAAGAACCCCTATGCACTCTTTTACCTTAAGAGGGTTCTGTGTCACCGATTTTCCATTGATGAACGCCTCGCCGGATGTCGGCTCTATCATCCCTGCGAGCATAAATATCGTCGTCGATTTTCCCGCACCGTTGGGACCAAGAAATCCAAAGGTGTCACCTTTTTCAATTGTCAGATCAAGGTCATCCACCGCCCGGTTACCGTCATATACCTTTGTTAACTTCTTCGTTTCTATCATTCTTTCACCTCTTCTATATCTTCAACAGTTTCTTCTTCTGTACTGAATTTAATCTTTTTTATTCTTTCCATTCGGTTCACCTTTATCTGCACATCCACTGAGTATCGTTATTATTATCACGACCATTACCCTTTTCCCATCTCATATTATTACCTCTTATACTTTCACCTTCTCAATACATTTAGAGGATGGAGAAAGGAGGCGAAACCATCCTCGTTCACTCCTCTTTTTTGAGATGCATGATACAACACACGAATTTCATTGTTACGAAATCATATATAAAACTTCGCTGAAATCAATATTTTGATTTCGTAGTTATGAAAAATAGAATAAAAATCAACCAAAAGATTTATAAGGAGGAAATACTAAGAAGACACCGTGAAAATAGATAAAGGCAGACTGTGGTTACTTCTCATCTCAGTTCCAGCGGTAGCGGTCATTTTATTTATACTTTTTTTTAGTCTTTGGGAGGCGCCCCGCCATACTGTTCTGGAATATTCTGGGAGGGGTTGGACCAAAACTTTTTGGTTCCCACCCCAACCACGAATTATTCCCAGCCCCCTCCTATGGATCTCCTTAGGTTTGATGGTGCTCGTGGTGGTTCCCCTTTCTTACTATTTTCTATCGAGGCAAATGAATAAAAAATTAGAGCAGCACATGACGATAATCTCTAACCTGGCGAATGGGGGACCATCTCTAAAGGATTCTAAAAAAATCACAGAAAAGGAGGTTATCCTTAAATTCCTCGGTGGAACTGAGAAAGAGGTGATGAAAAAGCTGATCAAAAACGAGGGAACATTACTGCAGTCAAAAATGAGTAGGGAGGACGAAATGACACCTTTAAAAGTCCATCGAGCTGTAAAAAAGTTAGAAAAGAAGGGGATAGTTCAAAAAGAAAGCTATGGAAAAACTAACCGTATTACACTTACAGATGACGTAAAAAATATTTTATTATAAATAATTTACCGCCGAATAATCACAAGTACACTGGCAATGAGCACCAGCGCACCGCCAAGTATCGTGAGGATATCAACGTACTCACCCAGGAGAAAATATCCATAAATGACGCCGGATATCGGTTCAATCAGCATAATTACACCTATGGACACGATAGAAACATTTTTCACAGATTTATAAAAGAGTATCATGCCGAGAAACATGGGGACAAATGCAAACAAAAGAATGAGTATCCAGAACTTTGGCGGCAATGAGAAGGTAAAACTTGTGATGATAGAGTTATCTGTTATAGTTCGTGAGAGAAAGCCAAAAATTACTGTAAATCCACTTCTGAAGAGATAAAACCAGAAAATCGAGACCAAAAAGTACCGCGGTTTTATTGAGAGTTCCTGTATCATGATGAACTCAACGGAGAGGAGAATACCACAGATAAGGGCGAGAGAAACCCCAAGATAATTAAGAGATGATACGTTCCACACCTTACTAATGAGAAATATACCAAAAAAAGCTATAACCACTGCTGTCTTTTTCAGCGTGTTTACCCGCTCCTTTAAAAATACTCTCCCAAAGATGGTGGTCCAGATCGGCTGAGTGTAGAGAAGCAAAACGACTACTGCCACTGGTGTCCCGACTGCCACGGCAGTGTTTTCAAAAAAGCCAAGTGCACCCATAATAAGACCCAAAAGAGTGTAATACCGTAATTCCTTAAAATTTACTGAGAAATCAATCTTTTTCCAGTAAAAAATTAGTAAAATATATATTAGAGCAAAAAAAGACCGACAAAAGGACTGTTGAAAGGACGAAACACCGTTATCGCGGAGGACTGCAGAGAATGTAGAGATACTGCCGAAACAGCATCCTGCGAGAATAAGGAGAAGGTACTGTTTCCACAGGTCTGTCATGCACTACACTATACATTTTAGGTATATATTCTTTGCCAGAGAAAAACCATAAAAAGATAGAGGAGGAGGATAGTACATGCCCAAAACAGAGGTGTTCGAAAAGAATGTCGCCAGGTACGAGAACTGGTTTAAGAGGTATAGGGCGGTGTATGAGTCGGAGCTGCTTGCTCTCAAGAAAATGATGCCGGGAGGCGGGGGCGTGGAGATAGGCGTAGGAACAGGACGGTTTGCATCACCGCTGGGTATTTGGTACGGCGTTGAACCCTCAATGGAGATGGGAAAAATCGCAACGGAAAGAGGGATTTCTGTGATAAGCGGTGTAGCCGAGAAGCTTCCATTAAGATCTTCTTTTTTTGATGTTGTTACAATGATTGTTACCCTCTGTTTTCTCGATGACATCCACACGTCATTTCAGGAAGCGTATAGGGTCTTGAAGCCTTCAGGACATTTTTTACTGGGAATTATCGACAAAGAAAGTCTTCTTGGGAAAATATACCAGAAAAGTAGTAGTCCCTTTTACAGAGAGGCCACCCTTTACTCCCCCGATGAGATGATTGCACTGCTGGAGAACAGCGGGTTTGCCCGTGTTACCTGTGTCCAGACGCTTTTTCATGATTTAGATGACATTACCCGTCCTGAGTTGGTGAAAGAGGGATATGGCAGAGGATCATTTGTTGCGATCAAAGCAATGAAGGTGGAGGGATCATGATAGCATTCGGGCCCGTTCCGTCACGACGCCTGGGGCATAGTTTAGGGATTAATAATATTCCACCAAAAATATGTACGTACTCTTGCGTGTACTGTCAGCTTGGAAGAACTATACGGATGGAAAATGAGAGAAGAGAATATTACAAAAGAGAGAAAATTTTACGGGATGCAGAAAAAAAAGTAGAAAATGCAAGAAAAAGAGGAGAAAAAATAGATTATCTAACATTCGTTCCTGACGGAGAGCCCACAATAGACATTAACATTGGGAAAGAGATTGGATCTTTAAGAAAATTAGGTATAAAAATAGCGGTGATCACGAACGCATCGCTTATATGGAAAGAAGAGATTCAGGAGGATCTGTGCATGGCAGACTGGGTGTCTTTAAAGGTGGATGCTGTAAGTAATGACATATGGCGAAGAATTGACAGGCCAGATAAAACATTACACCTTGAAAAGATACTGGATGGCCTGCTTAGTTTTGCTGAAAAATTCAAAGGTGAACTGATGACAGAAACCATGCTTATACAGGAGGTCAATGATGGAGATGAAGAAATTGAAAAAATAGCACGTTTTCTTGGAAAATTGAAACCTCACAAAAGCTATATTTCTATTCCAACACGACCACCTGCGGAGAACTGGGCTGTACCTGCCAGCGAAGATGATATTAATAAAGCTTTTCAAGTTTTTAACGAAAAGAATATAGAGGTAGAGTACCTAATTGGATATGAAGGAAATGCCTTCGCGTTTACAGGTAATGCAGAGAAAGATCTACTGAGTATTACATCGGTGCATCCAATGAGAAAAGAGGCTGTTAAAGAGCTTTTGAAAAAAGCTGATGCCGATTGGGTGATTGTAGAGAAGTTAATGAAAGAGGGAAAGATGAAAGGTGTAAAATATCGAGGAAAAAGATACTACATGAGAAAGTTCTGAAAACTTATTTAAGGAGAAGCGTGATACCTAAAGTAGATGGTATTTATGAATGAATCGTACGTTGAGTCCAGAGAAGAGCGAACAAAAAGGCTCAGGGAGATTGCACGGAAGATACGACGACATGTTATCAGAGATATATATGAGGCAGGATCGGGGCATCCGGGTGGGTCTCTTTCTGCCACAGAGATCATCACAGCGCTGTACTTCTATATAATGAAACATGACCCTAAAAACCCGCAATGGGACGATAGAGATAGATTCGTACTGAGTAAAGGACACAGCTGTCCAGCACTTTATGCTGCACTAGCAGAGAGTGGATACTTTGATGTGGAAGAGCTTTTAACGCTGAGAAAGCTCGGTTCACGTCTTCAGGGACATCCTTCAATGAAAACGCCGGGTATCGATATCTGCACAGGTTCTCTCGGTCAGGGATTGTCACTTGCCGTTGGAATGGCACTTGGAATCCGGCTCGATGGTAAGCTCTCCAGGGTGTATGTTCTTTTGGGCGACGGTGAACTACAGTGCGGTGAGGTCTGGGAGGCTGCGATGGCAGCGGCTTATTATAACCTGGGGAATATCACCGCCATCGTTGACAGGAACAGACTCCAGATCGATGGAAGTACCGAACGAGTGATGTCCTTGGAACCGCTGGCATTCAAGTTCAAAGCGTTCGGATGGCATGTAATGGAAATAAACGGTCATAATTTTGACGAGATTATCGATGCTGTGGAAAAAGGAAAGGAGATTAAAGGTGAACCAACTGTTATCATCGCCCATACAACCAAAGGAAAGGGTGTCTCGTTCATGGAAGGCTCTGTTGCTTTCCACGGGAAGCCACCAAATGATGAGGAGTTTAAGATCGCGATGAAAGAACTCGGAGGTGTGTAAATGTTCAATGAGTATGAGTATCCACGAAAAGCCTACGGAGAGACGCTGAGGCAATTGGGACGGGAAAGAAAAGATATTGTCGTTGTCGATGCCGATCTTGCCTCTTCAACAAAGACGAAGTTTTTTGGAGATGTTTTTCCGGATAGATTTTTTGACATGGGCGTGGCCGAACAGAACATGATCGGTGTTGCAGCTGGTCTTGCTAGCACGGGAAAGACGGTCTTTGCCTCATCATTCGCTATGTTTGCCACAGGAAGAGTCTATGATCAGATACGGCAGTCCATTGCGTATCCGCAGTTAAATGTGACAATAGTGACAACTCATGCGGGTATTACCGTGGGGGGCGACGGCGCATCGCACCAGATGACTGAGGATATCGCACTGATGTCTGTGCTTCCTAATATGCATGTGTTTGTCCCTGCTGATTATATGTCCACAGAAAAGATGATCCGTTTCCTTGCAGAGTACGATGGGCCTGCATACGTCCGGATGGGAAGGAGCAAGGTTCCGACCATTTACGATGATACCTATGAGTTCCATCTCGGCAAGGCCACAACGCTTAGAGATGGCGACGACATTTCTATTATCGCAGTTGGGATCATGGTCTCAGAGGCTCTTAAAGCGGCAGAAATACTGAAAGAGGAGGATATTTCTGCAAGGGTAATCGACATGAGCACAGTTAAACCCATAGATAGAAACACAATAGTAAAGGCTGCAAAGGAGACAGGATGTATCCTCACCGCGGAAGAACACAACGTTATACAGGGAATGGGGCCTATGGTGGCCTCTATCCTTACCGAAACCTATCCCGTACCTCTGATCAAATGCGGTATCCCCGATGTGTTTGGCGAGAGTGGAAAATACAGAGAACTGATGGAGGCGTACGGATTAACCGCAGAGACCCTTGTCACGAGAGCCATGGAGCTATTGGAGCGAGAGAGGTGAAGGAATGAAAATTTTTATTGATACTGCAAAGCTAAAGGAAATAAAAGAAGCTAGTTCATGGGGCATTGTCGATGGCGTAACCACGAATCCCTCTCTGATCAAAAAAGCCATGAACTCAGTTGACGAGGAGGTGAGTATGGAACGGTATATAGCAGATATATGCAGGGCGGTGGACGGCCCTATCAGCCTTGAGGTAAAGAGTCAGGAAGTTCAGGAAATGATTAAGGAGGCCGAGAGCCTCTATAAGAGATTTAATCATATAAATAATAATGTTATTATAAAAATCCCTGTCAATACAGCTATGGAGGAAAATCAGGAGAACTATGAGGGAATTAAGGCTATAAAGCTGCTAAAAAAGAAAAAAATACCGACAAATGCCACACTTGTAATGTCGCCGAATCAGGCATGGCTTGCTGCCAAGGCCGGTGCTGCGTATGTCAGTCCCTTCCTTGGGAGGATTGATGATTACATCCGATCGAATATGAGATTGGAACGCGGCAAGGACTTTGCCAAGACAGCGTACTATGATGATGAACTTATAGAGCTTATAAGGACCGAGAAGAGAAAAAGGATACTCGAAAAGGAGATAGACACTGGAATAGGAGAGATATACGCAGCGGATAGATTTTCAGACCCCGGAGGAATTAAAAGTGGAATTGATGCCGCAAGGAAAATTAAACGTATTTTCGATAATTATAAATTTAATACAGAGATAATCGCTGCAAGTATAAGAAATGCGAGACAGGTTATGGAGGTGGCGGAGATAGGTGCAGAGATAGCAACGATACCGTTCACCGTAATAACAGAGATGATAACGCATTGTAAAACACAGGAGGGAATGAGGAGCTTTACAGAGGATATTATTCCCGAGTACGATGCACTCTTCAAATAAAAACCCTTATAAACTGTAAGATAGTATATTTATCATGGTAAAGATAGCACCCTCTATCCTTTCGGCAGATTTTTCCCGTCTCGGTAAAGAGGTACAAGAGGCAGAGAGGGGTGGAGCGGACATGGTCCATGTGGATGTGATGGATGGTCACTTTGTCCCCAACCTCACCATCGGACCCGTCGTGGTGAAGGCCATCGCTCCCCTCGTGAATATTCCCATCGATATTCATCTGATGGTAGAGGATCCCCAGCGCTGTATTGAAGGATTTGTCCGGGCTCTTGAGAGAAGAGATATCTCCAAGGATTATATAACAGTTCACGTGGAATCCTGTACACATCTGCATCGTGTCGTGGGAATGATTAAAGAGCGCGGTCTCAACGCCGGAGTGGCCCTCAACCCGGCTACTCCACTGAACGCCGTCAGTAATGTACTGGGCGATATCGATCTCCTCGTTATCATGACCGTCAATCCCGGCTTCAGCGGGCAGTCCTTTATCGAGTCAATGATTCCAAAGATAAAAAAGGCAAAAGAGCTTGCAAAGGGCAGAAATATAGATATTCTTGTCGACGGGGGAGTTAAGGTCTATAATGCCAGGAAAATTGTGGAGGCCGGCGCTGCCATACTGGCAGCGGGCTCAGCTGTTTTTAATAAGAACGATTCAATCGAAAACAACATTAGAAGGATTAGAGAAGTCGTCAGTGGGGAATAGAAAAAAAGCATTGAAGACCTTCACAGGGAACGGGACATAGATGTCACTTGCTTTTGTTTACACTATTTATGAGTCTATCCCTCGATTTGAATAACCAAAAGAAGTTTTGTAAAATATTGGTCTATCCCCCGTATTCGTATAAGAACCGTATAAACAAAAAGATTTATATTCCTCAGGTATAAGTTTCTCTCATGATGCCTAATATGAACCCAAAAAAGATGAAAAAGTTGATGAAGAGAGCTGGAATAAAGACAAAGGACCTCCCCGTAACGAAAATTATTTTTGTATTTGAGGATAAGACATGGGAGTTTACCGATGCACAGGCCACAGAGGTAAATATGGGGGGTCAGAAAACATACCAGGTGATAGGCAACTATGTGGAGGGAGAAAAGGGCTTTCCTGAGGAAGATATAAAGATAGTAGTGGAAAAAGCCGGTGCAACTGAAGAAGAAGCCGAAAAAGCTTTAAAAAAGAGTGAAGGCGATATAGCAGAGGCTATAATGAGCCTAAAAGAGTAAAAAAATAAAATGAAGAAATATTTTTTTCTTTACGCAGTCCTTATACTTTTTCTCTCCTATACAAATGGCTTTTATACCTATATAGCAGGTGGGTACTATACGGTTACCCATACTGAGATAGAGGAGGAGTTCGAGGAGTTCAGCATTGCCGAATATCCATTCTCCTACAACTCCGTCTTTCTTCTCACCGTGGACGATATCTCGTACTATACCAATCCCGCTGAGCTGCAGGAATTTCTTGAATATGTAAATGGGAGGGGGGTGAGTCCAACTCTTTTTGTCATACCGTGCCATGCCGGAAAAAAGGTTACCGAGGGCCCTGAGATCATTAAGATACTACAAAAATACGATCTCGAGGTGGCACAACATGGATATCAGCATGTAGAAAAGGAGTTTAAGTCTAAATCATACGAGGAACAGGTGGAAATGATAACAAAAGGGAGAGAAATATTAGAAAAAGAGTTTACGATATACGGATTCAGGTCTCCGGGATTTTATCGTAATTTTACAACTGCCGAGGTACTGAATGACCTCGGGTTCGCATATGAAACTGAGATGAGTCTTTTTGACACGTTTTACATGCGCGATCTACTTCAGTTACCGCATACGCCCAATGGACGCGTTTTTATGACACACTCGCTTAAGTCCTTGGATATACCCGAGGGAGCGTGGACACCGACTATGAAGGAGTTTGCCGACTGGTGGAAGTTCAGAAATGATCTCGCAGTGCGTTACAACGTTGAGGGAAATGAACTTTCCATCTACCTGAGTGATTATAGAAAAGGACTGGCAATAACTCTTAAAAAAGACTACAAAGTTCATGTTTTCTGCGTCAAGGAACTGGACTATGAGTGGAGAGGGAACACTATTATTCTTCAGTCATAGATCTTTTTTGGCGCTTTGGTTGTGACGGAACACGGAGTTTTTTTCAGATCCTTCCCAAATCCCTCTTTTTTCTCTATAAGTGCATCTATACACTCTCTGGCAGTTCTGAACTCTCTTTTTGTCTTCGTACAGATTCTGTCATCCACAATGAATACCGCACCATGTTTTTCGATGAATTTTTCACAGTTTTCTCTATCGTATATAAAGGGACCTTCATGTATCTTCATCTCAGGAACGCTGGAAACCTCAAACTCAAAGAGTATTCCCGCGTTAAAAACCCCCGTTCTATAGACTCTGAACCCGTTTTTTTTCAGATGGTACTGAATAAACTCCTTTGTTTTTCTCAGCTGGGGAAAAAGCAGTTCCTCCATGATCTCCGTCTCAAAATTCAGGACAAGGAGCTCTGTCCCTTGTGATTGGGCGTACTCAATTTTTACCTTCTCAAACTTTTTGTCCTTTAAAAATTCCCGTGAGCGATGTATAAACTCCGAAAGCTTCTGCAGGCTGACACAGGAAGCAGCGTTTCTTTTGGGGTCTACGGGGTCGATTATAATGAGCGGGTCTTCAAAGGGCAGCTCTGAGCTGTCAAATGAGATCCTCTGGTTACGTTTCCACTGCGATGCATTTTTCAGGGTTTCCTCAAATGACCCATACCGTATCACGAGCAGCTCACATATGTAGCCGGAAAATCCCATCACCTTGAACTCAGAACCATATACATTCACGAGTTTCATGAATTTTTTCAGGATTTTTGTCTCATCCTTCTGCTCATTCGTCATTTTTTCATGAACGAGCCGAGTATGCAGCGGTGTTCTATCAACGCTGCTCTTCATCTCATCTATTGTCTTTATTTTATAACACGGTACAATATCAATATCATGATTCTTAATTACCCCGTTTACATAGGGATGCTCGGCATATTTTATCTCATACTCACCTTTAAACTCTTTAAAAACATTCTTTCCAACTTTCAATGCTTTCTTTTTAAGCTCTTTTTTCGTTTTGTCCAGCGGAAAAAAAACGAAGATATCAAGGTCCTTGTCTCCTTTTAAACTCGTTCCTTTGGCAAAGGATCCCTGAAGCTCTGCCTCCATACCAAATTTTTTCTTAATAAACTCCTTTATCTCATTGCAGAGGTCTAACCCTTTTTTTATTTCTTCTTCCGGGGGCTTTATCCTCTTTAAAATCTTTTCTCTGTTGTAAATCATAATTGTACTTCCTTTAGATTTGAGTATATAGGTCCCTGCGGTGTCAGGTCACTCTTTTTTATTACTACCGTGTCAACGGTCATTCTGCCTATCGTCTCATTCTTCAGTCCATCGAGGATCTGAAGGAACTTCTCCTTATTTTTAGCTCCCTTTATCCGTGCTATTGTGAGATGCGGCATAAATTTTTTTCCTTTTTTAAATCCCAGAGATGTTAAATCATTGTTCAGTTTATTAGCTATGACGGTCATGGGATTGTTCTTGTTCTCTGTTCCAACCCATAAAACCTTGCTATACGAAAAGCTTGGAAAGGCGCCGAGACCCTTTAGGGAGATTTCAAAGGGGGCCTGCCCCTTCACGTCTCTTTTCAGTGTTTTATAAATCTCATCTATTTTTCTTTTTTCCACATCTCCAAGGAACTTGAGCGTAAAATGGAGATTTTCTGGCTCGACAAACTTTATTCTCATATGTTTTCCGCCTATCCTACTCTGAAGATCCAGTATCTTGCTCCTGAGACTTTCATCGAGATCCACTGCTACAAAACTCCTCATTTTTTACTCACCTGCATTTTTTCCCATGGAAAGACTATCCATTTATCTGTAAACATGATGTAGTAATCGGGATCAAAGATGCTCGTGGACTTCTTCGCTATCACCGCTACCTTTATATCAGCAGGATTCTTCCTTTCAAGATACTCCTTTACAGCCACAAGAGTTTCTCCGGTATCGGCAACATCATCTATGATCAGCACTCTCTTGGTTTCGATATTGGCCGTTAGCGGAATCGTTATCTCAGGCCTTTCCTCTGTCTTCCCAGGAGCATTATAAAACTTGAATCCCATTACTCGAAGAGGCAGCTCACTTATATGCGAAAACCGTACTGCAGGCGGTAGCCCTCCTCTTGAGATGCCAATAAGGAGATCGGGACTGTACTCCTTTGAAATAGTGTCGAATAGTGTCCATACCGCTTCATCTATCGTATACCAATCCAGATATTCTTTTTCCATGATCTCACCTCAACATGTCAGATGCAGTCCTGCACCCAGTTTCTTCTCATTTCTTAATTCATTATAAAGCTCACAGGCCTTCTCTGTTTTCTCTGTTTTTAGTTCTATGCCCATGGAATGTGTATGATCTCTTACCTCTTTTGGAACCTTTAAGAGACCATACGCTCCGGTGCCGATAATCAAGGCATCCGGGGTTTTGTCGATGATCCATTCTAGGTCCTTTATCTGAAGAAGATGTCCCCTTTCTCTCCACCACTCTTTTATATTGCCTTCAAAGATGAGTAGATCATTCGTATACTCCCTTCCATCAATACAGATCCTGCCAAATCTGTAGTTCTCTATCATGAATATACGTATTTTCCCTTCTTTTTATTTCTTTCCATAAACAATTTAAACAAAGAGACTCAGTACTATCCATGATAGAAGGCGTTCTTTTTGACGCGGGAAATACCCTCATTAAAATGGAACAGGATACCGCTGAGATACTCTATGAAATCATTGAAGATCCCACCATATCAATAGAAGAGGTCTATACAGCCTATAAAAAATCCAGGAGTTTTTATCGGGACTATTACAATGAGGATATGGATCATAAAACCTTCTGGTCTGCATTTATTCAGTCTGCCCTTGAAAATCTCGGTATTGAGGAAAAACGCGGCGAAGAATTTTATGAAATCATCGCAGAGAAGACAGAGTTTGTTCCATATCCCGAGACCTCGGAGGTTCTTTCCAAACTTTCTAAGGATTACTCCCTGGGAATTGTTTCCAACTGGGATCTGGAGCTTAGTATCAACGACGTGCTTGAGGACTTGGAACTGAAAGAGTACTTTTCAAGTGTCATAAGTTCAAGCGATATAAAGATTCTTAAACCCGATCCGCAGATATTCTTAGAGGCTCTCCGGAGACTCGACTTGAAGCCTCATCAGTGCTTTTATATAGGAGATGAACTTTATGAGGACATCCACGGAGCAAGAAATGTGGGACTTATACCGATTCTGATTGACAGAGAAGGAAACTATAGAGAAACAGACTGTCCAAAAATCGAAAACCTTAAGGGAATATATACATATCTGGAGAGGGATAAGTTTTTATAATCTGCCGCAAGATCCATATCAGGTGATAAAAAAATGATAATAACAAATACGGAGTCTGTTCCCGGAAGGGAGATAGTTGAAGTCTTAGGTTTGGTAAGGGCAAATACCATACGGGCTAAACATATAGGAAAGGATATAATGGCAGGACTGCGAAATATCGTCGGCGGTGAACTGAATGAGTACACCAAAATGCTCTCAGAATCAAGAGAAGAGGCAGTACAACGTATGATCAAAGAAGCTGAGAAGTTGAATGCGGATGCCGTTGTCAATGTTAGATTCATGACCAGCAGCGTGGCCTCAGGTGCGTCCGAGATACTGGCATACGGTACCGCTATAAAACTAGAGTAAAATACCATGGACTCTCTCAAAACTGCAGGATTTCTCTGCATAGCAATAGGTATAGGAGTACCTGTAATATATGGTGTTTATGAATTCATCATCTCTGAAACATCAGTTTTGATAAAAATTCCGGTACTGCTCGCGGTGCTCGGGTTCCTGTTTCTTATGACCTCTGCAATACGGGACAGGCTCAAAGAAGAAAAGGTAGAAATATAAAAGGTTGTTCTATGAAAGATCCGGAAAAAAGAAAATGCCCCAGATGTAAAAAACCTATAAAAAAAGATTCCCAGTTCTGTGAACACTGCGGATATAACCTCTCTAAAAGAAAGCAGAAAAAGAAAAAAACACCAATGAAGCTTGATCCGAAGCTAATTGGTATTATTGCAGCAATTGCAATAGTGGCGGCGGTAGGTATCTATATCGGTTTCTCAGGTGGTGAGGAAACTACAGTACCAGGTACAATAGTGCACCCGTCAACTTCCGCTGCACCGCCAACTACAACGGCACCGACGGAGTCTCCGAGTACCGCTTCGACAACACCAGCCTCGACCACGACCCCTGCTCCTACAATAGTAGCTCCGACGACTCCACCACCAACAACACCAGCCCCTACAACTCCACCACCAACAAAATCTGAGCCCCGGATACTGAAAGGGGAGATCGGTGATGCCTTAAAGGACGGAAGAATGTATTTCATTGTGTACGAACTGATGCGGTCTGATGAAGGAGGATACTTGATTGATATGTATTTCCAGAATACCTCTGAGAAAGAGTTGCTCTTTAACCCCACTCAAATAAAGGTGGTAGACGCTAAGGGGAAGGTATTTGATGTGAGATATGAAAACTCACAGATCAAGGCGCCGCAGGTATCGCTTGATATACCCTGCGTGCTCTCACCTAATGAGTACCGACGCGTGCTCTGGGAGTTCGAAAGGGGGCGGTATGTTCTCAAAAAATTTATCTTTGTTAATGAGTACAACGATGGATCGATCACAAGATGGGAGATAGATCTTTAAGAATAAGCAATCTCTTGTGTGGAGACACAACTTATAAGGTTAAAGGAAAATCTAATGGAAACTGTAAATATACTCAAAAAAGATAAAAGTTTGATAAATGTAAAACTATAATTGTTATAAATTAGAAGCATTGGAACTCTACTAGTCATTCAACCAAAAAGTATAAATACTAAAAACTCGTCATATACAATATGAAAGGCAATGAGGAAATATCTGTAGGGCATGTTCGGTTATTGGGACGCAAGGGGTTCTATGAGATACTTGAATATACAAAAGGACACGACCGGGTTATTCTCTCGGACCTCCTACCTATTGCGGGTAACGGAACCATTATGGATAGAAGGGAGGAACTGCTTGAACAGGGTCTGATCTACGACAAAAAGATAAAAGAAGGAAGAAGGAACTATATTGTCTACGACCTCACATCCAAAGGAAAACGTTTCCTGAAGCAGCTGGAGAAAACAGTGGAGATAATGGAAGAGTAACCTGAACAGAAATGTTCTACTTTATAATAGGAGTAATAAAGGGCCAGGGCCGGGATTTGAACCCGAGTCAAAGGATCCACAGTCCTTTAGGATAACCGCTACCCTACCCCAGCCATTGTTAGTAATCTCTATGCGGATGTCTTTTAAAAGGTAACTGTTTTATATGCTTCAAGCCTTTATAATTTAGCTGGATAGTTCAGTGAGATAGTGATAATCATGGGAACTGAGATAAAGTCAAAGAACAAATACAATCAGTTTAAACATCACGCATGGGCGGGTCTCGGATTTCTTACCCTCTTTCTTGCTGCGGCACGGGTTTTTTCGGTGCCGGGAGATATAGAGATGGTTGTAACAGGAGTATTAATAGCCTATGTCAGTATTTCGCTTGTTTTTACATATAGGTATAGAAAAGAATTTTATATGAAAGAAAATATTCCTCCAAGGGAAACGTTAGAGAAAGAAAAGTTAAAGTCGGAAAAAAAGAAAGCAAAAACAGAGGCTAAGATAGAGAAAAAAAGATTAAAAGCTGAATTGAAGGCAAAAAAAAAGGAAAGAGCTGATAGGTAAACTGAGTCTGAAACGATTATATCCCATCATCTCTTTTTTCTTTATATCCCATCACATTTAAATAATTCTACAACGATCAGTTATTATGGAAGGAGATGAGTTTGTCTATCTGGCACTGATCCTGATAATACTGTACTGGATGAGAGACCTGACCAAAAGGGTCTGGAACCTCGAGAAGGAGAGAGAAAAGCCCTCGTAGTTTAGTGGATATGACAGCGGCCTGCGGAGCTGCAAACCCGGGTTCGAACCCCGGCGAGGGCATATACAACCTATTAACAAATTATTCCCTGCCATTTCCTTTTTTTTGTCTATTTCTATGAACAACGAATGGTCTCATAGAACATCTAACCGAAACCTTTTTAAAGGGCATATAAGATTCCTTATATAGATAAGTAAGAAACTTATGAGGATTAAGATGATACTGGATAGAGTTGCAGAAACATGTGAAAAAAGACCAAAGATAGTGTTAGTGGCAGTTCTTATTACAACGTTGATTTTAGTATCGGGGCTTCTGAAAATAGAGAAAGAAACAGATATGATGGCATTTTTACCTGAGGATAAGGAGTCCGTTAAGACAACGCTGGAGTTTGTTGAGGAGTTTGGAGGGCAGAAATGCGAAACGGTGCTTGTAAAAGGAGATGTAACGTCTCCTCAGGCAATAAAGGAGATACAGTCATTGGAGGAAGAGATACGGGCGATACCCAACTTTGCGCTTGAGGTCAGATCGTATATAGATATTCTCAAGGCCAACAATGTCCCCGAGGCAATGATGCCGATGGCCGTCAGGTCACCAGAGGCAAAGGAAGGATTCACCGGCATGCTCACAGGGGATGGAAAGGCAGCACTCATCAGGGTGCGGGTGAACCCCGAGTATAAGGGAGATATGCATGAGTACATCGATATCTTGGAGAAGGAACGATCTCTGGATATTTCTTATACAGGCGAGCTTACCCAGGCCGAGGAGATGATGGGCACCATGGATAGGGACAATATGATACTTTTGCCCGCAGCAGTTTTAATGATTGTAGCTGTACTTTTCCTGGCTTACAGAAGGATCTCCGATGTTCTTCTCCCATTTCTGGTAATAGGTATTGCCGTAACGTGGGTTCTTGGCGTTATGGGGTATATGGGTATATCATTCTCAAGTATGTTCGTCGGAGTTGCTCCGCTGCTTCTCGGTATTGCCATAGCATATGCAGTACATATGCTGAACAGGTACTATGAAGAAAGAAATAAAGGAAAAAAGGTAGAAGAAAGTGCAGTTGTCAGTGTAAAAACTGTAGGAGTGGCCGTGTTGCTGACAGCGGTCACTACAGCCTTTGGATTTGGGTCATTTCTTATCTCTGACCTTCCCCCTATAAGGGAGTTCGGGATGCTGCTTGTGCTTGGTATACTCTTCAGCTTTTTGCTGGTAGTAACGCTGATGCCATCTCTTCTGGTACTGAGGGATAAAGGAGCTAAGCCCAAGAAGAGAAAAAAGGCATCGGGAGTTGACTACTTCCTGGATAGGGTATCTCTTCTTGCACTGCATCATAGAAAGGTCGTACTGAGTATTGCGGCAGTTGCTACTGTCCTCTGTATCGCAGTTCTGCCGGGTATTTCCACCTCAACAAATTACAATGATATGATCCCCGAGGACGCAGAAACTATAACTGCACAGGAGGAAATAACCGATCTCTTGGGCATGAAAGGTGAGCCCCTTGTCATTCTTGTGGAAGGAAATCTCATCGAGAAATACCAGGAAGTGCTCTCGTTAGAAAGCGAGCTGAAAAAGATAGAGTTTACCAGTGAAGAAGGCGAACCCATTGTTCTGGAGGTCTCCAGTTATGCAGATATCCTTGCCACAACACAGGGTAGTATAGAAGTAGCAATGAAAGATCAGCGAGCTGCCGGAATGCTTAACCAGACAATGGTACTGGGCAAGGAAGATCCCGACTATCTGAAAAAAGGTCTTGTACTGCTCTACGTGAACGCCAAGAGTGATGAGGATGCCAGAAAAATAACGGAAGAGGTAAGGGATATTCTCAAAAGCTACACCTCCTTGGAGTACAGAGTAGGTGGAGGCCCTGCTTTAATTGCCGATATAATGGGAGGCATGAAGTCCACACAGCTAAAAACGACACTGCTTGCGCTCGTACTATCACTTATAGTTGTCTCACTGCTCTTTAAATCACTACCGCTCGGTATATTTTCCATTATACCGCTGGCCATGACAATTTCATGGGAGTTTGGTGTTCTGAAAATAGCCAGTTGGAACCTCGACCTCTTTACGGTAATGGTTTCCGCACTCATTATAGGAATAGGAATAGACTTTTCCATACATGTGATCCATCGATACAGGGAAGAGTTTGAAAAAACGAAGGATACAGAGAAATCCGTGGAAAACACCGTGTTAAGCGTGGGTAAAGCGCTTATGTGTGCAACTGCCACAACAGCTGGAGCATTTTTTGTTTTGTCCTTCTCCTCAATGCCCATGATGACACGGTTTGGACTTTTGGTCTCTATAGTTATTCTGCTGGCATTCCTCGCGGCTCTCTTGGTACTGCCGTCGATCCTTGTCTTCTACTACAAAGGTAGGACCAGATCTTAATTTTCTTTTTTTCTTATTTTTTTATGCAAACTCAATGAGAAGATATAGAATGGTATATATAAAATTTTTATACGTCTTTTCCGTCTTTGCGCAATCTTTTTAAGTCTGAGGCTGTATAGAGAACAACATGAGTAACTCGGATGAGAAGGATCATAAAGATTGGGCTATTTATATACTTGTGATAGTGGGACTGCTCCTTCTTGTTTTATCTATCTTGTATGTGATCAATACCGAAGGGCCTGTGGAAACATCTCCTCCTACTACGCCATCCACAACCACCCCTCCAAAGACGGAACCCTCTCCACCATCTACTACGCCGTCCATACCCACAACCACCCCTCCAAAGACGGAACCCTCTCCACCATCTACTACCCCACCCACAACAACACCCCCAGAGACACCAAGTAAGATAAAATGGGTCAAAAAGGAGATTGCGGCCGAGCTTGGAGAGTATGTTTCTGATGATAGGATAAGTGTTAAAGTGTTGCGAATCTATGAGTCCACAGAAACCGCAACTACTGCCGTTGAGGTTCTATTTAAAAATGAAACAGAGAGCCCACAGGTCTTTAACCTGAAAAATATCTCTTTTTTCTATTATAAAAGTAAAGAAGAGTATATAAAAGAAAACTTTCAATGGGCAGATTTAGATGAGTACTCGTTTGAGATAGGGTGTTTAGAATTTAGAAGTATAAAGGAGTTAAACAGCTGTGTAAAAGAAATACCGCCTAAAAACGGGTTAATACTCCTTTTTCACTTTAATAGACGCAGATGGCAGCCGGACCATATAACATTTGAAAGTTACTATTACGACGACCTTGAGTACACAGAGTGGAATATCAAGGTGAGAGGTTGATCGCCGTTCTGCGAATGGGCCACAGACCTCAGCGAGATAAGCGAATAACGACGCATGTTTGTTTGGTTGCCCGGGCTCTCGGAGCCGATGGTGTTTTTCTCTGGAGAAAGGATGTGAAAATAAAAGAGACGGTGGAAAACGTTGTAAAATCCTGGGGCGGAGAGTTTTTTATGCGTTTTAAAAGCTATAAAACAGTTTTACGCGAGTGGGATGGTGTAATAGTTCATCTCACTATGTATGGAGAAAAACTGGACAAAATTAACGAGATCAGAAGAAAAACCAGAGACAAAGACCTACTTGTAGTTGTAGGCGCCGAGAAGGTTCCGCGTCTTGTGTATGAGAAAGCGGATTACAATATCTCTATAGGCTCTCAGCCTCACTCAGAGGTGGCAGCACTGGCTGTTTTTTTGGACCGTTTTTTTGAGGGTAAGACACTCTACAGGAAGTTTGATGATGCAGTACTGCGTATCGAACCCTCTGCAGCAGGGAAGATCGTGAGAGAAAAAGATTTTAAATAGAGCGTTCATAAGGAGTAAAAGGCGAGAAAATGGCACTGGATGTTTTAGGTAATGCGTTGAACAAGGCTTTAAAAAAGCTGACAAGAGGCGTTGTAGATGAAAAACTAATAAAGGAAATAGTTAAAGATATTCAACGGGCTTTAATAGCCGCCGATGTCAATATTGAGCTTGTTTTTCAGTTATCAAAAAATATAAAGAAAAAGGCCATGGAAGAAAAGCTTCCAGGGGGTGTTTCCAGAAAGGAACACATAATCAGAATAGTCTATGATGAACTGACAAAAATTCTTGGGGAAGAGTCCGAAAGAATTCATGTGAACCCTTCAAAATCTACGATTCTTCTTATGGCCGGAATTCAGGGCAGCGGTAAAACAACGACAACGGGAAAACTGGCCAGATACTTCCGGAAAAAAGGATTCACCGTGGGTGTTGTCTGTTCTGACACATGGAGACCCGGTGCCTACCATCAGCTCCAGCAGTACTGTTCACCGTACAGTATAGATGTCTTTGGTGACCCCAAAGGAGAAGATGCCATCAAACTTGCAAAAGACGGTGTAAAGTACTACAGGAAAAAAAACTCCGATATAATCATCGTGGATACCGCAGGGAGACATAAGGAGGAAAAAGGACTCATCGAGGAGATGGAGAAAATATCGAAGGCGGTAACCCCGGATGAAGCTATTCTGGTCATCGATGGTACAATAGGACAGCAGGCAATGGCACAGGCAGAGGCTTTCAGTAAAGCCACAAGAGTTGGCTCTATTATCGTGACAAAGCTCGATGGTTCCGCCAAGGGCGGCGGCGCTCTGTCCTCTGCATCCACTACAGAGGCGAAGATAAAGTTTATTGGCGATGGTGAAAGAATAGACGATTTTGAAGAGTTTGATCCAAAAAAATTTGTCTCTCGGCTTCTGGGTCTTGGCGATCTCGAGACTCTGCTCCAGAAAGTTGAGGAAGCTTCAACAGAGGAGTTGGATCAGGAGTTTGCCGAGAAGTTCATGATGGGAAAGTTCAATCTGAAAGACATGTACAAACAGTTGGAAATGGTCTCCAATATGGGATCTCTTCAAAAAATAATGCAAATGATTCCGGGAATGGGATTTGAGATACCGAAGGATGCTCTGGAAACGAGTGAGGAAAAATTAGAGAACTACAGAATAATCATGGACTCCATGACGGAGGAAGAGCTCGAAACCCCAAAAAAGATCAATTACTCACGTATAAAACGTATAGCTCGAGGCTCTGGAAGAGAGGAGAAGGAGATCAGAGAGCTCATCAAACAGTACAATATGATGAAGAAGATGTTCAAACAGTTTAGAAAGAAGCGGCTTCCAAAGATGGGGAAGGGAATGTTTAATGGACTGAGGATGTGAATCAAACCAACCCAAACAAAAGCAATAGGGTAGCTTTCGATTTTGTCCACCTGAAAATATTACATAATCTCAGCCTGAAAATGAAAAGATTCTATCATATTCACCGAAACCTTTTTATGGAATAACAATTATTAACACTTAGGGTGATAATATCTCAGGAAATAAGAA
>JAYEIH010000039.1:0-19873 GCA_034659995.1 Methanobacteriota archaeon
CTTCATTGTAGTTACAGCCTGCACTGCCAGCGCGTAATCCAGCAGCGGCGTCTTCGGGAAATGCTCCTTTGCAAAGTTGGTCATTATCTCCACTCTTACATCGGGATTGTCAACACTGTGGATTCTATGGCCTATACCCTGTATTCTTGTATTTTTTGCCTTCATGGCATCCACAAACTCTCGCGGCGCCATATCATTCTCCAGTCCCCAGCCAAAGTGTTTTGCAGCGCCGTTAACAGCACCACCAAATCTGGGACCGATGGTAAGCATACCGCTGACAATAGACTCTATAAGGCTTTTACCTGCCCGCGCCGTGACAATGGTATTGTGCGCACCTGAGACGGCCGGACCGTGATCCGCAACTATTTGGATTACTAACTCTATGAAATCTCTTGCGTACTGCGGAAGGTCCTTCTTGAACCATAGCAGACCGAGTACGCCACCTATACCGTACCCTTCCTTTATTACCTCACCAATGGGTACGCCGCAGTAGTTATGGACCTCTCCTGTTTCATCACAGATAGTGCTGATAAAGTTGGTCGGTTTCCGAACCATACCCTCTGCCTTTGCCTGAGCGTAGTCCATGGGGATATGCGGCACTGTGGGCTCTTCTACCGGCTCGATCTCCCCCTCAGCCTTGAGCTTTTCAAAGGTTTCCTCTATCTTCTTGCCGTAATCATCAAAAGACGTTGGTACAATCACTCCCGCTTCTTTCAATGCCTTATTCTTTGCAGCTGCAGTGGTCTCCTTACTGTCTGCCTTTGCACCGGCATGCCCAAACTGCACGCCGCCGGGAAGCATCTCGGCGCATGTTCCGGTAGTCCACATTACAACGGGCTTTGTGATCTTGCCGGATTTTACAGCGTTTGCAACATCATACTCGTCTTTTCCGCCTACCTCACCGAGACAGACCATCATCTTTATCTTGGGATTCTTTTCAAACCGCAGGAGATGATCAATAGGCGTCGTTGCCGGATAGACATCTCCGCCAACTGCGTATCCTTCATAGATGCCGTCGGAATTCTGATGACAGATATTATATCCCTCATTTGAGAGTCCACCGGATACAGACACAAATCCGACGGAACCCTGTCGGTAGAGCTTTGTATCCTTAACGTTCTGCATTGTACCCGCGGCATTTCCTATTTTGAAAGCACCTGGCTTAATACCACCTACGGTGGCGGGACCGATAACCCATTTGTTCTTTTTCTTGGCCAGGGCAGCAATTTTTCGTGTGTCTCTCTGTGGCACCCCTTCTGCAATCATGACAACGGTCCGGATCGTATCCGTCTCCAGAGCCTCCATAGTACTCTCCGCACTGGACCGTTCAGAGGCAAAGTTCACCATAACATCCGTTTCGGGATGCGCCTTTACTGCATCTTCAATAGAGGTGTACCGCGGTATCCGTATCTCCTCGATACCCCAGAATAGCTTGTAGTAGCCAGTGCCCGTCAACGTAATGAACCCTGCTACACTGGGCTCTTCCCGCTGGCAGAGATAATCAAAGTCCAGCATTCTCTGGGCTGCTGTCCGCTGCGAACCAAATATAAAAGCTTTTGTACTTCTATCAAACAACTCATAATCTTCCATTTTTTCACCTCCTATTTACTCCTCCAATGCCATGGAAACAATTCGTGTCATATGGGTTTCCGGACCGTGTACCTCTACCGGAAGTCCCAGTCGTTTACCCATCTTTCTCATGTTTTCCAGTCCTTCTTTATAGTTAGGGCCGCCTCGTCTGACATAGACCTTGACATTGTTTTTCTTGAGCCTGTCTGCATACTCTTCAATCGCCTGGATAATGCCTGTGAATGTCTTTGCAACATCGGTGAAGTTTGCGATGCCGCCGCCGACGATGAGGAACTTTGGTCTGCCTTTCGGGTCTTTCTTCTTTGTCATCAGCTTTAGCATAGTTTTGGTGTACTCATATGTCATCTCCGTACTCGGGTTTCCGCTGTACTCACCGTAGTTTGCCAGCTCATCGGCATAACCGAGATCGGCTACGGTATCCGCATATATCACGCTGGCTCCGCCTCCGGCAACGAGGTTCCATATTCTTCCTTCGGGGTTTAAAAGGGTGAGTTTCAGCGATGCACCTGTTCTCTCATCCAATTCATTGATATACTCCTCTTCTACAGATTTCTGGAGTAATCCAAAGGACGCAGGGAACTCGAGATCTCCCCATTTCTCAGCACACTGGTAGGAGGCGTAATCATCAAGCTTTGCCACCGTGTCCAGTGGAACGACATTATTTCCAACAAAGGTGAAGGGATTCAGTTCCAGGTATGTGATCTGGTAATCCTTCAGGAACTTATAAAGGGCAGTAATAAAATCTGCCACCTTTTTCTTTTTGTCGCCGAGTTCGTCGGGAAGGAACTCCTCTACATCCACATCCTCAATGCTGGAGAGTATAGGGACATCCAGTGTTACAACGGTATCCCATACCTCCTCAATATTCACGCCCCCTTCCGTAGAGAAATATATCGTGTCCTTCTCCCTGTGGGTAGTTATTGCCACATAGTACTCCTCTTCATGGGGCACAAACTCCTCCACAAGGAAATGAGTTAGTATGCCTGTGGTCTCTCCCATGGTCTGGGTAATGGTAACTTGCTTGTTCATTCGTTCCTTGATCCAAGAGTTCACCTCGTCCCAGGATTTATTCACGTAGAGGAGATCGTTCTTTCCCCTTTTGCCAAAGAGCTGATCGGGTTTGGCCACCAGCTTCTCTTTCTTCAGCCAGGGGTTCTCCTCTACAACTTTATTCATATCAGTTTTCGGCCCGATGAGGACAGATTTTGCCTCGTATGTAATTTTTCCGTCAGAAAACTTGGGCAGTGCTTCCGCCATGAGCCTTTTTGCATCATACTCTCTAATTCCTTTTTCTGCCATTTTGCAACCTCTTTTTTATTTTCCTGCTGTGAGGGGAAGAAGTCCTCCAGCAAATAACATTTCCTTCTCTCTCTCAGAGAGATGGTATTCTACCTTAAACTCTTTATTTTTTGTGGCACTTTTTACCGTTACATCCTTTCCGGCCTTTATCTCATCCGCAACATCCGGCATCTCCAGGGTATCGCCCTGTTCTATCCCCTCGTAATCTTCGTTGTTCTTGAATGCAAGTGGAAGGATGCCAAAGTTCACAAGGTTGGCGTTGTGGATCCGTTCAATAGACTTGGCGAGAACCACCCGCACACCGAGGTACATCGGACAGAGTGCTGCGTGTTCCCGTGATGATCCCTGACCATAGCTCTCACCGGCTACGATAATATTGGAAACTCCCTTTTCCTTATTCTCAAGAGATCTCTCCGGAAATGTGGAATCAATATTCTCAAAGACGTACTCTGCGTACTTCGGCACATTGGACCGGTATTTCATCCGAGAACCTGCGGGCATAATATGATCCGTCGTTATCTTGTCACCTACCTTTATCATCACCTCACCCTTGATTACCGATGGAAGTGAGGTATTCTCCGGGCAAGGCTTGATATTCGGCCCTCTGGATATCTCGACTTTTTCTCGGTCTTTTTCGGACAGAGGCATAATAAACATCGAATCATCGATGAGAAACCTCTCAGGCAGCGTGATCTCCGGGTAGGCCATGTCCAGCTCCCGGGGGTCTGTGAGCTCTCCGGTAATCACTCCGGCGGCAGCGGTTTCAGGAGAGACAAGATAGACCTGTGCACTTTTAGTTCCCGATCTTCCTTTGAAGTTTCTGTTGTTAGTCCGCAGAGAGACAGAGTCTGTTCCCGGAGCAAACCCATTCCCTATACAGAACCCGCAGGCACTCTCCAGAATGCGTGCACCGGTCTTTATGAGCTCCTCAAGATCTCCGGACTCCGAAATCATCTCCATAACCTGACGGGATCCTGGAGCTACACCAAACTCAATGTTTTCATGCGTCAGTTTCCCCTTCAGCATCGCTGAAACCATGAGAAGATCGCGAAGAGAGGAGTTTGTGCATGATCCTACTGCCACCTGATCGAGTTTCATTCCTGCAAGCTCCATTACCGGCTTGGTATTGCCCGGACTGTGAGGACATGCCACCATAGGTACTACCTTACCAAGGTCTATCTCTACCACATCGTCGTACACGGCATCTGAATCAGCTTTTAACTCAGCCCACTGGTCCTCTCTGTCCTGAGCTCTCATGAACTCTTTTGTAATTTCATCGCTCGGGAAGACAGAGGTCGTTACCCCTGTTTCCGCTCCCATATTTGTTATTGTGGCTCTTTCAGGAACGTTCAGGGTCTTGACGCCATCTCCGCCGTACTCGAGTACACAGCCAACATTGCCCTTTGTCGTAAACTTATCGAGGACCGTGAGAACAACATCCTTTGCCGATACCCATGGTTTTAGTTTTCCCTTGAGCTCAATCTTGATCACCTTTGGATACGTAATATAGAAGGGACCTCCTCCCATTGCCACGGCGACATCCAACCCCCCTGCCCCAACTGCAAAGCTCCCCATGCCTCCGGCCGTAGGAGTGTGGCTGTCACTTCCTATCAGGGTCTTTCCCGGCCTGGCAAACCGTTCAAGATGCACCTGATGGCATATACCGTTTCCAGGTCTTGAGAGGATTATTCCGTATTTTTTGGCAACGCTCCTCAGGTACTTGTGATCATCAAAGTTCTCAAATCCCATCTGGGCGGTGTTATGATCTATATAACTTACAGATAGCTCTGTTCTGGTCTCAGAAAAGCCAAGTCCTTCGAACTGAAGGTATGCCATTGTTCCCGTCGCGTCCTGTGTCAGTGTTTGATCGATTTTTACTCCGATCTCTTCGCCCTTTTCCGCTTTGCCGTCAACAATATGTCCGTTCAAGATTTTCTCTACTATATTTTTATTCATCTACTCACCTACATTGGACGATACTTTACGTTTGACAAGATTAAATGACTTAACTAATTTATAAAGTTTTCGGTAAGCACCTCCGGCAGGGTATAAAACCTGCCATACTCCCTAAGTTTTATAAAGATATAAGATCTAATAAAGGTCATGAAAAAGTTGTGGGTCATTCCGATACTGATTCTTCTTATACCTGTAGCCGCCTCCGAAAAAGTGGAAAGAGTTGTTGACGGTGATACCCTTTTCCTTGCCAATGGCGAGACGGTAAGACTTATTGGCATAGACACTCCGGAGTACTACCATCTGACTGACACAGAGAAATTCGGCCTTAGTGAGGACTATCTCTATGAGTGGGGGGTAAAGGCAAAACTCTATATGGAAGACAGGATTCTTCATGAGCGAGTCTCTCTGGAGTATGACTGGGAGAGGAGGGATAAGTACGACCGTCTCCTTGCCTACGTTTTTATCGATGATGAGATGATCAATAGGACAATGGTCAAAGAGGGGTATGCACGGGCCACCCCTGAGTTCGATTTTAAATATGAAGAGGAGTTTGTACAGCTTGAAAAAGAAGCTAAAAAAGAAGGAAGATGCATGTGGCACGATACAGAAGTTACTGTAGACAACGAAGAGAAGAAGAACATGCCCACTGCTGAGAATAAAAAAATCCTTTTACTTTACGGGATCCTCCTCGCAATGCTCGGACTCGTGGGAATTGCAGCTTACAGGAGATTAAAGTAGGTCTTTGGCCTTTACAACCTCATACCCCAGATTTTCCACCATATCTCTCACCTTGGATCGTTGAGGTGTTCCCTTCCAGTCCATTACTACAATATCTGTGCCGGAGTTTCTCTCGATGGCCTTTTTTATTGTTTCCTCTGTTATTTTGGCATACTTTGGAAGGACATGCCCTACAGCCACGTCTGTGTGGAGTGCTACTTTGGTAAATTTTGGACAGTAATGGGTTCCACCGATGCCAACGGCCTTTTTCTTCGGCTCAAGATGTAAAAGAGACTGAATAACCTCCGCCAGCACCTCCCCTGCTTCTTCATCCTTCCAGTTCTTTTCAGAGCTTCCTATTTCCACAAATATCGACGGTAATGCTGTAAGCGGGCCGTGGTGGGTTGCCTCCATGGAAACCCTGTATCCATCGGGTGCAAGCTTGTCCATCAGCTGTATAGCCTTTTTATTGGCCTCAGGCATTGAAAAACAGAGTTCGCCATCCTTACCACCGTACTCTGCCTTGCCAAAGTTTCCCGGTGTATGGGCCGTAAGTGCGGGGATGCCTTTTTTAGATGAATGCCGTGAGGCAAAAATGATGGAGTCAAACTCCATTTTTAAGTCCTTTTCAATGCACTCTGCAAAAATAAGGTCATCGCTGATTAACGCTATTACAGCATTACCTTTTCTGTAATACCCCTCTGCTATTCTCTCATAACCTCTATCTAACAGATGCGATAGGATATTTAACGATGCCTTATCTTTCTCAGAACTGAGTATCAGCTTCATGGACTCCTTGCCCAGGAGTTCTTTCTTCTTTTTGAGGATTTTCCGTACCCGCAGGAGGCGCAGTACTTCTTTTTCACATTAAACGAACGACTTCCGCACCTTCTACAAATTATGTGTGACTTCTTGTTCCTTTTTCCAAAGGAAGTTGTACCTTTACTCATAGTTTTACCTCATGTTGGGGGAGATTAAAACCACACTGTCGCCTCTGATCACTATGTACCCAAAGTTCCGTACTACCTCTCCCTTCTTAAGTTCTTCCGCTTTTTTAAGTACAAGGTTCATATGTATGTCGTATCCTTTTAGTGTTCCTCTGAACTCCCTTCCGCCCTTTAACTCTATTAACACTGCTTCGCCTATCGATCTATGTATGATATCAAGTGGTTTTTCTGCCATTTGAACACCTTCTTCCCTTTTGTACCAAAGGATATTTAAAGTTATCGGAGAAATCACTCTCTGTAAGAGGAGTATTGGATGGAATGGAAGATAAAGAAAAGACATTCATTAAGAGAAAAAGATATTAAAAAAATAAAAAAATACATAAGAGAGAACCTTGCCGATGATCTCGTGATAGAAGGTGAGTATGAGATATGTAAGCTTTCCAATGGATTGGAGCTCATTCTTACAGATAAATCACCGAGTTTTCTATTTCTGGAGGAGAAGGTAATACCTTCTCTCAGGATGCTCACAGAGAAAAAGATAAGAGATTTTAGAAAGTATGTGGTAGTCGATATGGGAGCCGTACCCCACATTGCCAATGGTGCGGATGTTATGGTTCCAGGAGTTGTGGAGGTTGGAGATTTTAAAAAGGATGAGTTTGTCTTTGTCGGCGATAAAAAAAATGAAAAAATCTTGAGTATCGGAACAGCCTCGATGGAAAGCAAGGAGATATCTGAAAAAAAAGAAGGAAAGGCGATTAAAACACTCCACTATGCAGGAGATAGGTTCTGGAACTTTAAAGTATAGGAGATTCTATGAAAAATGTAAAAAAAACAAAAAAAAGAAAGAATGAACACATAAATTATTCTTTAAATAAGAATGTACAGAGTTTTAAAACGGCAGGATTTGAGGATGTAGAGTTTATTCATAACGCAGTACCTGAGGTTAATTTTAACGAAATAAATACAGAAATAGATATCTTTGGAAGAAAACTCAACTGTCCCCTTGTTATATCTGCGATAACAGGAGGAACAGAAAGAGCTAAAAAAATAAACAAAAATATTGCGCGGGTATGCAATAAGTTTAATATAGGAATGGGCGTTGGAAGTCAGAGGGCTATGATAGAGGATCCCTCTCTTTCAGATACGTATGGTGTCAGAGAGGAGGCAAAAGACATTCTTCTTATCGGTAACCTCGGTCTCCCCCAGTTTATACAAAACTACACAGAAAAAGAGGCAAAAAAAGCTGTTGAGTCCATAGGGGCAGATCTTCTGGCCGTGCATCTCAATCCACTTCAGGAGATAGTTCAGCCCGAAGGAGATACAGCATTTAAGGGAGGATTACAGTCCCTCAGAAATCTCAAAAATAGCGTGGATTTCCCGCTGATAGCGAAGGAAACAGGAGCGGGAATATCAAAGGAAGTGGCTGAAAAGCTTAGGTTTATGGACGGTATAGATGTTGGTGGTCTCGGAGGTACCTCTTTCAGTGCTGTGGAGTACTACAGGGTAAAAAACTCGGAAAAAGAAATAGCAGAGCTTTTTTGGGACTGGGGAATCCCCACTGTGCAGAGTATTGTGGAAACACGACCGTATACTAATCTTTTAATTGCTACGGGCGGAATACGCACGGGCATCGAGATGGCCAAGTCCATTGCACTGGGGGCAGACTGCTGCGGTATGGCACATCCCATCCTGAAAACAGCTGAAAGTTACAGCAAACTTGATAAAACAGTAAAAAATATACTGCTTGAATTTAAAAAGACAATGTTTTTAGTAGGCTCTGATAATATAAAAGAGCTCAAAGAATCTAAACTTATGATAAGAGGAAAAATGAGAGATTCTTTAAAAATAAGAGGATATGCAGAAAAATTAAATAAATTTTTAACGAGATGATTATATGAAAATTTATACAATCGGTGGGTACGAAGAAATAGGAAATAATATGACTGCTGTGGAGGTAAACAATGATGTCTTTATCTTCGATATGGGTATAAAACTTGACAGAGTAATGATCCATGAGGACACGAACCTTCAGGATATGAGTCCGCAAAAACTGAAGAAACTCGGTGCCATACCGGATGACACCATTCTGAAGAACAAAAATGTCAGGGCAATTATCCTTTCACATGGACATCTGGATCACATAGGCGCCGTTCCCAAGATGGCGAATAAGTATAACTGTCCGATCATTGGAACACCGTACACAATCAAACTTGTATCGGCGATGATAAGGGATGAACCCCTATCAAAATGTAATAACGAGCTTATTGCCGTAAACAATGGGGCAAATGTTGGAAATAATAAGATAGAGTTTATAGATTCAACACATTCTATTCCCGAGACGAAATTTACGGCCCTACATACAAGTGAAGGAACTGTTCTCTACACAGGAGATTTTAAACTCGACATGCACCCGACAATAGGCAACAAACCGGACTTTAAAAGATTGAAAAATCTAAACCCGAAGGTGATGATCACTGACTCTACCAGGGCCCCGGAGGGAACGAAGACACCGTCAGAAAAGGTGGCGGTTACCATGCTGCAGGACTTTCTTTTGGACAAATACGACGAAAAAAAGGGGATAGTCGCCACAACATTTGCCTCGCATATAGCGAGAATAAAAACATTACTGGAATCAGCTGAAAAGATGGGAAGAACACCCCTTTTGATCGGAAGATCCCTCTGCAAATATTACGGAATTGCTTTGAATCTTGATATAGTAAACAAAAGCGTGAGAATGGTCAGGAGGAGAAACCCCGTTAATAAGGATCTCAAAAAGGTAAATAAAAATAAAGAAAAGTACTTTGTCATTGTAACAGGATCCCAGGGAGAAAAGGAAGCAATGCTCTCGAGAATCGCAGATAAGGGGACACCCCTGCGGCTTGATAAGGAGGATACAGTTTTATTCTCCACCTCTGTGATTCCACATCCTATCAATCGTTCCAACAGGTACAAACTCGAAACTAAACTGAGAATGCAGAATGTGAGGCTTATGAGAGATGTTCATGTCTCAGGCCACGGCTCTCGCGAGGATCTGAGGGAGCTCTTACGGATTGTAAATCCGGAGTATATTATCCCTGCTCACGGAGAGTATACAATGTTGGCATCCTGGGCGGAGCTCGGGGAGGAGGAAGGATACAGAATTGAAAAGGATATTTTTATCAGGAGAAACGGTCAAAAGGTGTACATAGGTGATTGATTGGACAGGCACATAGCTTTCTCCAATGAAACCTTGAAAATACTCGATCAAACCCTCCTACCACATAAAAAAAAGTATATTAAGTGTAAAAAGACGGAAACTCTGATAGAGGCAATAAAATCCTTGAGGATACGAGGAGCACCGGCTCTTGGAGTTGCAGGAGCCTATGGAGTTATTATTGCGGCATTAGAGTCTAAAAACGAAAAAGAGTTTATAAAGAAAACAGAAAGGATAAAAAAGGCAAGACCGACGGCTGTAAACCTCGCATGGGGGGTTAAAAAGGTTCTTTCCAGTGTGGACTCCTATAAAGAGATAGAAAAAATGAAGAAGACCGCCCATAAAATACATAAGGATGATATTGAGAGAAACAAAAAGATCGGTGTCTTTGGCGCTAATATTGTAAATGATGGAGACGCCATTCTCACTCACTGCAATGCCGGAGCTCTTGCCACGGGTGGTTACGGTACGGCTCTTGGGGTTATACGGGCCGCCGCTGAAAAGAACATTCATATCTTCGTAGATGAAACCCGACCTCTCTGTCAGGGTTCAAGGCTTACGGCGTGGGAGCTCAAGGAGGAAGGTATACCTGCCACGCTGATAACAGACTCTGCTGCGGGGTTCCTGATGCGGCAGGGAAAAATAGATCTGACCGTTACCGGTGCAGACAGGATCGCTATGAACGGCGATACGGCAAATAAAATAGGGACCTACTCGCTTGCAGTTCTGGCAGCGGAAAATAAGATCCCGTTTTATATCGCCGCACCGTTATCCACCTTTGATCCCGATGCAGAGACAGGAAGGGATATACCTGTGGAATATCGTGATGAAAAGGAGGTCCTGTATCTCTACGGTAAGCTTATGGCAGCGGATATACCGGCACTGAACCCTGCCTTCGATATCACCCATCACAGGTACATTACCGGCATTATTACCGAGAAAGGAATTATTTCGCCGCCCTATGAGAAGAATATAAAGAGCGTTTTAGGATGAACCCTAAAAAAGTCTATCTGTTATTCCTTTCCTTATGCGTGATATGGATACTGCTTATACTGACAGCACCCTACCTTGCTCATAAAAATTACACCTACCTTTCGGGGCATCTCTATCGCATATTTTCTCACGTATGCCATCAGCGACCAGAGAGAAGCTTTTTTCTGTGGGGACATCCTCTCGGAGTCTGCGCACGATGCACCTTTATTTATATGGGGGGTCTGGTTGGAATGCTGCTGTATCCTCTGCGGTTCGGAAAAGGAGTAAGCTTTAAAATAGTGGTACTTTTTGGTATTCCCTTAATAATAGACGGTGCATCACAGCTATTATTCAGAGAAAGCACAAACGAAATAAGAGCAGTCACAGGCTTCCTCTTGGGAACAGTTATTCCCTTTTACGTGCTACCAAAATTCTTTGAGAGTTTAAAAAAATAAAAAAAGAAAAAAATTATCTCCTGTCGAGGTAGAGCAGTGTAAATGCCACAGTACCGTAGAGCGAGACTACAGGTGAGAGTATTGCATTCAAAAATGGAATTATTCCTGCTATTACAGCAAGTATAATATATACTATTCCCAGTATTACAATATCCCAAAAATTCTTTTTGGCAATACGATAGCTGTTGCCAAATGTCTCTCCAAGCTCAAGGTTGTCTATAAGTATCCCCTGTTTCACAAAGACCAAAAGTATCGCGACTATAACTGCGCCTATACACAGAGCAAGAAGTCCTAATATTGTAAGTATTCCTGTAATTATTGCAGCTATTAGGAGTATTATTATCTTTCCCGCTCCTATTTTCTCCCATGCTTGGGAAAGCGTGAGTTTTTTTCCGTTTACCGCACTGTAGGTCATGACAATGGCAAATGCGGTGGCGGCGGTACTCGCTATCCACGAAAGTATGCCAAGAACAGAGGCTACTCCTGCAAATGCCAGTGCGTTTTCATAGAGAGCCTCCGTGCCAAACTCGAACTCGCCCGGGCCTATCTTGTTTACAGAAAAAATGCTCCCCCAAGTAACTGATATACTGATAAGGGTGAGTACCATTGGTATCAGATACGGCACGACCATCATCGAATTCTTCGACAGTACATCCAGGGCTTCTGAGAGTATATCACCGGTACCTTTAGTTCCTCTTACCTCTTCTGGTATTCCTTTCTCAAGTGCAGCACCGCACTTCTCGCAGTAAACAGCATCATCCTCGTTCGGCGCTCCGCATGTTTTACAATATATCGTCATATTACATCACCTGATAGTTATCAGACAGACAAAGTTTAAATAATTATCTGTTCGTTTTTCTTAACGTTACATGAAAAGATTAAAATAGGTGAGGAAAAAACATAGAATATGATAACGATAAAAAACTGTTCTCTAATCGATGGAAAGGGTGGATCTGAAGAAGATGTCTCTATCCTCATTAATAATGATATAATACAAGAGATAGGTTCTCCGGAGGAACGGGGAAAAATAATCGATGCCAAAGGGAAATATGTACTTCCAGGATTAATAGACACACATCTCCATCTTGTGGGCGCAAGGAGTATGAACCCTCTGGACTGGGTGCTGGAGAGTACTGCTTTGAAAACAATACGGGCTGTCACGGATGTAAAAAAGCTTATAGAGGCGGGATTCACCAGTGTTAGATGTGCGGGCGTGAGTCCACACTCCCTTGCCTTACGAGATGCCGTTAATGAGGGGGTTATAAAGGGACCGCGAATCCAAGCGGCGGGAAGGACAATGAGTCAGACCGGCGGCCATGGTGATTTTCATATGCTGCCATTAAAATGGGCCAGGGATTCTGAGATTTCGTGCATTGCCGACGGCGTTGATGAGTGCAGAAAGGCTACCAGAGAGCTTCTCAGGGACGGCGCGGACTTTATCAAGATGTGTACGACAGGAGGAGTTCTATCAGAGAGAGATACACCTGAAGAATCGCAGTACACCGTGGAGGAGATACGGGCGGTTGTGGAAGAGGCGAAGAGAGTTGGTAAAAAGGTGGATACACATTCTCAGGGCACGGAGGGAATACGCAATTCTGTGAAGGCAGGGGTGAAGAATATCGTTCACGGTTTTTACCTTGATAAAAAGACCTGCAAGATGATGATAGAGAATGACTGTGTTTATATCCCAACATTGTCTATAAATCACAAACTCTCTACAGAGGGTAAGGAGCACGGTGTTCCTGAGTATGGGCTGCGAAAAATTAAAAAGAGTTCAGAAGCGCATATCGAGAGTATAGCCCTGGCATATAAGATGGGTGTGACCATAGCAACAGGAACGGATTTTATCGGGCCTGAAATTATACCGCACGGAGAAAACGCGATGGAACTGGAACTTCTAGTGAGCATGATCGGAATGACGGAGATGGAGGCTATTATGGCATCCGTAAACAATGGAGCAAAAACAATGGGGAGAGAGGATCTCGGCACCGTTGAGGAAGGAAAAACCGCAGACTTACTCGTGATAGATAAGGATCCTATAGACGATATAAGAGTATTGAGGGACAAAGAGAGTATTACGTATGTAATAAAAGAAGGGGTAATAGTGCAATAGAAAATTTTAAATAGGCGGCAAAGTATTATAATACTGTAAAGATGAGGGAAAGGAATGGAAGACCTGAAAAAGTATATGGAAGATGTCCTCGAAGAGGAAGAACTCATTGAGATTAAAGGGGAAGCCTTTGGTAAACTTGCTTCCGAGTCCAAACCGAGAGACAAATCATGGGTCTATGAAAAGTACTTTACTCTCGAGCCGGAAAAAAAAGAGGAAGAAAAACCTCCGGAGGAAGAGGAAGATCCCCTAAAACTCTTTGAAGATATCCCGGAACCAATGAAAGTTACTCCACCTGAGGTGAAAGCTCCGAAAAGGGAGTTCCCACTCCCGGAACGACCAAGGCCTCCGAAGCATGAGGAGGAGATATCCCCAAAAACAAAGGAAGTTCTAAGAGATGCTGAGGAAGCTAATGACCTGTACGATCTTACATATATCACGCATAATCTGGATACTGTACGATCAAAGTACCTGCAGCTGCTTAATGAACGGAACAAGCTCCCTGATAAAAATCCATATGTGATCGAGAGAGTAGATAAAAACCTGGGCGAGTTAAAAAAGAGGATAGCCGAGATTGAGAAGAAGAAGGAGTCTCGGGAAAAAAGAGGCGAGTACCAGGACTTTATTAGAAAGATTGATAGGGTGCTCAGAGAGTGTACAAAAAAGTATATCGCGGCTCATAGCGAAGAAGTGAGGCGAAACTACCTCCAGCTTCTTGATGAAAAGAACAATCTCAGTTCTGAGCTTCCACAGCAAAAAGAGGTGGCAGAAAAAAGAGTTCGAGAGCTAAGAGATAGGATAGATGCTGTGGAAAGAGGTAAAGACCTTAAAAAAGAGGTTATCTCCATAATGAAGCTTTCTAACGTAATACTTAAAAAGGTAGAGAATGGCAAAACAGAGGGAATTTTGAGCAACTACAGAAACTGTGTGGATAGATACGAATCCATCTCCAAAGATATCCCAAAACCGGTTGCCGATAAGGTAAAAAGGAAGCTTTCCAGCTGCAAACAGGTTATAGAGTCCTTAAAAAGGACTAAGAAAAGACGAAGAAGAACAGAGAAAAAGCAAAAAGCCAGAACAAGTAAATATGAAGTTCAGGGGCTAAAAATCTACTGGAAAACTTACTTAAAGGAAATTGAGGACTTCGACGGATCGCTTTCAAGAGCCAAACCGGCTCAGTACTTTGAGCTCTACGATAAGTTCAACAAACTCAGAGACACATATTCCAATTTGGTAAAAAGGAATGTTATTCCCCAGGCGGAGCTTCAGAAGGCAAGAATAGAGTTATCAAACTCATTTGGTGTATTGGAAGATCTAAAACAGGAGATATGATCATGCCTTTGTTCGTATCTCTCCGTGAATATTAACGTTGTTTCCAATTTTCATTGTATCTGAGTACTCAATGCCGTCCTTTATAGTGACACCGTTCCCCAGTATAACCTTTCCCCCCACGGCTTTCAGTATTTCTGTGCTGTTTCCAATGGTTAAAGTTCCATCGCTCATGATTAGATTGAGAGTACATCCCGCTCCTACTTTTACGTCTCCTTTTCCTCTTATACTGTCCTTTACGGTAACTCCATCTCCCATTCTGATATTGTTTGCCTCAATGAATCCCTTTATATTGACATTGTTCCCGAGGGTAATATCTCCGGAGACCTTTATATCCCCATTTACCTCCGCATCCTCTTCTATTGTCGCGTTTCTTTGGGAGTTTATCCCACCGTTGATTATTACGCCCTCAGAAATGTGCACATCAACATCTTCGGAGTTTATGGCAAACGTTTTCATTTCTATCTGTTCCCTCTTCATTATAAGGTCTTTTTTCAGTTTTTGCACGGATTCTTTCATCTGCTGCCGTTCTGCCACAAATTTTTCCAGTTTGCCTACAAGATTTTGATTTTCAGATTTTAATCGGTCTATTATGCCCTGCATCTCTTTAACATCTTCAAATTTCCCTTCGTACTTTCTTATCTGTTCAGTAAGATCCCGATTCTGCCTTTTCAGGTTTTCCGCTTGCCGCGTCAATACCCTAACTTTTTTTTCTTTTTCTTTATCGCCAAAGAGTGACATGAAAATCCTCCTTTGTCTTTCGTATATACTTTATTATATCTTCAATCTTTTTTAAGCTTTTCTCTTACAGTACCGGTTACACTTCTTTCTCCATGCTCTGTTACCGTGACATCATAAAAATTTTTTAGCTCCAATCTCCTCCGTATACCTACTACAAGAGGATATGAGCCGAACGCTCTGCCAAATGTTGTTTTTCCTTCATAAATTTCAGCGTAGATACCTCTCATTACTGTGTTCGTAGGCATAAGCTTCTTCAGCATTTCTCTGTCTATCTCCGCTCTCACTCTTTTTCTCCAGGTGTAGTAGAGTCTCGTGTTTTTTCTTAGTGTTTTTAATCCGTGATCCCAGAGAGGCGTTCCGGGAAAGGGAACAACTTTTCTTATGTTTATCCTCCGCAAAAGGAGATTTTCATCGAAAAATCGCTTCAATCCCTCATAATTTTTCTCGAGAGTCTCCTCTGTTTCTCCTTTCAGTCCAAGAACTATATTTATCCCCGGCAAAAACTGCGGCATGCCATTTTTCCTTTCCTTTCCGTACCTGTTCAAAACCTTTACAGCTTTATAGAGCGTTTCCGGTGTGGTATTGAGATTATTTTTTTGAATAACATCTTTATCAAAGCTTTCCATGCCAAAGGCGGCGACGTTCCCAGGTGTGCAGTACCTTGCAACGGCCTTTGTTATTTTCTTTCCCTCCTCAGTGACAACTTTATTGGGGTTTACGTTGTCTATATGCAACATTCTGAGATCCATTTTGCTCAGTGCCTTCAGCAGCTTCTCTATCTCTTCTGGTGTTTTGTAGGAGTAAAAACAGGGCTGTTTCCCCAGTCTGAAATATCTGCATCCTTTTTTATAGAAGGCCCTTACTTCGTTCACAATATCCTCTACATCACGAAACTCTACCTCTTTCAACGATTCAACGCAGAAGCTGCAGTTTCCACGACATCCCCTCCCCGTCTCTATCTCGATAACTCTTTTATCCGGGATTTGATCCATGATGTATGCGCCTCTTACCGCATACTCGCTCACTCTGTCGTAGTCATGTATTTCTGCTGGATTTTCATTTATATCGTCAAAAAAATCTTTTTTTAGTCGCTCAATCTTCCTTCCACCTATTTTCTGTGTTCCCAATCCTGCGGCCGGACCGGTGAGGATCTTGGGTGATTTTACATTCTCCAAAAGCGTACGGATCTCTCGCAGCGTTCCAGGCACGGCACGAAGATATTTGCCCGGTGTCTGGACCCCCAGTACCACGATAAGTGTTGATGCATTGAGAATTTTTTCTACGGTTTCGTAGTTCACTGTGAGGTTGTACGCCTTAATATCCGTCTTTTCATTTAATCTCGTTCGTCTCTTTTTCCTTCTGTACCTCCAGAACCGAACATCATCAATGGTAAGGTAGTACGCACTTTTGAGAGCACCGGCAATATACCTGGGATACGTGCCGAGGTACGGCGGAACGCCGAGACCTGAGGGTTCATCGGTGTAGCAGTCGATAATACAGTACATATTTACTCTGCGATGTCCACTATACCTACATTTTCGTTGATTGCAACGATATCTGCGGGCTTAATCCTTAGCAGCGTCTGCGTATTCCCTCCGCCTCCGTAGACATACCCCCTTTTCATTACGCGTTTATCTATCAGCACCCTTGTATCTACAATAGGAGGAACTCCGCCTACCTCATAGCCCGTAGCCTCAAAAACCTCTTCTTTTGTGGCCATTCTAATATTTTCATATATTTTTTTCAGCTTTTTAAAGCTCACGGACTTATTCCCGGGAACTATGCAGACAAAAGGCTCATCTCCTGCCACAACGAGACTTTTTATGATCTCCTTCGAGGAGATATTCAGAACTTTCTTTGCCTGTTCCACCGTTTTTACTTTTTCCTCAAAGATAATAAACTTTGTGTCATAGTTTCTTACTTTTCTCCTCAGCTTTTTCATATTCTCACCTATATCGTGGATATGCCATAAGCATCTTTGATAGCGTCATAATTCTCTCTATGCTTTTTAACGGCAAGAGAAAGATAATTCATTATGTTCTGCGCCGTAATGCCGTCCTCGCCTCTGTCCTTCGCTGCTAAGTCTCCGGCAAGCCCGTGTATAAAGACACCTGTTCTTGCAGCCTCTTCTATGGAAAGTCCCAGACCTGCCATACCCGCAATAGTTCCTGTAAGTACATCACCGGAGCCTGCTGTGGCCATACCTGAGTTTCCGCTCATATTGACAAAGACCTGTTTATTGGGATATCCTATTAACGAGTGCGCTCCTTTCAGTACAATAACCGAGTTAAGATTCTGCGACTCCTTTTGCAGGATGCCTATCTTATTTTTATCTATCTTATCCACAGATAAATTCGTTATCCTTGACATTTCGCCCAGATGCGGCGTCAGGATCGTTTGTTCCTCTCGTTCTCCCGCCAGATTCATATTTTTGGAGACGGCAGTGATTCCGTCTCCATCGATTAAAAGTGGTTTTTTTAGTGCGCCTGTCAACTGCCGCACCAGTTCCTGTGTTTCATCGTTCAGAGAGAGCCCGGGCCCCACGACGACCATATCCATCTCTTCCGAAAGTTTTAGCAGCTTTTTTTTATTTTTTAAGGCAATACTACCGGATTTTGTCTCGTCCAGCGGCACAAAAACAATTTCGCTGCCCTTGTTGGCGACAGAGGGTATAATAGATCTGGGCGCGGCAAGATAAGAGTACCCTCCTCCTGCCTTCAAAAATCCCATTGCAGAGAGGTATGGGGCGCCATAGTATCCTGCAGCACCTGCGATAAAGAGAACCTTTCCAAAATTCCCTTTGTGTCCGTCTTTTTTTCTTCGCGGAAGCTCAGAAGGCTGGCTGATCTCAATTTTGATAGATTTCTTTCTGTAAAGAGAGGGAGGAAAGGATATATGGGAGACATAAAGCTTTCCGCAGTGTTCATACCCCAGGTAAAGTATAGTCCCTATCTTGGGAAGCCCATAGGTTATCGTATACTCTGCCTGCACGGCTACACCCATGACCTCCCCTGTATCTCCATTTATTCCCGAGGGGATATCTACACTAAAAACCGTTTTTCCGCTCTCATTTATCATTTGGATAAGATCTCTATACCTGCCCTCTACATTTCCGGATACTCCCGTTCCGAATACTGCATCCACAACGACATCAGCCTCTTTAATTGTGGATTTTAAGGACCCCACCTTCTTCAGATCTTTAATTTCTATTGGCAGTCTGGACGCAATCTCCATGTTTTTTTTGGCGGCGCCTCTGAACTTTTCTCTGTCACCGAGAAGAAAAACTCGTACCGTTCCGCCCATGGAGTGCACTTTTCTTGCGATTACAAGACCGTCTCCACCGTTATTGCCCGGACCGCAGAAGATAATGAATCTCTTATTCTTTACACCGACCTCACTGCGTATTACATTGTAAGCGGCCAGACCGGCATTTTCCATAAGAAGCTCATCGGAGATACCAAACCGTTCTGTAGCCTCCTTATCCAGATCTCTCATCTCTTTCACTCTGCAGAGTTTCATTTTTACCCCTTCCTTTTACTCTTCCTATGGGGTATTTGATATAAATCTTTGGGTCAGCCGGCATAACCTTTTTTATTCTTCGCGTCCAGGGAACACCATGTTCACTCTCAAGATACGAGTAGAGGTGCATCCCACTGAGGATGAAGAGAAGGTTCGAGAAGCTGTGGGAAACATATTCCCCATAGAACTGGAAAGGGAAGAAACGTATCTCATCGGGAACTCGACGGAGATAGCAAGCCTGGACATCCTCAAGGAGAGGCTGGAAAATCAGAACATACGGGATACCGCACGGAGTATTCTTTTCCATCGCATCCACGATAATAAACTAACATTTATGCTCAATAAGCAAACCGCCTCTGTTGGAGTGGTCAATTTTTTGGAGAGTGCCTCTCTAGGAGTCATAGAGGTCGAGATAAAAACTGATAATCTTGGACGGATCATCGATTTTATCGCGCCGAGCACTGTGGAAAACGAAGATTTTTAAAAACTTATTCCAATGTGTACCATGGATTATAAACTGGTGATTGCCGCATGTGCTGTGGGACTCATTCTGACGCAGGTCTTTATCCACGAGTATAAACGAGACCCCAATGAATATACAGAGCTCAACTTTGTCTTTGTGAAGAAAGAAGCGGTGATAAATGGAGAGTACATCATACAGTTTGAGAATCCGGTAAAAACAAAGGAGAGGGTATTCTCCTATAACAATGAGTTCTATACAATCCTCGAGCATAATGACGACACGGTTCTTCTTGCCAAGTACCCCAAGACGATTGAAAAAAATCAGGAATTTAGCTTTTCCTTTGAAATAACAAACCGTCTTGGAGAGATCTGGACGTATACCTACTTTATCTCGGTGAACGAGGAAGTTGTAAAGGAAAATACCATTGCCGTGAGCAATAAGGAAAAGAAGCTGATAAAGGAGGAACTCCGGATCCCCAGCATGGGGACAGCAAAGCTCTCTGTGAGACTGTCCACTGGAGAGGAGATATATTTCTATGTGGAGGTGGAATAGGAGCCCCGAGGGGGATTTGAACCCCCGACT
>JAYEIH010000040.1:0-19210 GCA_034659995.1 Methanobacteriota archaeon
GGCCGTGATGTGCTCTCCATATTGAAAGAGATAAAAAGAAAGAAGTAAAGAGGTAATATGGTAGGTGAGTCAAGGTGAAAACCAAAATCATAACAAGTGTGATTGTATGCATAGCGATTATCAGCTTCTCAACACCTAAGATCCTGAGCGACTACGACCAGGAGGTAGAGTTTCCTGATGAAACCTTAGAGAAAGTTATCCGCGAGAAGATCGGGAAGCCCAGTGGACAGATATATGAGGGCAATCTGTGGGGGATAACAAATTTGGATCTGGAAGATAGGTTTATAAAAAACATAGAAGGATTACAGTACTGTAGGAATCTTGAGAAAATTCGTCTTACTGATAATAAAATTACTGATATTTCGCCCCTTGCAGGTCTCGCCGTTCTCACTGAACTAAAGCTTGGAGGTAACAATATCTCCGATCTCTCTCCACTCGCCGATCTCACAAGCCTCCAAAATCTCCGTATCACGAGCAACAATATCGTGGATATCTCACCTCTCGTCAATCTCACGGAACTCTCGTGGCTGTTACTCGATGATAATTATCTCTCCGATATTTCTCCGCTTGCAAATCTTACGAATCTTTCCATAGTATCACTTCATTACAACGCGATCCGGGATATTACTCCGCTGAAACAGCTGACAAAAATAGGCGATATGAACTTACAGTACACAGGTATAGAGTATCATCTCGATCTCGGTGGAAACTTTATCGAAGATCTCTCTCCGTTAGTCGAGAATCCTGGCATTGACGAAGGAGACGAGGTGATTCTCGCCTACAATCCGCTCAATAAAAAGTCTATCGAGGAGTATATTCCCAAATTAAAAGGGAGAGGCGTCACGGTAGGGTGGCAGGAGTCCAACGTTGTAGAGACCATGATTCCCGAGAGTCCCACCGGCACTACTCCCGCTGAACCGGCGTCTCCGAAAAAGGACAACACGCCTGTCTACCTTGGAGTTGTTGGTATTCTTGCAGCGCTCGTGCTCGTGGTGTATTTGGTGAGAAAACAGTACTATCACCGCGGGAGAAACTGAGAGGTACATCAATGAGGTGCAAAACGACACAGGTCATGCTGTGTCGTGACTGCACAATGTTGTGTAGGTTAAAAAATTAAACCATAAGGAGGTAGATACACATGAAAAAGAACAGAAAAATAGTAGGAGCTCTGGCGGCACTTGCTATCATCGTTAGTATCGTGATGGTGAGCGTGCTTGCGGAGAAGGAAGGGTGCGCGCATGTTCTTATTTTTTAAAGACCAGATCGCTGCCTATGGGAAGGTTCAGGTGCTCTGCCATGGGTCTGCACTTCACTTTAAATAGATAAAAGATTCCGTCCCATAACTCCGGAAGGCTCTCAAAATTTGCTTGCCCCTTTGAGATTATTAGATCAGCAGTTTTCATCTCTTTTTTAAGTTTTTTATTTATCTTTAAAACACCCACGTTGTCTCCACAGTCCAGCACGTGTTTAAATCCCATTTTTTTCAGCTCCGCTGCAGTGATATCGTTGTACATAGCTCCTTTTTTCCCAACTACCACCGGATCTTTTCCAAAAAACTCGATAAACTTCTTATCAAAGACGGCCTCACCAGCGTTATCAAAGAAGTACATGATTTTTTCCGCGTTTTCTATCTCCTTAATGAGTTTTTCGCTCTCATCCCTAACGATCTCTTCATTCATCATCTTTTCAAAGGTTTTCTTGTAATCTATTATCGTATCAGCCCCGTAGTCAATAGCGTTTGCGGTGAGAGCTGCTCTTAAAGCTGTTTTTATATCATTTATTTCAAGTTTTTTTACCATTTTTTCGGCAAACTCTGTTGATTGCTTCTTGAGATCTCTGTACGGGTCGGAATTTTTTGTAATTTTCCTCACGATTCTGTGCGTCCCCGAACCGAAGTATGCCGGTGTAGTTTCGCAGTTAAACCCGGCGAGAAATTTCATACTTTCAATCACCGCCTTTTCCCGCAGTTCCTTATTTTTTGTAGCAATTTCAGCGGTTCTAACCGCCTGTTTTGCCATGCACTGGCTGCAGTAATACTGAGCTTTCATGGTATCACGTATATGGGGGTTGGAGTAAAACAGAGTATAAATATCAGTATCCCTATTAGGGCAAGGAGCTTGTTTTCTGATGTAAGAGGGGTTACCTCATCCATTGCACCGGGATGCCCCCGGGAGGCCATAAAGTATCCCACGAACCCCCATATTATCCAGCCTATCCATACATGATAACCTAAAAAACGTCCTGCGAGACCAACGCCGAGAAGACCAAAGGATATCGACTTGGATAGGACCATATGGTACCTTTCTCCAAGGATAGATCGGGCGATATGGCCGCCATCGAGCTGTCCCATTGGTATAAGATTCAGCGCCGTGACAAAGATACCGATAATTCCTGCTATAACAAGAGGATGCATAACCCATGTATATCCCTGGGGCACATCGACCAGAAGCTCTCTCAGGATCATGAAGGTCAGCGTGTTGCCAAATCCAACACTGTATCCTTCTGGATGGGCAGTATCAAATGCTTCCGCAGCCTCTGCATACTCGGCCGTGGGGACCACAGGCGAGATCATCATTCCTATGGAGAGAACGACAATAGAGAGAACAAACCCTACCACAGGGCCGCTTAGTCCCAGTCTTATCGCTGCCTTCTTAGTTGGTATCGGTGATTTTATACTTATTACTGCTCCCATTGTGCCTATGGGTGAGATGGGAAGGGGAATGAAATGAGGCCATGAGGCATCGATATTATTTTTTATTGCCGTTATCTTGTGTCCCATCTCATGGCATCCCAAAATTGTGATAAGGCCTACCATAAAGGCAAGACTTGTAAGCCATGTATTATTGATATATCCCATCTCCTTCATGGGGCCTGCCCATGAAAACCCTGCATAAAAAACACTGGCAATGGTAGCTACCAGCAGAACTATCGGAAGAACTTTTCTGGATTTCCCTTTTTCCCTTGCCTTAAAAAGATGGAGATAAACCCTTCCATTTTTCTCTCGAATGAAAGGGTAATACTTCATATCTTCAAATGCTTTTTTTATCGTGGCGAAATCAGAGATCATACTCCCGATAAAAAGAAAGGAGTCCTTCCGTATAATAAAATTTTCAAAGGAAAAATGATTTTTTACAATATCAAAAAGCCAAGAATATCTTTCATCCTCAATTTCCTCCTCGAAGACATGATACCTGTGGCCGCAGGCGGGACATTTCTCTCTGTGGAGATCATACCTTGCTATCTCATAAAAATCACAGTTTGGACACTCGTATCGTTTGTACATTAGTTTTACCTTTTGGATTTCACTTAAAAAGTTTTGTACCACATAAACTTTTTAAAATCTATTGTCTACTCTACTTTATGATAGTTATTGGTGCTGGAATAGGAGGACTTTTAGTTGCAACTCTGTTGCAGAAAAAACATGACCTGACGATATTTGAGAGGGGAGCTGTTGGAGGAAGGTTTAGAAATCTGCCGTATAAGGGATTTCAGCTGAGTACAGGGGCCTTTCACGCACTTCCTCACGGTTCCACCGGCCCTGCGGCTGAAATACTGAAGAAGACCCATACTCCGCATAAGATAGTAGATGCTAAGAGATGGGGAACTTTTTTGGTCAATGGAGAGGAACATACGTTTAACGATCTCAACTCCTTTTTGAGTTTTATGAAGCGATTGAGAGTCTCCAAGGTTCTCTTCGATATGCGGTTTAGGGGAGGGGATAAAACACCCCTAGGGGAGTACATAGATGATAAATTTGGGAACGAGATAGTGAACAAGGCTGTAAAGGCATTCTGCGGATTTAGCATGAGTGTAGATCCTGATGATATTACCACAGAGACTTTTTTTCCCATTGTAGAGAGTTTATATAGGTACGGAGGATCGGGTGTCATTGTCGGCGGATGCAGCGGGATAACGGACAGAGTTGCAGAGGGAAAGAATATTATAAAAAAAAGAATAAAGGAGATCGTTATTGAGGAAAATAGGGTAAAGGGCGTAGTAGACTCTGAAGATAATTTTTATGAGGACAGCACTGTCATAAGCGATATTGGCGTGAAAAAGACGATTGAAATAGTCGGGAAAAAGAACTTTCCAAAAGAATATCTAAAGGCAGCTGGGAAACTACAGGAAGCCAATGGCATTAAGATAAATATAGCATCAAAGGAGAGCATACTCGATCATAAAGGTGTGCTGCTGACATGTGATACTGAGAGGGTGGAAGGACTGAACCAAGTTACAAATGTCGATCCCTCTCTGGCACCGGAGGGATATCACCTCATAATGACCCATCAGACCCTGCGGTCAAATAACGTAAAAAAGGAGATAGACAGGGGGCTTGTAGATATAGAGAAAATTTTTGGAGATAAAAAATATGAAATTCTTTTAGTTCAGACATTCAGGAACGGATTCCCTGTTAACAGAGCTGTTAATGGTCAGGATTTCGATTGCAGGACACCGATAAAAGGACTGTATTTGGTGGGAGACTCCGTAAAAAAGGAGACTATGGAGGTTGACGGAATCGCTAAAGGGATCTTGGAACTGTATGAGGAGCTTTCCTCTATTAGAGAGTAAAAAGAAAAAAAGGTGCGACCGTCGGTTCGGGATCAGATTATACCTCCTCGGCGAGTCGACGAGCTGCTACATCCCTAACGATGTTTCTGGAGGAAACTCGGTGGGTAAGTGCGACCGCCGGGATTCGAACCCGGGTTAGAGGCTTGGGGGGCCTCTGTCCTACCACTAGACTACGATCGCTTACGGGGACACCCTTGAGATCGTTCGCGGATAGAGACAGGCATCGCGGATATGTTCAAGGTTGCATACCCACATCAGCAGCCTCTCGATTCCAAGGCCAAAGCCCGAGTGTACAACACTGCCGTACCGTCGGAGATCGAGGTACCACTGATACGGCTCTTTATCAACTCCATCGAGCTCCATTCTCCTTTCAAGGGCTTCCAAATCGTCTTCTCTCTGACTTCCTCCGATAATCTCGCCGAACCCCTTGGGTGCCAAAAGATCTGCACATGCATAGGTTTTTCTATCGGTATTCTGCTTCATATAGAATACTTTTGCTTCTAAGGGGTAGTTGTAGACAAAGAAGGGCTCTTCAAAGTCCTCGGTAAGGACTTTTTCCTCAGTGTAGCCGAAGTCATCACCCCATTCAATATCGATTCCCTTCTCTTGTATCATCTCAAGAGCTTCATCATAGGAGATACGTTCGAGGGGGAGGTCGAGGAGAAGCTCCTCTTTTTTTCTGTCGAACTCCTCAAGATCCTCCTCAGCGACCTCTCTGCACATGCTTGCCACGAGCTCTTCTTCCACCTTCATAATCTCTTTATCGTCTATCCATGCCGCTTCTAACTCCAGATGTTGATACTCTGAGAGATGTCGGGGTGTTCTCGACTTCTCTGCTCGGAATGAAGGAGTTAAAGAATATACCTTTTCCAGCGAAAATATAGCTGTTTCCAGGTATAACTGGGCACTCTGTGATAAATATGCCTTTTTTCCATAGTAATCCAGTGAAAACAGTGTTGTTCCACCTTCACAGGCAGCACTTGTTATTATAGGTGGGAACACCTCATACCAATCGTTTTTTTGAAGATATTTGCGTGCTCCCCGCATCATTAACTCCTTTGTTTTCATGACTTTAGTAAGTTTCAGACTCCGAAGGGATAAGTGTCTGATGTCAAGTAAAAACTCTTTACCCGCATCCTCCTGTATTGGAAATGTTTCTGCGGATTGGATTATCTCAAATTCTGCACATTTTATTTCAATTCCTGTTGGTGCCCTCGAATCCTCTACAACTTTTCCTTTTATCTTTATTGATGATTCCACTGTAACATTTTGGGCGTTATTGAATGAGTCTGAATCGATATTATTTTTATGAATACTTACCTGAACTGTTCCTGTGGAATCCCTCAGGACGACAAATACAATACCTCCGTGTTTCCTTTCCCTGTACACCCATCCACGAAGTTCTACTTCTTCACCTATTTTTTCGTTGATATCACTGACATATACGGCTTTCATACGTTTTATTCGTTAATCCCCTTATAAAACTTTTTCTATTGATAGCCACAAAAAGTATAAATATGGGCATATAGAGTATGGTACATGGAAAGGAAATTCAAAAAATGTGAGCAGTGTGGTAAGAATTTCAATATAAAAGGGAAAAATAGGATAGTTCTTGAGTTCTGGAAGGACAGTAAGCATCTTTCACGAGTTTATTTCTGCGGCAGGCAGTGTTTTGTTTCTTTTTTGAAGCAAAAGGGGCTTGTTTAAAAGTATTCTTTCATTAGGGGGTATGTTTTGTTATAGAGTTCCATATCCATATTTTCTATCTTTTTTACAATCTCTGCCTGCACCACATCCGTAAAAAGTTTTCCCGCGACTCTCACGAGGTCTCCTTCCTTCACATCAGGCACCTCTTCGCATATTACATCCATTTGTCCCGTACCGTCATCCAGAACAAACTCAAAGTCCTTTTTAGAGATCACGGTCCCTATCAAACTTATCCGGATATCTTCTTCATCCACGTCCTCTATTTTTCTGTGCTTAGTTGGTGTTCTCCGTATAGAACTCAATCGTACTCCCTCCATGTGTGTCCACACTTTGTACATCTATAAAACTTGGTGGCCGACTCATCCTCTGCTCTTGTCTGAACAAACCAGTAATATGCCTCCTTATTTCCACATTTGGGACATAATTCCCTTGTTTTTGGTTTAGTATCGTACTCTTCGCTTACAACTACTGTTTTCCCTGTTGCATGAATTTTTTCTTCCAGATTATACTTTTCTTTGGCTTTTTTGTCTATTTTTTCTATTGCTCCACATTTTTTGCATTTTAAAACCTTATTGCCACCCTTTTCAGTGGGATACATCAGATTCCCACATTTTTTACAGAAGATCACTTTATCGCCTCTCCAATTATTTTTTCATGATCGAATGCCAGTTCCGGTAAATGGGACAGTTTAAACCTTTTTATATCTTTTGCATCGCTCCCAAAGTTGGGCGCGCCATAGCTCTCTGCCAAGAAGGCTATCGAGACAGTATGTCCTCTTGGGTCTCTTTCCGGATCTGAGAATACACCTATGAGTTTTTTTATTTTTGTCGTCATTCCTGTCTCTTCCTCTGCCTCTCTGACAGCTGCTTCCTCTACTGTTTCACCGTACTCCACAAATCCACCGGGTAACGCCCATTGATCTTTAAAAGGATCGTTTTTTCTTTTGATCAGATATATTTCTTTCTCTTCGATGATTATCGTATCAACAGCAAGCCGTATCATGCCATCCCCAGAAGTTCTTTAAGCCAGATTGAAGGATATCCAACCTTGGGAATTACTACGGTTACCTTTCCAATTATTTCATCCTCGGGCACGCCCATCCTGCTCCAGTAGCCTATATCCGGGAAGTCGTTGTTGTCCCCTTTTGTGAGATAGTATTTTTTGTCCTTTTCTGTGATTTCGATAACTCTGTGCACAACAGGGACACTGAGATTGGGCCTTTTAAAAACAATGATGTCTCCAACCTGTATATCCTTTTCACCTTTGATTACAACGATATCTCCCCTTGAAAACCCATCATTTGATGGGAAATTGCTGAAATCTTCCTTACTTATATTGTAGTTTTCATACTCGTTGTTCTGATAAAACCACCACGAGTCGAAATCATTGGAATGATGCATACTTCCGGAGACCACAACGGCAAAGGGAGGGTTTGCATCGAGTGCGAATACAAGAATATATTTAAAGGCGAAATAAATCACGAGGGCTACAATTATGGCCTCTGCGTATTCTTTTATTTCCCTTCTCCAATTAAAGTCCCAGTCCATGTTTCTTCCTTTACCTTCGCTTTAAAAAGCTTTTGTCATAGAGATCTTATCACAATTTCTATGGCCCTTTCTATCATTTTAAGGGACATGGAGGGTTTGTCTCTGTCCAGAACCTGCTCCGGAACGTATGGAATATGGATGAACCCTGCCTTTACACTGCCCCTATTTCGTACATGATGAAGGGTGTAGTACATTATATAGTTGCAGAAGTACGTTCCTGCAGAGTTTGAGATTCTGGCAGGTATCTTATTTTTATGCAGCTCTTTTATGATAGTATTCAGAGGGAGAAGGGAAAAGTATGCGTCAGCGCCGTTCTCGAATATTTTTTCATCCTCTTTTTCGGGCGTGACGTTCACAGCCACCCTCTCAGGCATGATTTGGTTTCTTCCGGCCGCCAGTCCGAGGCTGAGAATGTAGCCGGGATCGATACTCTCTATCTCTCTCTCCATTATCTTTCCACATTCTTCCGTAGTAGGCAGTACTTGGGAGATTACCTTTTTCCCACCGATGTTTCCCCCATGGATATTTTTAGCTATTATCTCCGAGGGATTTATCTCTTCTTTTTTAAACGGCCTGAATCCTGTCAATAAAATTTTTTTCATTGTATCACGGATTTGTGATGCCCCCCCCTGTGATCAGGAATATTGCTTCTCCTTCCGGTAGACTCGGTGAGTCCACAAGTCTGGCAATTCTCCTTCCTTTCTTGGATTTTCTGAGATATATCCTCATCGTGGCGGAGTGTCCCAGAATATGCCCCCCTATGGGCCTTGTGGGATCACCGAAGTATGCATCGGGTGTTGCTGAGACTTGGTTTGTTACAAAGATACATGCGTCATAAACGTCTGCCAGCTGATGCAGTTTTCTCAGATGTCTTCCGAGTTTCTGCTGCCTCTCCGCAAGGGTCCCTCTCCCGACGTACTCACTTCTAAATGTGGATGTAAGGGAATCAATTATAACGAGTTTTATATTACCTTCATTCAGTACTTCCTCTGCCTTTTCAGCGAGGAGCATCTGATGATCGGAGTTATAGGCTCGAGCGTAGTGTATATTTGCCAGAGTTTCCTCTGGATCGAGCTCGTACTTCTCTGCTATCTCTATTATTCTTTCCGGTCTGAACGTATTTTCGGTATCTATAAAAATACACCCTGCGTTTGTTCCTCCCTTTTCCTCGGGCAGCTGAACGGAGACTGCCAGGTGATGCGCTATCTGCGATTTTCCAGATCCAAACTCCCCAAAGACTTCCATTACCGCCTGGGTTTCAAATCCACCTCCTATGAGATCATCCAGGTTTTTACTTCCTGATGTTATGTGTCCCACGGATTGCCTTTTTTTCAGTATTTTATCCCCCGAGACAAAGCCGTCTATTTCCACCATTTTTCTTGCTTCGTTTATTATTTTACTGCATGTTGTTCCACTTATCTGAGCTATATCCGCAAGATCTTTAGGTGCGGCCACCGCTACGGATTCAACGGTGACATACCCTGCCTCTTTTAATTTTTCAGATGTTTTTGGGCCTATTCCGGGGATCTCCTCAAGTTTTATTTTTTCTGTTACTTTTTTATCTTCTTCCTTTTCTTCAGCCATTTTCACCAACTCTATCCAAAATTCTGTACGCTTCTTTTAGGGTATCTATTTTTTGAAAGTTATAACAGGTAAATTCATGATTGTTTACTGTGCATTTAAAGGTATACTCTCTTCCTACTTCCGGCGCTCCAAAGGTAATACCGCCCATCTCGTTCTTTCCGTCATCCAGCATAACTCTGCAACATTCATCTCCTTCTGCTTTACTCTTCACAACGCCTCTTACCATGACAAGCCCTTCATCACCGATATGTCCTCTTCTAGGATTTTTCAGTTCCTTTATCGACGGGAAGGGGGTTTCTATCTTCTCTATCTTTACAGCTTTGATCGTATCCTCAAACTCACCGACGACTTTGACAAGTTCTCCCTTTTTATACTCTTTATCGGTTTCCACAAGAACTTCTCCGCTTTCATCCACCAGAGAGAAACCATCGTTCACTATCTTTAAGACTCTCCCTGCGATCTCCACATCTCCCTTCTTTAGGTTTATTATTCTCTTTTCATAAGAGAGGTCCATGGAGATCTCTGTACTGTTGTTTACGTGCACTTCAAGTGCTTCCATTCCTTCCTTTACCCGGGCATTTCCAATTTTGAGCTCTACCCCCTCGGAGATATTCTCAAGCAGATTTGTTTTCTCATTCCAGAGTGTAACCCGAATTTCTCCCGTATCGTCTGAGAGGATAAGATTTCCGACTCTTCCTGTGCCGCCATCTATTTTTTCAAAGCTCTTAACACCCAATGTCTCTTTAATCACTCCTCTGAGGTTTGCGGTACCCTCTTTGAGGTATTCTATCTTGACGAACTCCTCCTTTATCTCAGGCAGATCGATGCCGTCAGGATTTACCGTGATGAGTGTCTGCCATCCAACGTGTACCTCATAGCCACTGAATCCTTCCTTTGTATAGACATTTTCGAGGAGAACTATGTCATTTTTCTTTATATCGTTAAGAGTCTCTGTTTTCTCATTCCAGAAGGATGCCCTCAGTTCACCCGTGCCATCCATAAGTATAATGCTTCCAACCTTTCCTTTTCTTCCGTCAACTGTCTCAAACTCCCGTATATCAAAGATATTTTTTACCCTTCCCGCAACAGAGATATCTCTCATCTCTTCGTCTATTTCTCCTATTTTTTTCCCGCTGTCTTCGATCTCCGGAAGATCCAGGGAAATGTCACTGATCTTCAGGTTGCCCCTTTTTCCAATATTGAGATCAAGGGAATCTCTAAATCCCTTTTTTACATAGCCGTGCTTTATCTCTACGACGGTACCTACCTCTACCTTTTTCAGCATCTCTGTTTTTTCATTCCAGAGCGCAACCCGTATATCACCACTTTCGTCATCGATAATGAGATTGGCTACCTTCCCGGTGTCAAACTCCTTTATAGGGTAAATCTTTTTGATCCTTCCGATTATGGAGATGTCATTCATTCCTTCCTGGAGCTCCTCTATTTTTATTCTCTCTCTTTTCTTTCTTTCTTTCTCAGTTCCCAGCTTAATTCCGTGCTCAGCAGCTATGATAGCTACCGCTCCCTCCCTTGTCAAGAGGCCCCCTACATTATCTATTTTCTCCTCTATGAGATTTTCAAATTCTTCTTCACCAATGATACCCTTAAACTTTTTGTAAGCCTCGTCCATTTTAACCAGTCCTGTTGGGGGTCACGCCTTTATATATTTTTTCGAAGAAAGGTTCTATTCTAAATAGATCCTCATCCTTCCTCTTACGACTATCTGACCATTTGTATGCCGTATTATCATGTCGGACTGAAACTGTCAAACTCTCCATTACCATTCGGAGTTGTGCGGTTCTTTTCAGTTGAAATCATAAGGATTCGAAGAAACCTATTTCAATGCAGAAGTGATTTGTAAGATAATGCTAGTTGGAGTGGATGAAGCCGGTAGAGGGCCCGTTGTGGGACCGCTTGTAATATGTGGGGTAGGAGCCGAGAAGATGGATATCAAAGGGGTAAAGGATTCCAAGCTTCTTACACCCAAAAGAAGGAAAATATTGGCCGAACAAATACGAAAAAATGCACATTCCTTCTATTACAAGGTTTTTCCTCCTGAAAAGATAGATCAATACACGAGAAGACATGAACTTAATCTTTTGGAAATAGAAGGATTCTCCGAGATCATCGCGGAGTTTGATCCGTCATCACAGTTCTTTGTCGATTCTTGTGATGTACTCCCGGATAGGTTTAAAAGAAACATAAAAGAAAATGTGGGAGATATCGATCTCGTCTCAGAACACAGAGCGGATAGCACATACCCTATAGTTTCCGCTGCTTCCATTCTTGCCAAAGTTAAAAGGGATGATCTGATAAGAGAAATAGAGTATGACCTTGGCTCCGGGTATCCTTCCGATAAAAAAACGGTGAGCTTTCTCAGAAACTGGTACAAAGAAAATAATACTTTCCCCGATTTTGTGAGAAGATCATGGGGCACTGCAAAAAGGATCAGAGAAGAGGAAGATCAACAGAGGCTACTGTAAGGCCCATAGGTAATTTTATATTCTTGCCCTTCAAGGATTATTCATGAAGGAGTACTTTAAATCCCTTGAGGAAAAACTTGATCGGATTTATAAAATAGCAGGAGAAGCACGAAAAAAGGGGCAGGATCCTTATATGAAGGTGGAGATCCCTCAGGCACGGGATATGGCCGCCCGCGTGGAAGGTCTTGTCGGACCTGTAAATGTTGCCTCACGGATTAGGGAACTGGATAAGATAAATTATTCGAGGGAAAAAATAGCATTAAAGATTGCCGAGGAGATAACAGAGGGCGAGTTTGACATTTACACTCAGGAAGAATCTGCGGAGCAGGCCGTACGGACGGTACTGGCCATTCTTACGGAAGGCATAGTTGCCGCTCCCCTCGAGGGTATTGCCAAGGTAAAGATAAAGACGAATATTGATAATACTACCTATCTGTCATTGTACTTCGCAGGACCCATACGATCCGCAGGAGGAACCGCCGCCGCGCTTTCCGTTCTTGTTGGGGATCATGTGAGAAAAAAACTCTCTTTAGGCAAATACGAACCAACTGCCGAGGAGATTGAACGGTTTGTTGAGGAAGTTGGCCTTTACAACAGGGCTGCTCGGCTGCAGTACTATCCCTCAGAAAAGGAACTGCGAAAGGCCTTAAAAAATATCTCCATAGAGGTTACAGGAGAGCCCACCGAAAGAGTGGAGGTCTCGGGACACAGGGACCTTGAAAGGATTGAGACCAATAGAGTACGGGGCGGAGCCATGCTTGCCATCTGTGAGGGGATTCTACAGAAGGCGCCCAAGGTTTTACGGTATGTGGAGAAGCTTAACCTCGATGGATGGGAATGGCTTAAGGTCAAGTCCACGGAGTCCAAGGAGGAAGAAGAGTTTAAGCTGAAGGAAAACTGGAAGTACTTACGAGATGTCATAGCCGGAAGACCGGTATACTCATACCCTCTAAGGAGAGGCGGGTTTAGAATTCGGTATGGAAGAAGTAGAAATACAGGGTTTGCCTCCTGGGGTATTCATCCATGTACGATGCTTGTTCTCCAGGATTTCCCGGCTATTGGAACGCAAATGAAGACTGAAAGGCCGGGAAAGGCAAATATTACCTGTCCTGTGGACAGTATTGAAGGTCCGATTGTTAAGCTGGAGAATGGCGATGTTGTGCGGCTTGAGGATTGTGGGGAGACCCTTAAGGTGCGGGACAGTATAGAGACGATCCTTTTTCTCGGGGATGCCCTGATAGCATACGGCGATTTTGTTGAGAACAATCATGTTCTTCTTCCGTCAGGGTACGTGGAGGAATGGTGGATCCAGGAGCTGGGGGACAAGGATGTGGATCCCTATAAAGTCTCAGAAAAGGAAGCCCTAAAAATCTCTGAAAAAGAGGATATTCCGCTGCATCCACGGTATACCCCCTTCTGGTACTATTTGTCATTTGATGATCTGAAGGAGTTCATGGACTATTTAACTGAAGGCGAAGTAGGAGAAACGACCGTACTCCCGCTGAACGATAAAAAAGAGCTGCTTGAAAGGATAGGTCTTGAGCATAAGGTCTCGGATAACAAGATTATTATACAGTCTCTCTTTCTTCAGAGCATAGATCTCGCTAAGTTTTATGAGACATATGAAACTTTAAAAGATGAAGAGATTCCTGATAAAGAGAAGATATTCAAAAGTCTTAAACATTGCACAGGTATAAAAATAAGAGATAAATGCCCGTATACTGTAGGAGGGAGGATGGGGCGTCCGGAAAAGGCAAAGGAACGGCGCATGTCTCCTCCTGTTCACAATTTGTTTCCGATAAAAAATTATGGCGGAAGAACAAGAAACATCGTAAAGGCTTCCAAGCATAATTACATCACCGTGGATACAATAAATCTAAAATGTCCAAAATGCGGAGAAAAGACATTTAAAAGGAAGTGTGACAGGTGCGGTGCAATAACAAAGCTATATAAACTCTGCAAGAATAAAAAATGCAGCGTAACAACAATAGAAACAGAGGAAGAGCGATGTCCAGCGTGCAATTCTCCATTAACGATACACTCTCGTAAAAAGATACAGTTAGATAAAGAGTATAGGAAGGCACTGAAGAATGTCGGCCTCAGATCTCCAAAGGAAATAAAGGGGGTTAAGGGGATGATCTCCTCTCAGAAATTTCCGGAGATTCTGGAGAAGGGTGTCTTACGGGTGAAAAATGAGGTATATGTTTTCAAAGACGGGACGATCCGATATGACTGCACAGATGCACCATTAACACATTTTACACCCAAAGAAATAGGGGTCTCAGTTGATAAATTAAAGGACCTGGGATATGCAGAGGACTATCTGGAAGATCCTCTTAAAAAGGAGGATCAGATACTGGAGTTAAAACCTCAGGACGTGGTGCTTCCTGAGGAGGCCGGAACGTATCTCTTGCGGATTGCAAACTTTGTCGATGACTCTCTGGAGAGGATTTACGGTCTGGAAAGGCACTATAGTGTAAAAAAGAGAGAGGATTTAATAGGAAAACTTGTGATCGGGCTGGCGCCGCATACATCCGCTGGCGTCCTGGGAAGGATAATTGGATACTCCTCAGCGAGTGTGGGGTATGCACACCCGTTCTTCCATGCCGCTAAAAGACGGAACTGCGATGGAGATGAGGACTCTTTTATGCTTGCTCTGGAAGCACTACTCAACTTCTCAAAGTTATTTCTCCCTGAAAAGAGAGGAGGAAAGATGGATGCACCTCTTGTACTTACAACAAAGATTGATCCCAGAGAGGTGGATAAAGAGACCTGGAACATTGACATTGTGGATCAATATCCGCTGAAATTTTATGAACTCTCGCAAAAATTTGTAAGGCCTAAAAAGGTAAAAATAGAGAGGATTGAGGATCGTCTTGGGAAGGAAAATGCCCTTTCAGGATTTAAATTCACTCATTCTACCTCAGATATTTCGCAGGGACCGAATGTAAGCGCTTATAAAACACTGGGAACAATGGAGGAGAAGATGAACGAACAGTTATCTCTTGCTAAAAAGATTATGGCTGTTGATGAGGATGATACCGCGGAGAGGATTATAAAATCTCATTTCCTTCCGGATATTATAGGGAATCTCAGGGCATTCTCCAGCCAGACCTTCCGATGCGTGGACTGCAATAGGAAGTATAGAAGGGTGCCTTTAAGTGGGAAGTGCTCATGCGGAGGGAGGCTCGTGCTTACCGTCTCACAGGGGTCTGTGGAGAAGTATCTCGCGATAACAAAGAGGCTTATAGAGAACTACGATATCGATCCCTACATAGAGGAGAGGATAACATTACTGGAGAAAAGCATTGAGAATATCTTCACAGGGAAAGAGAAGCAGATGTCACTTGCTGATTTTTTGTAGAGAAAATACCTCCAAATAATTTTTATACTCTCAAGAGTACACAGGGCATGAGACTCGGATGGTTTTCCACGGGAAGGGATCAGGCAGCCATTGACCTGTTAAACTATGTGCTGGATAAGGATACAGAGATATCCTTTGTCTTCTGCAACAGAGAGAAGGGAGAAAAGAAACAATCCGATGAGTTTATCGAGTTTGTGGAGGACACTGGCATCGATCTCATCTGCTTTTCTTCAAAAAGGTTTCTTCCCGGCCTACGGAAGAATAACAGAGCAAACTGGAGAGAGAGATACGATAAAAAAATGTTGGGTATGGTACCTAACTCTGAGTTAGTTGTCCTTGCAGGATATATGCTTATTCTAAGCCCACTGGCATGTGAAACCCTGGACATGATTAATTTACATCCCGCACTGCCCGATGGTCCAAAAGGGACATGGCAGGAGGTTATCTGGCAGTTGATAGAGGAAGAAGCAGAGGAAACAGGGGTTATGATGCATTTGGTGACGAAGGAATTAGACAGAGGGTCTGTGGTCAGCTACTGCAAGTTCCCCATAGAATATCCGGAGCTCTGGGCGGATATCGAAGGAAGAAGTATAGGAGAACTGAAAAAGACAGGCCATCCCCTTTTTGATAAGATTCGAGAGGAGGAACTCAAACGAGAGTTTCCGCTTATAGAATATACAATCAAAGCCTTTGCGGATGGAGAGATAGAGATAAAGAATAAGAAGCTGTACTCCCATGGAAAACCAATGGAAGGATACGATATTACGGAGCGCGTGGAGAGCGAGACATGATGGCGAAAGCAACCCCATTCCTAAAATGGGCCGGCGGCAAGAGGCAGTTATTAGATAAGCTTTCTCAGCGGCTTCCGCAGTGTGTACGGGAGACGGGAAGGATTGAGCGGTATATCGAGCCCTTTCTTGGCGGAGGGGCAATGTTCTTTCACCTACAGAGAAATTTCGACATTCGCAAGTCCTTTTTATTTGACATCAACAGAGAGCTTATTATTGGGTACAGGGTGATACAGAATGATGCTCCGGAGCTAATTGCACTGCTTCGAGAGCTTGAGGGTATCTATCTCGATAAATCGGAGAAAGAAAGAGAAAAATTTTACTACGAGATGCGGGATCGGTACAATACGCAGATCCGTGAGCTTGATTACGGTCAGTACAACACAGAGTGGATTGTACGAGCATCATATCTCATCTTTTTGAATAAGACCTGTTACAACGGTCTTTTCCGCCAGAATCAAAAGGGAGAGTTTAACGTCCCCTTCGGAAGGTATAAAAATCCCAGTATCTGCGATGAAAACAATATTCATGAGGTGCATAGCGCGCTGAAGGGTACCGAGATTACATGCGGGGATTTTACCGAATCCGAGAACTGCATAGAGGAGAAAAGCCTTGTCTACCTGGATCCGCCGTACCGGCCAATAAGCAAAACCTCAAGTTTCACAGGCTACGCAAAGGGGAATTTTACCGATGAAGATCAAAAAAGGCTGGCTGAGTTCTTTGTAAGGATGGACGGAGAAGGTGCATTTTTGCTCTTGAGCAACTCGGATCCGAAAAATGAGGATCCCACGGATACCTTCTTTGATGAGCTTTACTCTCTATATACTATAGAGAGAGTACCAGCAAAACGCTACATTAACTGCGATGCATCCGGTAGAGGAGAGATCAACGAGCTGGTCATTCGGAGTTACTGAGTGCAAGTTTTACGGTGTTCTCCATTAAAAGAGCCACGGTGACCGGACCTATACCGCCGGGCGTGGGCGTTATTAACGATGCCTTTGGAACCACGATATCAAAATCTATGTCACCGCCAATGTCCAGGACAGCAGCTCCCTTCTTCACCATATCCCCTTTGATAAGGTTTTTCACTCCGGCTGCCGTGGCAAGGATATCTGCTTCTCTTGTGTACTTTGGAAGGTTCTCAGTATGGATATGGCAGACTGTGACGGTGGCATTTCTGTTGAGGAGGAGCATAACCATCGGTTTTCCGACACCAAGACTATGTCCCACTACTACAGCATTTTTCCCCCGGATCTTCACTCTGTGCCGTTCCAGTATCGTTATTGCGGCATGAGGTGCACAGGGAATGATATTCTCGATGCCCATGAGCGTTCTTCCAAGGTGAGAAGGGTGAGATCCATCCACATCTTTCTCAGGACTGATGGCCGCTATGATCTTTCTTTCATCTATCTGCTTGGGCAGCGGTCGGTGGATAAGAATTCCATGGATCCTTTCGTTTCTATTGAGAGACTCAATAAGTTCAATTAGATCCTTTTCTTTTGTGTTCTTGGAGAGTTCATGATGTTCTGGGAGGATACCGACCCTTTCGGATGCCTTACGGATTAATTTTGCGTATATCCCTGAAGGTTTATCATCACCCACCAGAACGGTTGCCAGTCCAAGCTGAATTTGCGATATCTGTGCAGCTACCTTTTCTTCGATCTCCCGGGCGATCTTCTTACCATCTATAATGATCTTATCTTTTGACATATTTCTTGAACTCCTCGCAGGGCTCGCCCTCAGGACAGTATCCAAGTTTTTTACATCGTGGTCCGACATCCTTAAAGATCAGCGGCGCCTTTTTCTTGCAGATCTCCAGCATCTTCCATGCAACCTCTCTGATCTCCCACTGGGCCTTTGTACAGCATCGCAGAGGAAAGAACACGTCGTGAAGCTCCCTACAGTTCATCGTCACGAGAAGGTTTGTTGTTATTCCCATAGGGAGAATGAACCTCGCGTCCCCGGCCGGAACGTCTTCTTTCGTTAACGAACTATACGCATCATAGAGATCCTCCAAAATGTTGCTCACCTTCTTCCATTCTTTACTTTTCTTTACGGTTTCTGGTAGTTTAAAGCTTTTTTTTGAAGGGGTAATCCTTCGCAGGCTCTGCTGACAGTATGAGGCCAGCCGGTGCCGCACCAGCTGATGTGTACAAACCCGGGATATGCCCTCCAAACTGAAGGTAAAGCTCGCATGTTCGAGGACGCTGGTATGTCCCCTTTCAAGCACAATTTTTATCCATTTTTCTGTATCTTTCTCAGTCCACATCTTTGAAAACTCGCTTAACGGTCTTTTCGAAGTAGAAACATATGCCGTCATGGCGCATACTTTATCGGGATTTTCTGTGCAGGTAAGTAATTTCACGTTCATTGTTCTCACGTCTGATAAAGTACTCTTCGTATCTTCCATTATAAACTCTGCGTTTTTATAAAAACGAGTGAGATGAGAAAGATACCCTTGCGATTTTTTTAAATTGCCGAAGTATAAATGATCTATTTGGGTAAGTGTAAGCTCTCTTGTATGAAAACTGTTTATGAGTACAGTATTAAAATGAAGGAAGGAAATGTAGAGGAGAGGGATTTCTGTTTTTTTAGTAAGGTCCAGCGCAGGGGTGAAACTTGTGCACATACACTTTTACATGGGGTAACCAAAAACTTTATAAAGGTTAGATTCATATTACTATAATGCTACTACTTTTTGTAGCTAAAAAGTAAAGTATAGGAAAGAGTTATGTAATATACGACTATAAAAAGGAGGTAAAAAAATGAATAAAAAGGATATGACTAAAATTTTGGCTCTTATGGCAATAGTCATAATGGCCGGAAGTGCGTTTAGTGGATGTATTGGTGGAGAAGAAGAGGAAGAAACTCCTGCCAAGACAACCGAAGCACCAACGACAGCAGCACCAACGACAGCAGCACCAGCAGGCCCGGAAGTGAAGAACCCCGATACAATCGTCAGATATAGTATAGGCGATGCAAGAGGCTTGGATCCAGCAGATGCATACGATACTGGCTCTAGTGAGGTACTGTTCCAGGTCTATGAAAACCTTGTAAAGGTGGAAGGAGATGATGCAGTAACGATAGAACCAGGACTGGCAACAGACTGGGAGGTCTCTGAGGATGGAAAGACATGGACATTCCATCTGAGAGAGGGAGTTAAATTCT
>JAYEIH010000041.1:0-18640 GCA_034659995.1 Methanobacteriota archaeon
TATCATTGATCAATTTATCCAAATCGTCTTTTTTCATCTTTTTTGCCTTTTTTAACTTTATTCTAACGATTTTCTCTGCTTTTTCCCCGTTTATAATCAATATTTTTTTATTACTATCTAAAGAAACTTTTATCCTGAGATCATCCAGAGGTTCAACCTCTACATGTACCGGGCAATGATTATTCACTAAAATTCTATTACACTCAGGGCATCTTTCTACATAACCGCTTTTGGGAACAATTCTGGCAATTTTACCCTCTATTACATCAACTCCATTTGCGTTTATATCGTCTTCAATTTGAAGTATTTTTGTTCTTGAATTAAGATATACTTGAAGAGTGCCGTTCCAAGAATCCACGATCACGCCCCTTAAGAGATAATTTTCTTTCTTATTCATTAAAGGCAATTTTGATTTTTTCCAAGATACAAACTTTATTTTTCCTGTTTCATCAGCTAAAAGCCCAGTTTGTGAAATAGACTTAACTTTTGGTTCCCACAATTGTACAACCTTTGCTTTAAGGGAAACCCACTCGCCCTCTTGTTTCAAATCTGTGATTTTAGTTTCTTTGGAAGGCATATATATCCTCCTCTTCGTTTCTTAAATAGTTTTCGAAACTGAACCCAAGAGATCGGAAGTGGGGATTCATATAGAAGGGCACATCTTTTTTAACTCCCTCTTGCGATCTGTACCATGGTTAAAATAATTTTCCTCGGCAGCGGCGGAGGCAGATATATTTGTGTGAACCAAAAAAGAGCCACAGGAGGGTTTATTATTGGTAAGTACCACGTAGATCCCGGCCCCGGTGCTCTTTTGAGATTGTTGGAGAAGAGACAGGATCCTACAAAGCTTGAGGGTGTTCTTGTTTCGCACAGGCATATCGATCACTGTAACGACGCTGCTTTAATGGTTGACGCGTTAACGAATAGTTTAAATAAAAATAAAGGAGTATTTGTCGGGTCTAAAAACTGTTCAGGCCTGTTGTATCCCAAGGAAAAAAAGGCTCTTGAGAGAGAATATTATCTGGAGAAGGGACAAAAGATCTCTCTGAAGGGTATGAGTTTGGAAACAGTGGATGCCCGTCATTCCGAGGAAACATCTATAGGTTTCAAGTTTCATACGCCTGCTGGTGTTGTATCGTACACTGCTGATACAGAGTATTTTTCAGGACTGAGATCTCATAAGGGTTCCAGAGTTCTTATCCTTAATGTTACAAGGCCAAGAGAGTCCCAGATACCATCTCATCTCTCCACAGAGGATGCCGTTGAGCTTATATCGATGGTACAACCAGAGCTTGCGGTGATGACACATCTGGGAATGAAGATGCACTTTGTTGCCGAGAAGGAGAGAAAATTCATAGAAAAGAAAACAGAGATCAGAACGGTTATAGGCGAACTTGGTACAGCGATTACAATGGAAAAAGATATAAATGTAGAGAAGGTTTAACCTTGGTAAGGTGCTATGATGCTCGGCGAGTACAATCCAGAGGAACTTGAAGAAGAGATGCATGAGTTTTGGGAAGAGAATAAGGTCTATGCGTTTGATCCCGAGAGCAAGAAACCGGTGTTTTCCATTGATACGCCACCACCCACATTTTCCGGTGAGATACATGTGGGACACGCAATGAGTTACTCCCAGGCGGAGTTTATAGCGAGATACAAGCGAATGAAGGGGTACAATGTTTTTTATCCCATGGGGTTTGACGATAACGGTCTGCCCACTGAGCGATTGGTAGAAAAGATTCATAACGTGGATATCGAGGAAATAGGGCGCGGTAACTTCGTTGATCTCTGTCTTAGGGAGACAAAAAAAGGAGCTAAAAAATATAGAAGGATCTGGACAAAACTGGGGATCTCTGTAGACTGGACATTATCGTACTCCACCATAAGTGATCGCTGCCGGCAACTGGCTCAGCTCTCCTTTATGGACCTGTATGAAAAAAAAAGATTGAAAAGGGAAAAAGAGCCCGTTATCTGGTGTCCGGAGTGTAGAACAGCCATAGCTCAGGCAGAGCTTGAGGACAAGGAGGAGGACACCCTTCTCAGCACCATTGTGTTCAAAACAGAAGATGAGAAAGAGATTCATATAGCTACAACACGGCCTGAGCTCCTTGCTTCGTGCGTTGCCATTGCTGTGCATCCTCATGATGAGCGGTATACCGATCTTGTTGGTACGTATGCCGTAACGCCTATCTTCGGGAACAGAGTAAAAATACTTGCGGACAGAAAGGTGGAAAAAGAGTTCGGTACGGGCATCGTTATGATCTGCACCTTTGGTGATAAGACGGATATTGAGTGGTGGAAGGATTACAACCTTGACCTCATTATATCGATAAACGAGAACGGAACATTGAATGAAAAGGCAGGAAAATTTGAGGGAATGAAATTAAAAGAAGCCAGAAAAGCTATACTGGACGAGTTAAAATCTAAAAATCTCCTTGTTAAACAGAAAAAACTTCATCATGCGCTGAATACTCATGACAAATGCGGCACACCTGTGGAGTACCTTATCAAGGACCAGTGGTTTGTCAAGATTCTCGATATGAAGGACACATGGATCGCTCAAGCGGACAAAATGAACTGGTATCCCGCGTTCATGAAAAAAAGATATATCTCGTGGGTGGAAAATCTGAAATGGGACTGGTGTATCTCACGGCAGCGTTATTACGGCGTTCCATTTCCCGTGTGGTACTGCAAAGACTGCGGCAGGGTTTTGTTGCCTTCCGGAGAGGAGCTTCCCGTAGATCCTCTCACAGATACGCCTCCTCAGTGCAAGTGCGGTTGTAAGGAGTTCATACCTGAAAAGGATGTCATGGATACCTGGTTCACCTCCTCCCTGACACCTCAGATAATCGCCCGGTGGGACTCAGAGGATTCACGGATGGATACGGTATATCCGAACTCGTTGAGGCCTCAGGCTCACGATATCATAAGAACATGGCTCTTTTACACGGTGGTAAAGAGTTATCTTCACAATGACAGTATACCCTGGGAGAATATTATGCTCTCAGGATTTGGGCTGGATGAAGAAGGTAAAGCCATGCATAAGTCCGTCGGAAATGTTATACATCCATCGGAGGTTGTGGAGAGGCATTCTGCAGATGCGCTGCGCTGGTGGGCATCTTCTGCAAAATTAGGCGATGATCTCCCCTTCAATGAGAAGGATATTCTCGCCGGCCAACGGCTCTGTATCAAACTGTGGAATGCGTCAAAACTTGTAGCCTCGCATCTGGGTAAGAAGGTAGACTCTGCCGATCTCAGAGAGATAGATAGGTGGATTTTGTACAAGGTATCGTCACTCGTGGAAAAGGTGACAGATTATCTGGATGAGTACGAGTACAGCAAGGCAAAGAAACTCATAGAAGCCTCTTTCTGGCATGATTTCTGCGATAACTATCTGGAAATTGTCAAATATCGACTCTATGGTGGAGATAAACCAGCTCAGCATGCTGTCTACAATGCTCTTTTACTCTATCTAAAGCTCTTTGCGATTTACATCCCCCATATTACCGAAAAGATATACCAGGAAGTATTCAGAGAGTTCGAAGGAGATTCATCAATTCATATCTCCTCATGGCCCGAGAAACTCGACATAGAACAAACTGAACCGGGAGAGACCTGTGTTTCCATCATTTCTGCCCTGCGCAAATGGAAAAGTGGTAACGGGATGGCGCTGAACGCGGAGATAGAGGAGATTGCCATATTTTCGTCAAAGAATCTTGATCCCATAAGCGAGGATATTAAAAATACAATGAATGTACGGAGTTTGCAGCTCAGGAAGGGAACACCGGATATTGAGGAGAGAATTGTGAAGGTGGTGCCCAACTATAAGATTCTCGGTCCGAAGTTTGGGGACAGAACAAAGGAGATTGTGGGCATACTTCAAAAACCAGAGATCGCGAGAAGAATAGAAACAGGAGAAAAGGTAACGGAGTATGAGCTCTCCAGTGAGCATGTCCTGAGAGTGGAGAAGGAGTACCTTGCAGGTGGAAGAAAGGTGGAACTCCTGACAGGTGAGAATTATCTCATTGAGATATTCTGAATCCTCGCGCCGTACTGCTGAATAACTCTGGAAGCTGTGCGATTACCGAGCTTGCAGCAGTCCTCCAGCGATCTTTCTTCCAAAAGTCCTGATAAAAACCCCGCGTTGAAGGCATCGCCGGCGCCTGTGGTATCCCGCACCTGAACTTTTTGTGCTTTTACATACTTTTCTTCCGTTTCAGTCCTCAGATAGCATCCCTTCTCACCAAGTGTTACAACTACAATACTGCACCCGCAGTTCAGCAGCTTTTCAGCAGCTTTTCTATAGCCGAGGCCAGTCATAGTTTCTATCTCCTCTTTTGTTGGCAATATGGCATATGTTCTTTCTATTATTTCCTTTAAAGCTTTTAATCCCATGGAACTGTACATATTTCCGGGATCAAATGTTACTCTGCACTCCAGTTTTTTTATCAGTTTTTTCTGCGTTTCAAATGACTTTGCGGAATGTGAACAGGCAAATGATGTGAGATGAAGGTACCTACAGTTCAGATAGCTGAACTCTATATCATCTATCCCCACAAAATCGTTCACACCAGGATTCACCACGATAGCCCGATCTCCCCGCGCTGTTACAAGGACGTAGGCAACTCCTGTCTTTCCCTCTACAGCTTTTATCCCGGTTGTATCCACATCTCCAAGGGTCTCTAAAAAGAACGCTCCTTCGGAATCGTTACCTATTTTTCCTATCTGGCCTGTATTGTGCCCCATCATGCTTAGATTGTAGACTGTATTGGCAGCAGAGCCTCCTCCTATCATCTCTTCCTTTTGTACATGGCATCCCTGATCCGCTGCCGGGATCTTATCGACCAGAAGGATCTTATCAACATTCAGTGCACCGAATCCTATAACATCAAACATTATCCCAACCCCCCTGCCTCTCCCCGCATGATCTTCCTATATTTTTTATGGATTGCAGCAATCTCACCCATATTATCATTTACATAATGAAAATGACCCTTTCCAGTCCAGTTTTCTATGAATTCTTTTTTATTTTCGGCTTTAATAAAGGAAGCCAACGGTAAGAGATTAGTTCCCGCATAGGCAAACTCTGCGTGCGGTATCGCGTACTTATTCCCATTGAAAACAATGCTGATACCACCCTTTTCCTTTACCTCTTTAAGCATTTTGAAATCCGTGATACTGTCTCCAATAGCTACAATATCGTCCATTTCAGCATTTTCTTTCTTTAAAATCTCATAAATTGCCACTGTTTTATGCCTGCCTCCTCTAACAGTTGTTTTTTCAATTATTTTTCTGATCTTCTCGTCAAGATTTTTATAGAAATTATTAAAAAACATTTCCAGACCCCTGTCGGTGAGGCTGAGTATTCGTTTTTCCGTATCCTCGAGATCGATATCGTGCTGCAGATACTCGTCTATGGGAAACTCCGTACAGTAGATATTCTTTTCAGAAATCTCAACCCTCTTGCCGATAGCATGAGCATGCTGTTCATAGCTCGTTGAGATGATATAGCACCGATGGTCCTTTTTCAGTTCTGAAATAAGCTTCTTCGCCCCTTTATTTATTTTTGCCCTTTCAGATATCTCTCTTATATCCTCCGCACCTATTTTATGAGATATTAAAAAGGGTAGTATCAGTGCCAGAGTGTATCCGGGCTCATAATCCTCTTTTTTCAGCGCCAGAATGTCATCGTACCTCGATATCTTTGCGAATATTTCACGGCCGTGAGGAATAGATCCCATCAGTTCGTAGGCATTATCCTGCGGTGAAAGAGGCCCTTCAAGATCGAAACAGAATATCATACCCCTTCTGCAGCGGGAGGGAATAAAAGATTTACCCAATCATGAGCAACTCGGGATTGGTAAGCAGGACCCTTATTTGACGCAACTGGCCGAAAACAATATTTTTCTCAAAAGATTTTTTGCATCTCTTAAACCGTCATGCCTGAGATATCCAGAACTTCCTCGGTGGTGTACACTTTGGCGGTGCTCTGCTGCTTGAAATGTTTATCGTCTGACCATATCGGGCAGTTTAACTACAACGTTAGGGCTAAAAAGGGAGTATCTTTCTCGTCTATTTTTTTTAATCCATCTTCCGGGCAATAAATATCAAAAAACTCTTATCTCAATAATTTTGCCGTAAACGAGTTATTTTTGAGCAGGGCCGACATTAAAATGTTGGTATCGGCTACAAGCCGTATTTTTTCTTTGTTTTCTTCCATGCTTTTTCCCTTTCTTTTTCCAGACCGTTCAGCTCTTTTTTCTCTAAGGAGAGTTCCTCTTTGTATTTCCTGAATAGGGCCCATTTTAACTCTTCATCCTTTATCAACTCATCGACTTTCCTCTTTAAGGATGAGAAGGGTATCTCTTCTGGGATTTTTATTTTTAAGTCATTCATTTTAGATCACTTATTACTCTCTATCACTCAGTATTAAAAAATTTACCCAATCATGAGCAACTCGGGATTGGTAAGCAGGACCAGTCCAAGGATCAGCATCATTACCCCGCTGATGAGTTTTAGTATCCGACCCTGCCGCTCGCTGAGCTTTCGTCTTCCCATCGTTAGAACAAATATCATCACTATTGTGAACAGCGGTATCACGTAGATGATGTTGTAGGCAGCTAAGTAGAGGTAGTAGGTAAGCCTCGGCAGCGCGTTGAGTGTGAGGATTCGCGTGTAGATGGCGGGGAACCCAGCGGAACAGAGGAGTTCGATGAGATTGGCGAAGAATGCCAGTCCGATTGTTCCGAGGACTAACGGGACCGTATTTTCCTGTTCTATAAGATTTCTCATCTTTTTTATAAGAGCGGGCTTTTTGGACTCGGGGATGCTGAGAGATAAACCCCTTTTGAAGAAAAAGAAATCTTTTGCGTTTAAAAGTCCTGCGATAACTGCGATTGCCCCTATTATAATTCTCATGATATCAACATATCCTATAAGCAAAAAGAAGTTCAACCATGCTGTCATAAAAAGAAAATAGACCAATGCCGAGGTGGAAACAAAAATGAGCCCAACTATCAACATTTTCTTTCTATTTTTTACGTATATCAAAAGCGTGAGCAAAAAACAGAGAACCCAGATGGCACAGGGATTGAATCCATCGAGAAACCCGATGGCAACGGTGAGGAGCGGCAGACTGACCGCAGGAGGATCCACCTCTCCGAAGATAGGGACGTCGATGGACTCCGGCCCCTCTTCGGTACTCTCCAGAATCTTTCCATTGAGATCAATATCCACATATACTGTCCTGTCCTTTGCCATCCATTTAACGGTGTATTTTTCCTTCCCCACATCCACCTCATGGCTTGCATTTGGATACTCTGCCAGAAGTTCCTGCACAAGTGAATCGTTATTTGATATCTCGACTGCTTTTTCCTTTGTCAGCTCACCAATGCCCCTTACCTTGTCCATGGGATCGATACAACCATGCTCACGACAGTAATCAAGTTTTTCTTTTATCCTTGGACCTGTAGTCTGTTTATCAATGAATCCCGGGACGCACTCGTTGCCAATGAATAATGCGGGTGTGATAAACGTGGTATTATATGCCTCGCAGAAATCTTCAAGAAGATTGTAATTTTCCGCACTCCTGCTCACTCCATAGGACTGTATCTCCATTCCCGGATACGTTTCTTTCATTTCATTTAGATACTCCTCTTCAGCTGCACAGTGTGGGCAGCCTTCGGACCAGAATAGATAGACCTTGAAACTGCTATCGTTTTCCTTGGGTATAACAGAGGGCAGCATGAGGAGGATGATTATAAAACCAAGTATTATTTTCTTCATTTTATCACCGTTTTCTGTTACTTCCATGGAGGCTATAAAAGTTTTGCGGAAGATTAGATCGTCACAAATACCCGTTTCAGTGATGATTGGGCAATGAAGAACTGAGTAGGAAAAATATGATTGCATAAATTATTACAGATTTCATTTGAGCAGAAGAAGTGGGGTGTTACCTATATATGCCCCCTACATACTGACTGGTCGGTATGTTATCTCTATGAAGGTTTCGGCAGGACCGCGGGAACCCAGTTAGAATACAGCCTGCATTGATACAATCAGTATAAAAAGAGGAAAGAGATACTTATTGTCGGAAGAGGAACCTTCATGAAAAAAGATAGGATGTTTTATCGGTTTGCCATCTACGGATTTTTAAAGAACCTCAAATTTTTCGATCCATTTTTAATACTATTTTTTATAGAAACGGGGATCTCATTCCTGCAAATAGGCGTACTCATAGCCGTGAGGAGCATGGCGACCAATATTCTGGAGATACCGACGGGCATATATGCAGACGCCTTCGGAAGACGAAAATCGATGGTGATGTCGTTTATCTCATATATTGGCTCGTTTTTGGTCTTCTATGCATTTCCCAACTACTACCTTTTTATGGCTGCCATGGTACTCTTCGGGCTGGGGGGGGCCTTCAGATCGGGAACACATAAGGCAATGATCCTCGAGTATCTCCGAATAAACGATATGACGGATAAGAAGGTGGAGTACTACGGTAGTACTAGGTCTGCCTCTGAGCTGGGAGCTGCGGTGAGCTCGCTTATTGCCGCAGGACTGGTATTCTACAGCGGGAGCTACAGGTATGTTTTTCTTGCTTCCATACTCCCCTACAGCATCGATCTGGTAAACTTAGCCACTTATCCCGCGGAGCTTGACGGAGAGATTGTGAGGGTTAAAAAAAATATGAAAAGACAGCTCAAAGATACATTGAAGGACTTTGTCGGAATCTTCAAAAATCTCTTTGCTATGAAGGCAATACTGAGTTCAGCGGTATTTAAGGCCTACTTTAAAATCACCAAAGAGTATCTGCAGCCCATACTCAAGGTATTTGCACTCTCATTGCCTCTTTTTGTTGCGCTTGAAGAGACAAAACGAGTTTCTGTGGTGGTCGGCGTTGTGTACTGCGGTATATATCTTCTTACCAGCTACACCTCAAAAAACTCGGCGAGAGTAACTGCAAGGTTCGGGGACCTTGCAGGAGCTGTGAATATGACATATATTGCAGGTGGCATTCTACTTCTCATTGCAGGCGTAAGCACGAAATACGGACTCGAATCAATAGCGATTGTTGTTTTTCTTCTTTTTTATATGCTTTACAACGTGCGAAGGCCGATGACCGTTTCATTTGTCAGTGATCAGATCTCGCACCGTACAATGGCCTCGGGCCTCTCCGTGGAATCACAGGCAACGACGATCTCCCAGACGATCATCGCAGTGGGTATCGGTGTGCTGGCCGATGCTTTTGGTGTGGGTATCGCTCTTTTTGTTATAGGAATAGCTATGGTGGTGATCTACCCTCTTCTTCGGGTTAAAAACCGATAGCTTTATAAGTGGATGCTACATCTCCCTTCTATATGTGTCCAATAAGTGATTGCTTTTTATGTGCATGAGCACAAGGACTTTTCTTGGGTAGTTTTGGAAAGTTATAGCAGTAATTGTGAAGGTGATAGTGATGTTTAGTGATATTGATAAAAAATGGCAGAAAAGATGGGAGGATGCTAAAGTTTTTGAGGGGAATCCGGACGATAGAAAAAAATTCTTTGTAAATCTTCCGTATCCGTATATGAACGGATACATGCATCTGGGCAGGGCTTATACGTTCCTGAAGGGGGATATCATATCGAGGTACAAGAGGATGAGAGGATACAATACCATCTATCCCTTTGCCTTTCACTGTACAGGGACCCCGATAATTGCGGCAGCTGAGCGGATCGCTGACGGAGAAGAAATACAGGTTAACAACTTAAAAAAAATGGGGGTTCCAGAGGAGGAGATCGAGAACTTTAAAGACCCGGTCCACTGGACACAGTATTTCTCGAAAAAGATGATAGAACACCTGAAAGCTGCAGGATTTGGCATAGACTGGCGGCGATCATTTATCACTACCTCATTAAATCCATACTACAACAAATTTATCGAATGGCAGTTTAGAAAGCTGAAAGAAAAAGGACTGGTAGCCATAGGAGAACACCCTGTTATATGGTGTCCGAAATGTCAGAATCCTGTGGGTGACCATGCAAGACTTGATGGAGAGGGAGAGACTCCGCAGGAGTTTACCCTCCTGAAATTCGAGTTCGGAGAAGCGTACATAGTTGCGGCGACACTAAGGCCGGAGACGATCTTCGGACAGACAAACCTATGGGTCGACCCTGAAATAGAGTATGTCAGAGCAAGGGTGGATGGTGAAACCTGGATCATGAGCGAGGAGTGCGCAGAAAAGCTGAGGAATCAGGAAAAAGACGTTGGAGCGGTTGGGAGTCTAAAGGGAAAAGAACTCCTTGGCAAATACGCAACGGCCCCTGGAATTGAAAGAAAGATCATGATCCTTCCCTCGACCTTCTGTGATCCTGATCGAGGGACCGGTATTGTGACCAGCGTTCCGTCAGATGCTCCTGACGACTGGATGGGCCTGTACGACCTTCAGAAAGACAAAATGCTCTGCAAAAAGTATAGTCTTGACTGGGAGGCGGTGAAGAAGATACATCCTATCCCAATAATAAAAACAAAGGGGTTCGGTGAGCTTCCTGCCGTTGAAATATGCAAAGAACTCGGAATAAAATCTCAAAAGGACAGAGAGCTTTTGGAAAAGGCCAAGAAAAAGGTATATTCCACAGGGTTCTACACAGGAAAAATGAATGAACACTGTGAGAAGTACGAAGGGCTATCTGTTATGGAAGCGAAGGAAGAGATCAAAGAGATGCTCATAGATTCGGATAAAGCGGATACCATGTATGAACCCTCCGGAGAGGTAGTTTGCAGATGTCTCACAAAGTGCATCGTTAAAACAGTTGGTAATCAGTGGTTTATTAATTATGGTGATCCCGCGTGGAAGGAAGAGGTCCATAAGGCCGTGGATACTATGGACATAATCCCCGAGAACGTAAGAAAGCAGTTCCACTACGTGGTAGACTGGCTGAACGACTGGGCCTGCACGAGAGAGTTTGGTCTTGGAACAGAGCTTCCGTGGGATAAAAAATGGCTGATCGAAAGCCTCTCGGACTCCACGATTTACATGGCTTTTTACACGATCTCCATGTACTTCAATGAAGGGGTGATAGGTTCCGAGGTTATCGACGATGATTTTTTTGATTATATCTTTCTCGGAAAGGAACTGACAAAGGATTACGACGTATCGAAGGGAACGCTGGAAAAGATGAGAGCAGAGTTCAGGTACTGGTACCCCTTTGATCTTCGAAGCTCTGGAAAGGATCTCGTGCAGAACCATCTGACATTCTGTCTTTTCAATCATACTGCCCTCTTCCCCGAAGAGTACTGGCCGCAGGGATTTGCCGTCAATGGATGGGTAACGATAGATGGCGAAAAGATGTCGACATCCAAGGGAAATGTTACACTTCTGAAGAACAGTGTTGAACAGCACGGAGCCGATCCTACGAGAACGATGCTTGCCTTTGCAGGGGAGGGTGTGGACGATGCCAATATTGAGAGCACCTTTATCGAGACTATAAAAGAGCGGTTTCTTTCCTGGCACGAGTTTGCCATAGCCAATTACGGGAAAGGAAGAAGCTCAGAGATACGGATTGATAGATGGATTGAGACCGTGACCCATCAGATCCTTCGGGACGTGGAGGAAGCCATGGAGAAACTTCTCTTCCGTACCGTACTGCAGAGAGGATTCTTCGATCTTCAGAGAAATCTTAGATGGTACCTCCGAAGATCTGAAAAGCCCAATAAAGAGATACTCTCATGGATTATAGAGACGCAGACGAAAATTCTTGCCCCATTTGCGCCTCATATATCCGAGGAGATATGGGAGAAGCTCGGAAAGGAAGGATTTATCTCTACGGCAAAATGGCCTGAGTATAATGAGGAAAAGATAGATGAGAAGATGCTCAAAACGGAGGAGTACATAAAAGACGTCATTGATGATATTAGAGAGATTCTAAGGATTGCAAAGATAAAAGGAGAAGCAGTGTACCTTTATACTGCACCAGAGTGGATGTGGGCGGCTGCCAAGGTTGTAAAGGAGAAAACGGACTTCAATAAAGCTATAAAGCAGCTCATGAGGGATTCGGCAATGAGAAAGAGAGGAAAGGCCGTGAGCAAGCTGATACGAACCCTGATAAAGGATAGAGTGTTTGTGGAAAAAATGGCGGAAGAAGAGATTCTAAGGGAGTCAAAGGAGTTTATAGAGGAAGAGGTGGGGATGAAGATTGAGGTCAATGCTGAGTACGACCCAAAGAATAAGGAAAAAGCTGCAATACCTGCCAAACCGGCTATTTATATCGAGTAAGCCTTCATATCACCCACAAGATACAGCGATCCGGTAACCAGGATCGCGTCTCTCTTTTTTGTTTTCTTTTTTGCAGTCTCAAGGGCCTTTGCCGAGTCTTCTATTACTGTACCTTCCGTAAGAGCCGTTAGCTTCTCAGGGTCTAATGCCCTCTCACCATTTGGTTTAGTGAAAATAAACTCTCCGTTTAGTTCTTTAAGTGTTTCAATCATGCCTTCATAATTCTTATCCTCCAGAACACCGAAAATAATATAGAGATTCTCGTAATCAAAGGTTTTAATCGTGCTCACTACAGTTTTAACGCCACCAGGATTATGTGCCCCGTCAAACACTATCAGAGGTTCTCTTCTGAGTATCTCAAACCGTCCCGCCCATTGTGTTTTTTTCAGACCCTCTCTCATGCTTCTTTCAGAAATTCCAAGAACATGTGATGCAAGGCTGGCCGTAGCGGCATTTAGAAGCTGGTGATCTCCTCGCAATGAACGTTTGAGATCTTTCAGGGTCACAAGACCGCTCACATCAAACTGATCTCCTCTTTTTTCATATTTTAGATCCTTCCCCACTGCATAGAGTTTCGATCCTCTCTCCTTACATATCTTGGAAAAGAACCCATAGAGATGATAATCCGAGATGACAGAGGGGGCTTTTTTGATAATTCCGGCCTTTTCATATGCTATCGCCTCAATGGTGTCACCGAGGATATCCGTATGGTCCAGAGATATATGTGTGATGACGGAAAGTTCGGGGGAAATGACATTGGTGGCATCGAGTCGACCTCCAAGTCCTACCTCAATGACGCCGTAATCTATTTTTCTCTCCGCAAAGTAGGTGAACATCATTGCTGTCGTGATCTCAAAAAATGATGCGGGGTTCCCATCCTCAACAATATCAAGAATCCGTTTTCCTATCCTCAGCACATCCTCCTTTGGTATCCAGTTTCTGCCTATCTGAATCCGCTCCCGAAAATCTATGAGATGCGGTGAGGTGTATAGCCCTGCGGTGTATCCCTCTTCCATGAGCATCTGCGTGATCATCGCCGCGGTGGAGCCCTTACCGTTTGTCCCTGCTATATGGATAGATTTAAACTCATTCTGCGGATTATCCAAGATCTCAAGGAGATTCCTAATGCTCTCGAGTTTAAGGTCCGGGACGCCCCGATATGTATAGAGGTATTCGATGAACTCTTTGTACATGAAAGGTAGAGGGAAGGAGAGGTTAAAGAAGGTTTTCCTTTTAGAACAAGGCAATGCCCCATGAGTGACTCATTTTTTTCCTTTCAGCTCACGGTAAACATCTTTTCTGTACCCCAATGTAACGATAAACACTTTTTTCTCTTTACTATCAATTTCAAACAAGATTCTATACTTTCCACTCCTCAGACTCCACAGATCAATACCCCTCAGATGCTTTCCAAATGAGTAAGGAGACTTTTTCAATTTCTTTATTTTACTTCGTATTCTCTTTTCAGTCCCTTTGTCCAGCTTTCGAAGAATCTTTACCGTTTCTTCGGAAAGAAATATTGCATACATTTCAATTTGCATTGATCATTTCTTCGTATGTTTCTAAAGAGACAACTTTTCCTCCCTCAATATCTTTTTTTCCCCTCGCCACACTCTCCATCATTTTTTTATCGAGGAGTACACTGAGAAGCTCTTCCATTTCATCTACTTTCTCTTTCAGTTCTTCAAATTCCTTCTTTGTTATCTGCACAGACATATCTTATACTTTCCACAACTGTATTTAAATTTATTTGCCCGAGCTTTTCTCCCTCTGCATCTTGCGACCTCAAAGGGCAAATGAGAAAAACCTTTTTAAATAAAGTTTCATCTGAAACTATTATGAGAGAAAAAAAGAAGGATCCCCCGATACTCAAGCTTTTTTCCATTATACACTGGCAGACACGGATATTCATCGAAAAAAAGCTGGGCCCCTATGATCTGAGCTGGGGTGAGCTCCACATACTGATAAGGCTCTATAAATGGGGTGACGGGGTAACACAGAAGAGACTGAGCCAGGATCTGAGAATATCCAAGGCTACAACATCTAAGATGGTCAGAAAACTGGAAGAAGAGGGTTATATCATGAGAAAGAAGGGTACAAGGGATGCACGGTGCTATAGAGTATATCTCACTGAAAAAGAAAAGAAACTCAGTCCCATTCTGAAGGAGATCAGAGAGGAAGGAGAAGGCATTCTTTTTGAGGGTTTTACAGAGAAAGAAAAAGAATCCCTTATTAAAGATCTGAACAAAATTATAGAAAATATCACAGAGGCGAATAAAGGTGATTGTTATGAGTGATGAGGTAACGGAAGGAGTAAAGGACCTTCTTGGCGAACCAAAGAAGGCGATACTGAAGATCTCCGTACCAATGATGATAGGAATGTTCGTTCAGTCATTGTACAATATAGCCGATGGGTTCTGGGTTGCAGGGTTGGGGGCGGATCAGCTGGCCGCTGTCGGTCTATTCTTTCCCTTTTTCATGATAATAATGGCCCTCGGAGCAGGGATAGGAGTAGGAGGGAGCTCCGCGATCTCCAGGAGAATCGGAGAAAGAAACAAAGAAGATGCAGATAATACGGCAGTTCATACAATTATCCTTGGTATAATCATAGCACTTGTCTTCAGCCTGCCCGTACTGCCCTTTATTGACAATATATTCAACTCTATAAGTGGTGATGGAAATGTAGGTGATATGGCTGCAGATTATGCAAGAATTCTTTTTGCAGGGGCCGTTGCTCTTATTTTTTCCAACATAGCAAATGCAATACTCAGAGGGGAGGGTGATGCCAAAAGGGCGATGTACGGACTGATGCTTGGATCAGGTCTGAATATAATCCTCGATCCGATATATATCTACGGCCTTGATCTCGGTGTCGTAGGAGCGGCTCTGGCAACACTGACCTCAATGATAGTTTCGTCATGCCTCTTCATCTACTGGCTTTTCATAAAGAGCGATACCTATGTGGATATAACATTTAAGGATTTCACTCCGAACAAAGGCATACTAAAAGAGATTCTCTCGGTTGGCGTGCCGTCCTCCCTGGCACAGCTCTCTATGTCCATAGCAATGGTCTTTTTAAACAAGATCGTGATCCTGGCCGGAGGAACGGACGGTGTTGCGGTTTTCACCAGCGGCTGGAGAATTGTTATGCTCGGTGTGGTACCTCTGATAGGTATGGCTGTAGGTGTCACCGCCGTTACCGCTGCGGCCTTTGGAGCAAAGGATAAGGAGAAACTCAGGACAGCCTACCTCTATGCCCTAAAAATAGGCGTACTGATAGAGCTCGGCCTGGCAGTCCTTATCGCAATTTTTGCTCATCAGGTGGCTTATATATTTACCTATTCCGAGGGAGCGGCCCGTATATCCTCTGAGCTGGTGAAGTTCCTCAGAATAACTGCCATTTTTTACCCCACTGTGCCGCTGGGGATGTTAACCTCCGCCATGTTCAGAGGAGTGGCAGAGGGAACGCGTTCCCTGATTGTTACTATCCTGCGGACCGTCATCTTCCAGTTGCCAGTGGTATATCTCCTTGGAATTACCTTTGGGTTTGGCCTGAGCGGCATCTGGTGGGGCATAGTACTGGGGAATGCCCTGGCGGTCTCTATAACATTCCTCTGGGGGAGAGTAACGATAGATGAGGTTTTTCAGGATGGATAGGAATCCGTCCAATCTTTGTAGTCCGCCATATAATAAAAAATAAAAGGAGTTCGTCCATAAACGTTGTGGGGATATCGGAGGCAGTGGGGAAAAGGGCACTCTTTGTGGCCAGAGGAATGGTTTGAGTAGTGGGTGGGTAGAGGAACTGATGCATAAAGAAGGGGTTATCTCAGAGAAATAGTAATTAGAAAACACAGGTTAGGGACACCCAAAATGCCAGATGAACGCGAAACTTACAACACATAAAACATAGCTCAATGTAGAATAATTAAAAGGTACTCCCAAATAACAATATACATGTAATAAAAAAAGAACAGAAACAACTAACATAAAGACGATTTTACCACTACGAGTTCCGTCAAACCCCATTTTGGTTTTGCCCCAAAGGTTTATTTCTCCTTTTCCTCTTGAGTTAACCAATGGGTTCTCACCCCTTGCTTGATTTGTAAAAAAGGAAGAGCATTGTGCCTAATCCTAAAATAGGGGGATAAAGAAAGGTAGTTCCTATATCTGGGCTATTTATAGAGAAAAAGTAGGATGACAAAGCAACGCTTACAAGCACTATAAGAACAGAAAGGAAAATAGCAATATTTATATTTACATTCTTATTAGAAATACTGATCCCACTGAACGTAATAGGTTTAGAAGATGATCTTGGTGCAGATGCAAGCGATTTTTCTGATTTGATAGTCAATAGCTTGTTTCCTAGAGTTTTTATATCTTCTCTGTTTCCCGAGATCATTCCCTGCAAATCTTCTAAATCCCCTTCTAAGCTCTTTATTCTCTGTTCAAATCTTCTTTTTCTTCCCAAATGCTCCCTTGGTTTAATATAAGGCGTTTTGTATTGTTCTATATTCTTTTTTTCTATCTCTTTAAGAATATTTATTAATTGATTTTTACTAAAAGGCAAATTGCCTCTCTCTTTAGGTATATTGCGTCCCGTTTTTACCCCGATTGTATTTCCTGCAAATTGCATCTTACTCCTCCTCTACTGCACAGTACACTTTATTTACTTTTTTAAGGATATCATCCATTAGATTATTAAAACTGATAGAAATATTCTCTGAGGGGTATTCTTCAAAGAAAGAAATGTTCATTCTATTTTTTTCCCCTTCAGAGAAATCCATATCAATGTTTTTTCCCTCTTCAATCTGGGATATCCCAATTCCAGATATATTTGTTTTTAAATACTGTTTCAATCCTGAAAGTGCTTTTTCTTTTATAAAAAATTCTTCTAAAGTTTTTGATGGAACATTAGTTAGAATACGACATCTAACAGAAAAATCAAATTTTTCTATTTTTCTATTAGTTTTGGATATTATAGTACCTAATATTAGATTAACATCTGAAAAGGTATCTTGCAATTTTTCTTTTTGTGAGAAAATTTTTTCTTTCTCCTCTATAGAGGGTCCGGGCCCTCCAATATTAATGAGAATCTTATCCTCTAATATTTCCATTGAGATATCCTCTCCGCTAAAAGAAATATGTGGCGTATCTGAATCAATCTCGTCTATAAGTAATCTAATCTTGGGCATTTTAACATCTTTAAATTCTTTTAAATTAATATCTCCATAATTAACAAGAAAATCTTCTTTTTCTGCATTCTCTGGGAATTCTATTTTGATGTGGAGAGATTGAATGTCTTGTTTTTTTACCATAATGAAACACCTCCTATCTCTTATACATTTTTCTTTAAAAAATTACCTATCCTATTCATACACCTTATAAGGACTTTTTCTACTACTGCTTATGTTTCTTTCCCTATTTAAACTTAATCCCACTCGACGTGTGCCTTTGAAGATTTCACGAAGTGGAGGAAGAAATCTACCACTTGGTTGCATTAGAATCTAGTTGTCCGATTACTTGAGAAATCCAAAAAATTTTTATTTCTTTTCTTCGCAGTACTAAAGGAGGGAAAAAAGATGAAGGTTAGATGGTTAGGAAATGCGTGTACTGAAATTTTTGGAGATGAGCACATCTTGATAGATCCGAACTTTGTAAAAGAACCGGAGAGAAAGGCCGATATAGTCTTACTTACCCATGAACATGATGATCACTTTGCCGTAGAGGATTATGAAGCCTTTGGCAGCGGCAGATTGTTTGCTCCAAGGACGGCGCTTGAGAAGTTTGGAGTGGAAGGAACTGCCGTTGAACATGGGGATAAAATCGGTGAGATCTCTGTGTTTAAAAGTGATTGCTGGGGTTCCGAGGAAAGCGTGAGCTACCTCTACCGCGGTATTCTTCACACAGGAGATTCAGCGGTATTCCCCGATACTGAGAAGGTAAAACTGATATTTTCCGCATGTTTTCCCAATTACTACGACGTTTACATCGCAGGAGCCAAAAGACTGGATCCTGAGCTGGTAATTCCATACCACTACAGCCCGGCAGAGGCATTGGATGATGCCCGAGGTCTCAAGAAACGATTAGAGGAGGAGGGAATCCAGAGTAAGATCTTGAAAATAGGAGGGAGCATTGAGATATAGATCACAGTTTTTACTTTTTACTCCGGGGAAAAAAAGGACATGCAGCGATGCAGTTAGAGCACTCTCCCGCATTTTCTATCCAGAACTGGTAGCATCTGTCATGATTCACGGCCCACCGGAGAATACCGCGATTGTTCGACGGGCAGACCGTTTTATACGATGGCTCTCGTTCAAAAGAGATCGCATCGGCCTCACAGGCCTCTGCACACCTTCTGCACTCCTTACAAAACTCCTG
>JAYEIH010000042.1:0-18608 GCA_034659995.1 Methanobacteriota archaeon
CCATCCCCTTCAGGGGCTTTTCGAGTCCTTTCCGCATGGTATCCGGTCATACGGCCAGAGTTTCTGTCGTAGTAAAAGCCCTGGCCCCAATGATTTCTCTACTTTAATCTTCTCAATTTATATGAAACCTCTTTCTATTTATACCTTTTCGTGGGTGAGAGTATTATGTCGAAATCTTATCTCACTACTATCTCAATGCCTTCTCTCACAGCTTCGGCCACGATGCCTATCTCTTGTTTCTTTTTCTCAAACTCCTTGGGCGTATATGGAAGAATGTCAATATCGTAGTCGTAGCCCCAGTGCTCAAACATCGTGGAGATCCTTTTAAGAAAGTGGATACCTTCGAACTCTTTACTCACTATGAGGATATCATAATCACTCGTTGCGAGATGCTCGTCTCGTGCTCTACTCCCAAAGATAAGCATTTTCTCTGGCTTGTAGAGTTCCTCTATTTTTTTTAGAAAATTATCTATTTCTCTAAATTTTCTTTTATCCATTCTATCACTTTTTTGGCCATCTTAAGCCTTTCTTTCGCTATTTCTTCGTCATATAATTCGTATGGCAAACCGTTTACTGCATCAGGATATCTCGTTATGATAAAATCAGGATTCAGTCTTCTTAGCTTACTAAAGAATTTTTCAGGTAGCTTAACACTTTTTCCACCAGTTTTTTACTTCTTTCCTCATATACATTCCACCTTGTAATGGTATTATTCTTTTCCCTATTTATTATTTTCTATAAGTGTCTTAGACTAAGACCCCTCTGAAAGTAGCGAAGAGATCGTTTAGAGGCACGATAACACTACACACTCAGTACCCTTCCCCACGTTTGAATCCTTCTTCAATGAGAACTTCATCTTTTTTTATGAGATACAAAAAGCGATGAGTTCCCACTCGTAGCCGATAAAACTCCTTCTTCCCACTCATTTTCTTCACATCGCACCCTGATCGTGCTGTGTAGGGGTCTATGGACAGATTCTTGAGGCCGTCATAAGATCTCTTTCTTTCATTGGATGGAAGGGCATCCAGATACTTTTCCACATCCGGATGGAGGAATACGACATAGTTCATTCCAATCCTTGTGATCTGCCGTACTTTTCAAGAGGGACATGATCGTTTCTGTCTTTCTCTGCCTTTTCATGGAGATATACGGAGAACTCATCGAATTTTTCACGTAAAAGCTCTCGAATAAGCTCTCCTTTGGATGTGTACTCACCTCTCTCAACAAGCGCTTCCAACTCCTCATGCTGTTTCTCCGTGATCCTTACATTCATGGTCCTCGTTTTTGCTGTCATGTATTGCCTATGTAACACATTATTTAAATAGGTTTTGGCATAGTGGTCATGGGAACTTGAGAAGGTGCAGACGTAGTATCTTCTCTGCAGGGTCCAGCGTGGGCGCCTCTGAGGACAGCCCCAAACCTCTGCCACTCTCCAAATCGAGAGTAGTCCTCAGTGCTCTCAGGTATATACCTCCACCATCCCGAATCCCATGGAGTTCTTCTCGCCGATGCCGCACTCATAGACCGTCTCCAGTAGTTTTGGCGTAGCTTCGATTTTTAAAGGCACATCAAAACAGACAACATGGCCTTTTTTTACTCTGATGGAGTTCTGGGGTTTTTTGGGACATTTTGTCCAGATGAGGTCTATTTTTATCGGCTTTCCGCACTGTTTGCCCGTGACCATAGGGTATTTTTTTCGGAGATTGTTCTTGAGATTCTCATAGAACTGTTTCTTGTGCGGAGGGATATAGTAGATTTTTCCGTTCTTGTGAGTGGAGGTGGTGATAGGGCTCAGTGTTCTGAACTCCGCGGTACTGCCGAACTTCTTAGAAGGAAGCGTCTCTATGGATTTTATTCTCAGTGCAACATCTTTGAGAGTGAGTATGTTCTCATCCACATTGTTCAGCAGCCCTTTCACCAGGTTCGAGATGAACTCTGATCTGGGCGAGGAAAGCATCAGGGAGAGGTTTTCCTTGGTAAACAGTCCTTTTCTGGACCATCTGTAATTCGGAATGATGAGGTCCGAGAAGACAAAGAGCTTAATATCGCGGTCAAAATGGAGTTTTTTGGAGTACTCTTCGTTAAAGGATCGAATACATCTATAGAGCCATGCCTGGATCGCACGCTTTCTATTAAACGGTATCGGATTCTTTCCGTCGTGATGAAAGACCAGCTTTACCCTCATGCTCCAAGTAAGTCATTGATGCTAATAAAAGTATGGGATGCCAGTACACGATAAAATCCACCTATGAGAAGTGTACAGAGATGAGATACTACAAACTGTGACTCAATACAAGGTGGTATTTTTTATTGATCGCGAAGATGTTTTCACGTTACTCGCAGGGGATCTGGAGATACGCGGATTCCGGTGAGATGTGAGGATCCAGTGCCGATCCTGAATAATCATACTCTCAAGTGAAGGGAAATAAGATACTCCTCCTTTTATCAATAATGTAGAATATTGAATAATTTTTCTTGTGCCTCCAATATAATTAGTTTTATAACTATTTTAAAGTAGTAAGAAAAGCCAATGAAATTTCTCTCATCTTCACAAAAAAAAGAGAGTGTACAAGAAGAATAAGAAATCTAAGGTTAATCTTTTTTCATTGATTTTTCAAATACTTCCACTCTTTTTTCCTATTCGACCCAGGTATCCAGTCCAAAAATAGACAACATTCTCAACGAGTTGTTCAAGTCTTCATCTTCACTGAGTAGTTCCTTCAGTTCGGCAGCTTCTGCGGGACTGAGATACATGGCCCGCTCAAATTTATCTAATAGCTCTTTTTCTCTTTCTTTTTCCTTTGGAGAAAGACCCATCTTTTTCACCTCTTAACTTAAAAATCATTTTTTGATCCATGACCGAACGCCCAAATATTTTTTTACTAACAGTACTGTTTGTGGGCGCTTCCATGTAATTTCTTCTGACATATCGCCAAACAACAACTGTTTAAACTCGCTCTCCGTTGTGGCACCTATCACCACCATGGTCTAGATCATCTTTGTGTATCACTTTAATGATATGTATCGATCTTAGTAAGAGTAGCCATGTGAGCCCATATGCTCCTATAACCACCAGAATTCCTAGTAGCATACAAGATCCCGTTCCTTTTTTATGGATGTATAAGAATGCAAGTATACATCTATTTAAAATTTTCGGACGCAATAAGATATCTTTTAAATAGCTTACAATTTTTGAAACAAACGTACATAAAAATAACACGTAGATATGAATCTTTTATTACAACGATGACGATCTCTTCTAAAGGAGATAGCATGAGCGTATACCGGAGAAAAAAGGGCGATGACGTGTGGCACTGGTGTAAAAATTGTTCCCAATGGCCCACAAAGGATTTTGAAGAAGTGGATAAACGGCCACGGTGCACTGAAAAACTGTGTGAGCGGTGTAAAAAAAAGGATGAATGGGGTTGGTGTAGACGAATGGTGGTGTCTCCAAAAAAAATAAAAAAATAATAAATTTTCGTTATGAACGTTCTGTTCTCCTGACCTTTCGCAGTTCTCCAAAAATATCCTCTATTTCCTCTGCTTTTTCTTCGTTCTCTGCGAGAATGAAAAGGATATCTTTTTTATAGAGCTTTGTGTTCCCTCGGGGGATGATAGCAGTATCATCTCGAAGAATACCCACTAAGAGTATTCCATCGGGAAGCCCGATATCCTTCAATTTTTTCCCCGCTTTGTCTCCGGGGGCAATCTCCATCAGCTGGATCCCTCCCTTGATGAGGAGGGAGAAGTCCAGTACATCATACCCCCGAAGGAGGCTCAGTATCTCCATGGTACTCGAGAGCGTTGGCGAGGTAATGTGATCAATACCAATCTCTTTACACGTAGGCCTTAGCTCGGTGTTATTGAGTTTCACGATGACCTTGGGAATGGAAAATCGTTTCCCCAGTATCGCGATCACCATGTTGAGGGCATCGGACTCGGTGGAGGCGATGAGAGCGTCTGTCTCCTTAGCACCGGCTTCCTCGAGCATGCCCGGTTCGGTTCCATCTCCATTGAGCACCAAGGCATCTATCTCTCGGGCCAACTCCCTACATTTCTCCTTATCCTTATCGATGAGTACTAACGTGAACTCTCTGCGAGCCGAGAGCTCTTCTGCCAAAAGCTTTCCCGTATCGCTTATACCTGCAATAATTACCTTCATAGTTAATCCCGCTTTCTTTTGAAGAAAATGTTTTTAAACCTATCGATGTGCTACACAAAAATAGTTTATCGCATTATTACTGCTGATTTTTCTGGATATATGCACCCGGAAAGGCGGTACGAGTATTTATGTACTGTCGATGTTTCCACCTTTTTCTTTTACGGAAAAGCAGAGCAAACGCTTACACGCAATGGAAGTTATCGCGACATTACTCCCGGGGCAGGAGAAAAAAGGTCACCTTTTGTTTGATGTTCCTGATCAGAGCCTTTGTCCAGCGTTCCATTGTTCTTTTTTTTGACTTATAGATCAGGACAGAACACTGAGCATTATCCGCTACTCTATCAATAATCCTCCCAAACAAAAACTCACTGAACCGCCACTCAGGAGTAGCTCCTATCACTATTAGATCGCCCTCTTTGGAGGCATCAGTTAACCCATCCGTCACCGAATCGGATCTGATTATTCTTTTTTTCACCGGGGAGGTAAACTGAGCTTCTTTCGCACTCAGTACCTTTTCAGCCATTTCCTTCCTGCGTTCAGAGTCTTTCGTGATCACATGGATGAGTTCACCATCGGCACCACTATTCTGCAGGATATTATCCACGACGTGTAGAAGGGCATCCTCTGTCAGCTCGGTAATGGGAACCAGGACTTTTTTAATGTCTAAGAGATTGGTCCGAGGCTTTAACACGCCCATGTTATGGGGGGCATCGCACATTACATTGTTCACTATCTCACTACTTTCTACGCTGATAGGACGTACCTGTTTGAACCAACCGAGAAGGAGTAGATCGGCGTCTACCTCTTTTGCAGTGTTGATTATGGCCTTGGGAACGGAATCCAACGTTTTCGCAATGGGCATAGCCACCCACCCGAGTTTATTCGCGTAACGCGTTGCTTCTATCACAAGGTTCGACCCCTGACGCCATGAATGGTCCCTTTTAAACGTTGTCTGCTTTCGGGTCACGGTGAGGATATGGAGTGTGGCTCTGGGAGTAGTAATTAACGTGGCTAACCGGATCAGGTTCTTCGCATTTTCCGGATTGGACACACTGACCAACACATCATCATACGTGTGCTCATTATCTTCTTCATTCATGGTATTCCTCCAGTTTTTTTTGTAGATCACGATTTAGTAGGGTAACGTTGACTCGGCGTTGACCGAATACACCCAAAAACTTTCCCTCCACATGTTTTTCAACCAACTCCCGCAGTTCATCCTCGGGTATTCCAGTGGCGTGAGCAATGCGGGGGATCTGGAGATACGCGGATTCCGGTGAGATGTGAGGATCCAGTGCAGAGCCCGACTCCGTTACAAAGCTCACAGGTACTTTTTCATTGTGTACTCCCTGATCTTGCAGCCTTTTCAGTCTTTCGTTTGCTCTTTCCGTGAGGGCTTCGTTTGTCGGTCCCAGGTTCTGACTCCCCGATTGTGTGGCATCGTAGTGGATGGAGGAAGGACGGCTGTGGAAGTAGTGATCGGAGCTGTACTCCTGCCCGATAAGATGGGATCCGATTTTTTCCTCATTGTAATACACAGGACTGCCCTCTGCGTTATCTTCCCAGAGGGAACTCCCGATGCCTGTCGCGATCAGTGGATAGAGGACCGAACATACCAAAATAAATACGAGTAGTATCCTCATCCCCACGCCGAAATGCTGTAGCCATGAAAGTTCTGCTGTCTGTTCATTACCTTTTTTTTCTTTTCTATTGTCCGCCATTTAAAACACCCCTAAGAACGTTAACAGGTAGTCTATCCCTTTTATGCTGAGAAATGGAGCGATGAATCCACTGAGTCCGTAGACTGCCATATTTTTGGTCAGGAGTCGTGACGCACTTGCAGGCCTATATCCCACGCCTCTCATAGCTAAAGGAATGAGGAATGGAATGATCAAACCATTGTATATGAGCGACGCAATGATCGCACTTTGTGGTGAGTAGAGGTTCAGGAGATTTACCTTTCCAAGCACAGGGATCCCCGCAGAGAAAATGGCCGGTACCAGAGCAAAGTACCGTGAGACATCATTCGCAATGCTGAACGTCGTGAGCGATCCTCTCGTCATCAAGAGCTGTTTCCCTATCCCCACGACCTCTATCAACTTCGTCGGATCGGAGTCCATATCCACCATGTTTCCCGCTTCTTTCGCTGCAATCGTGCCCGCGTTCATGGCAAGACCCACATCGGCCTTTGCCAATGCCGGTGCATCATTCGTCCCATCGCCGGTCATCCCCACCATTTTTCCCTTTGCTTTCTCCTGTTCGACCAACTCGATTTTCTCTTCCGGTTTGAACTCTGCGTGATACTCCTCGAGCCCCGCCTTTTCTGCAATATACCTTGCCGTTCGCTCGTTGTCACCGGTGCACATTACCGTCTTAATTCCCATTTTCTGGAGCTCGGCAATCCGTTCCTTAATACCGGGTTTGAGCTCATCTTGAAGTTCAATTAATCCAATAATTGTTTTATCTACCGAGAGTGCGAGGGGCGTACCGCCCCGATCAGAAACGTCCCCCGCCTTTTCATCGACCGCTTTCGGAATCTCTTTTGCCTGTTCCTTTACGACCTCCACTGCCCCCTTCCTGATCTCAGTTCCATCCGAAAGATCGATTCCACTCATTCCCGTCTTTGCACTGAATTCAATGAAGTTCTCCTTAGGCAGTTCATCTTCATTCACATCCATTCCCTCATGTCTGGCCAGAGAGACGATAGATCGCCCCTCTGTAGTCTCATCGTAGTAGGAAGCTCTCAACGCTGCGAACGCCACGTCGTCCATCGTGTGATCATCGAAAGGGATAAACTCCTGAGCAGTCCGCTCTCCCGTGGTAATCGTTCCTGTTTTGTCCAGAATCAGCACATCTATGTCACCGGCCGATTCAACAGCCCTTCCTGATTTAGCGAGGACGTTGTCCTGGGTCACCCGAGTCATTCCGGCAATTCGGATGGCTGAGAGCAGAGCTCCCACCGTGGTAGGCATCAGCCCGATCAGCAGTGCAATCTGGTTCGCCACATCCACATCCATATTCACGTACCTTCCAAAGGGAGTCATCGTCGTCACTACCAGCATATAGATAAAGGTGAAACTTGCCAGAAGCAGTGTCAGAGAAATCTCATTCGGTGTTTTCTCTCTGCTTGCACTTTCTACTAGATTTATCATCTTGTCGAGGAACGACTCTCCAGGAGCAACGGCGATCTCAATTTTTATTTTATCACTCAATACTTCGGTCCCTCCCGTAACAGAATTTTTATCTCCGCCGCTTCGCCTGATCACCGGCTCGGACTCACCCGTGATCGCTGACTCATCGATGGAGGCGGATCCCTCGACAATGGTGCCATCTCGTGGAATCATATCACCTTTCTCGACGTACACGAGATCTCCTTTCTCTAGCTCCTCTGCATCGACCTCCTCCCAGTCGTCATCACGTATTTCTTCAAGCGGCATATCACTTCTCAGTTTTTTTCCTCTCACTTCCTCCCGCATGGCCCGTAAACTCTCTGCGTGTGCTTCCCCCTGAGCCTCGGCGAGTGACTCTGCGAAGGTGGCAAAGAGTACAGTGAATGCCAGGATGGCAGTAATGACAGCGTAATACCATTCTGGCTGGCTCGCTCTAAAAAATTCAGGTGAAATTGTTATCATTAACGCTAACACGGTGCAGATCTCGACGATGAACATGACCGGATTCTTGACGAGATACCGTGGATCGAGTTTTATCACCGCGTCCTTCAGCGCCTGGATTATTTGTTCTCGTTGTACCATCTTGTATCACCATATCGTGAGAAGTTCTGCAAACGGACCTAGAGCCAATGATGGAATGAACACCAGTCCGCTGATAATTATTAACACTGTCAGAAAGAGGACAAGGTAAGGCAGGCTCTCCACCTTCAAGGTTCCTGCCGTCTCCGGTTTGATCTTCTTTTTGGCTAGGGAACCGGCAATCATCATTTGTGCCACAATGGGGAGGTATCGGCCGAACAGTATCACCGTACCGCACATCACGTTGTAGAATGTGGAGTTGTCCAGGAGTCCTTCAAATCCTGATCCGTTGTTAGTGGCGGCAGAGAAAAACTCGTACATAATCTGACTAAACCCGTGGTACCCTGAGTTGGTGATCCCCTCCCTCCCCATCTCTGTTATAGCCGCCAGAGCACTCGGGAACAACACGAGCGTGGGGAGAAGAAGAATGATCATTGCGGCCAGTTTAATCTCGGTGGACTCTATTTTCTTGCCCAGGTAGTTGGGGGCCCGGCCTATCATCAACGTTCCTATGAACACTGAGATGAACACATAGGTTAACAGATTCAAAAGACCCGTTCCTACGCCACCATACACTGAGTTCATCGACATCCCGAAAAATAACGGGAGGCTCCCCAACGGTGTCCAGCTGTCATGCATGGAATTCACGGCTCCGGAAGTTGTTGAAGTGGTGGATACACCCCATAGTGCACTGAGAACAGGCCCAAACCGCATTTCTTTTCCTTCCATATTGCCCACTGACTGATCGATCCCAAGCCCTTCAAGAGCAGGATTGGATCCACGTTCACCAGCAATTCCAAGGGAAAGAAGCACAGTGAAAATGACGAATGCTGCCCCCAGCAACACCAGTCCGTGTTTTCGTTTCTTCACCCAGACGCCGTACGCGTAGACCACCGCCATCGGTGTTCCGAGCAGGAAGAGGTTGAGAACGATATTGGACAGGATCGTTGGATTTTCGTAGGGATGTGCCGCGTTCGCCGCGAAAAATCCCCCGCCATTCGTCCCTAACATCTTGATCGCTTCAAGAACAGCCACCGGCCCGCGGGCTATCTGCTGTGTCCCCCCCTCCAGTGTAGTAACAGACAGTGGCCCTGCCAAGGTTTGAGGCGAACCCTGGGAGATTAGGAACACTGCGATGACAAGGCTGAGGGGAATAAAGTACCGGGTAAGGGATTTCACCATGTTCGTATAGAAGTTACCGAGATGAGGATTCTCTTCATTGACGATCGCTCGTGTAAACCCAACGATGAGTGACATGCCTGTGGCGGCTGAGAGGAACATCGGTAGCACTACCGCCAGCAACTGGGAGAGGTATGACAGTTCAGCTTCACCGGCGTAGTGCTGCTGGTTTGTATTTGAGACGAATGTGGCCGCCGAGTGAAATGCCTGATGCCAACTCATGCCAGAGATATCGGAGGGGTTCAATGGGAGGTTGCCCTGCAGTACAAATATAAGGTATATAAATATGAACAATACTGTGTTCATCATCAACGCAGATATGACATACTCCTTCCAGTCCATCGACTTCTCCGGATTCACCCCGATGAGTTTATAGATTCCCTGTTCTATGGGGTTCAATATCGGCTCTTCGATGTATTGTTTGAAAAGCTTAAAAGGTCGTGGGAGATAATTTTCTTCAAGATCCATTTCTTTTCGGAAAATCCAACCTATATACTCCCCTAATATATATATTATGATACCGAGGAAGAGAAAAAAGAGGGCTACCGGTAGTATTACCTCCCCTACCATTTAGAACTCCTCCGGTTTCACCAGTACATACGTGAGGTATATAAAAATCCCCGCTGACACGATGAGGAAAAGGATTTGTCCATCCATATTATTCCCTTCTTTTGTTATTTCAGCTATCTTTCTCTCCTCTTATTCTTGAGACTTAATAAAGCTTACCTTCGCTATAACGCCTATATCCCTCAGAACATGAAAATGAGAATTCCCAGTAACGGGAAGAATACGGCGCCCCACCATCCCGGATTATACTTCAGGGCCTTCGATCCATCCAGTGGTGGGAAGGGGAGGAGATTAAAGAGGGCGAGGAACAAGTTGAAGTACGCCAAGAAATAAAGAAAATTATCGATGTCCTTCAACACCGTAGAAAGACCAAGTGCCGTGATAGCAACGGCGAAGTTTGCGATAGGGCCAGAGATGGACGTTTTCGCGGCAGTTTCTCTCTATCTCGTATCACGAGAAACCTCCACGGCTGCTGATTACCAGCTGAAGGTGCGAAACGTGCAGTATTGAGAATTTTCAGGAGGTGTCTTTCCGGTACCGATCCGCCAAAGTACCAGCTGAGAGTCGGTGGGTACAGGATCGTCTACACGGTCGAGAACGATATGGTGAAGATCATTGAAGTATTCAAACGGGGGAAGGGATATTGAGTGTCCATATGGGTAAAGTTTGCATACTTTTAGATAGGAATTGAACTAGAAGAAATAACGCCGAGGTAGGGATTTGAACCCTAGTTCCCCAGAGGGGAACCGGCTCTCAAGGCCGGCGCGTTAGTCCGCTCTGCCACCTCGGCATTATTCCATCTATGGCCACTAATTATAAAAGGTTTTCTCAGCGGTACTTACAGCTGTGGTTGCTACTCCTGAAGCCGTTTCAGTACCTTCTCGAAGATTTCCTTTTCTTTCCCCTTCGATTTTTTAGAGAGTTTCTCAACGATGAGCTCAGGCGTCGATCTACCCATCTTGTTGAAGATGGGCTGCCGTTCAACAATAAGATTGAGGTTATCATCCAGTCCTGAGGCCTCGATGCCGTCACAGCGTATATTCGCTATTTTAAGGATATCCTCGCCCAGATGCGTTACGAGGACCACAAAACAGTCCTTGTTCTCATTTAAAATGTTTAAGAACTCTCCGATGATCTTAGCGGCAGAGCCCGGCTCTGTAATGGCCTCCAGTTCATCTATAAGAATGAGGTTCTTTTGGGTTTCCATGGAGAGTGAGATGAGATTCATCAGTGCGGTTTCAAGGGCGCCGGCACCGCCGCTTTTCTGCTTTTCCAGGTACTGTATCTCATTGAAAATGGTAGTATATGTTTTGTCTGCCGGCACGTAGAGCCCTATCTGCGCGAGGATCTGGATCTGGAGCATTGTTCCCAGAAGCGTTGTTTTTCCGCCGGAGTTTGCGCCTGTGAGCACCGTTACCTGTTCGTTTCCTACAAAGGAATGTGGTGTTTCGCCGAGTTTGTATGAAACACCCACGGGATTTCCCAAAAACATATTCCGTCCGTTCTCAAAGCTCAGGCCGTTCTCCACAAACTGCGGTTTTTTGAGATCGTACTCATCAATAAATCGTGCCAGTGCGAGTTTGAAGTCTATCTCAAAGAGATTTGCAATTATTTTCTCAACATCTCCCCAGTAGAGGCCTATCTCTGCAGCTTCCTTCATTTTTTCATACTTTTCTTTAAACCGTTCTCTTTCCAGCGATCTCTTCATATCCTCGAGTTTGTCGTAATCTACTTCGATGGGAAAGGTTATCTCCGGAGGAAAGAGGTCGAGGATACTGACTCCTGTTTCCTCATATACATCATCCACATGTTTTTTGAGGGATTCATTGTATATTTCGTTTACTTTTGTTGGCATACTTCTTTTTACAACATCCAGTGGAGATTCTGAGCTTTTTAAGTCCTCCATCATACCGAGGAGGCTTTTTCCGTGAACGGAAAGGTCTTCTTCCTCTACTTTCTCTTCTATCTCACTGTTTATCTCTCTTTCCGCTTTCAGCACTATGGCATCAAGGTCGATCTCCTTTTCCTCCTCCTCATCCAGCGTTTCTATTTTTTGCACTACTTCATCCAGCACAGAGTCGATTCCGAGATACGCGTATATCTCCCGTGCGGCCTCAATCTTCTTCTTATTTATCAGGAACTTACTCAGTACGATCTCCGGGATGACCTCCTCGATATCAAAGCTTCTTATATGAACCGCGGTATCAACATCCCCCATTATATCCTCATAGAGCTCGGAGTTATCGGAGTAGAGGTAGATAACTCCAAAGTAGTTCTCCCTGTAGTAACTTGTCTCCTCAGGAGACGAAATAAACATTATATCGCAGTGCTTTCCTTCCAGCGAGTCGTGTATCTCCTCATCATCGGTGAGTATAACATATCTCTTGTATTTCTCTTTTTTTGGATACTCGAGCTCATTTATTTTTTTCAGGTTCTTCAGGATCTCTTTGAGATTTTCCACCTTTGATAACAGTTCTCCGGATTCCTCGCAGAGCTCCAGTCTTTTTTCAATAAACTCTCTGTTGTTTGTAGGATAGAAGAGCAGAAATTTATTTTTTGCCTGTTTTGTAACGGGGTAACTCTGCAGTTTTTCAATGATTTTTGAGTGTTCCCTTTCGGAATCTCCCAGTAGTACCTCCCTGAACTCGACCCCCGTTTTTTCCTCATAGACTGCTCGCAGGATCTTCAGGGCCCGTTTTTTCCCCAGACCTTCAACCTCTATCAGTTTTTCCAGCTCAAGATTATCGATAATACCCTCTAACTCATTCCCGAACCGTGCCCTGATCCTTTCGGCAAGTTTTTCCCCGCATACATTACTGAGATCGATCATTATAGAGGGTATCTCTTATTTCTTAAAAGCTTTACCACTATTTGTGGGACTCGTAGATCTCGTAGATCCTCTCTGCTATCTCTACATCTTCCGGTCCTTTATCCTCGCGTATCCGTAGAACCCGTGGGAACCGCAGCGCAAACCCGCTTTCGTACTTTGGCGATTGTTGTATCTCTTCATACGCTATCTCAACGACAATTTCGGGGTTTAGTACAACTTTTTTTCCCTCCTGAGATACAATGTTTTCTTTCAGAGTTTCTGTGAGATCCTCGAACATCTCATCCGTTATGCCCGTGCCCACCTTCCCTATGGGAACGAGTTTATCCTCCTCATCCCTGCAGGCCAGGAGAAACGTACCGAGCCAGTGAGCTCTTCTTCCCTCTCCCCACTCTGCACCCGTTATTATCAGATCCAGTGTTTCGAGGACTGGTTTGAGCTTTATCATGTATCCCACGCGGGAACCGGGCTGATAGGGCGCCGAGAGATTTTTCATCATTATTCCCTCATTTCCTTTACCCAGTGCCTCCTCATAAAAGGCGTTTCCTTCCTCTTCAGAGTTCGTAACTATCTGTTTGGCGAGAATAAGGCTTTTATTCTCCTTTACTATCTCTTCCAGTATCATTCTTCGTTCTTTAAATGTTTTATCAAGTAAAGAGTTTCCGTTGTAATATAGTATATCGAAGAGATGCAGCACAACGGGGATTCTCTCTGCCATCTCCTCAATGTTGTACTTCCTCTTAATTCTCCGTGATATCTGCTGGAATGGGAGATATTTATCACCCTTCATTCCCGCACCCTCTCCCTCAATGATACAGTCGCCAGTGACATTATCCTCCACAGCTTTTTTTATTAATGGGAACTGTTCCGTAACAATATCGAGTCTTCTGGTGAATATCTCTACCTTTTCTCCAATTTTATGCACCTGCATCCTGAATCCATCGTACTTGTACTCCAGGGCACAGGGTTTTTCGACCTCTGAGAATCCCTCATGGATGCTCTTCACCTTCTGGGCAAGCATGACCTTTATTGGTCTGAAAGGCTCTATTTTCACATTCTCCAACTCGTCATTTTTTGCTGCCTCCATTACCACGCCCCAGTCATTAACAAGGGCATATGCATTGTCTATTCTCGCTGATGATACTTCATAGACCTCTGCAATGGCATCGCGGACGGTGCCCTCACCAACACCCGTTCTCATCTTTTTTAGTATTAATCGTGAGAGGTAGGTGGCTTCATTTTCATCGGCGGCACCAATAAGCCTTGCAAGATACCCCAGTTTCTTTTCCTGGGATCGGGTTCCCTCGAACTCCACTATCCTATTAAGGGTCCGGTGGATTCCCTCAACTGTGAGATCTTCCGGAAAAAAGGAGGTTTGCTTTTTTCGTGCTACTGCTCTCCCTATGGCCTTTCCGACATCTCCTTCCTCTCGTACGTGTCCGGTAATAGTCTTTTCCTTTATTCCTGTGGCATCCGCCACACTCTTTATGAGAAGTTTTGTCCCTATGCCTGTTTTTTTATCCATCCACCTTGGAAATATCTCGCCAAGCAAAAATTGAATAACGATGCTTTTCAGTTCATCCGGTGTTTTTTCCAGGAGATCTACCACTATTGCTGTTTTTCCCAACCGCGCCGGTGTTTTTTCCAGCTTTTTATAGACCTCTACCACTGTTTTAAACTCCATCGTATCACGAAAAAAGGCTTAGAATATAGGGAAGCGCCACAAAGGTACCTACTGTACTCCCCAGGTTTGCAAATGTAACTACGAGAAGTATTCGTGTAACGTTGTTTTTCCAGTAATCTCTAACTCGTTCCAATCGCGAAAGATTTTCAAAGTCCTTTACCATCGGAGTTCTCATCTTTGCCTCGGTGGCTCCGGCAAACCATCCTGCTGCCAGTGCAGGGTTTAGTGAGGTTATGGGAGCGGCAACAAGGGCTGTTAGGACAGAGAGTGGGTGTCCCAGTGCACATATAACGCCCAGTGCCGATAACGCCCCATTGATACATGTCCATGCGAGCAGCATTCTTACCGTAAAGACCATACCTCTGGTGTAGAACCCATAGATGACCATACCAATAAAAAGAACGGGAATTGCATAGGCTATGATCTTGGCTTTGCTTCTTTTTTTTGGTATTTTCTCTAGCTCTGCGCTGTGCCCCCGGATAAATATATCCTTTATAAGGGCTTCCTCAAGTATCTCCTTTACCCCTTTAAGATGTCCGGCTCCTATAACAGCTACGATTTTCTTGTTCTCTCTGTATTTCTCAAGGATTTTCAGTGCTATATACTCATTTCTTTCATCTATTATGCCCTTCTTGATACCCGGCACCTCTTGGGCTACCTCGTCCAGCACCTTGTTGAGCAGATCCTTATCTTTTAGGGCTTCCACCATCTCTTCATCGACATCCTCAAAGAATCCGGCAAATATGTAATAGATGAACTTTAATTTTTCCACCAGAGACATATAGCTCCAGCCCCTCTTAAACGTTGTTTGGATATCTCTATCTGCAAGAACTATCTCTTTATCAAGCTTTTCACCCATTTCAATGGCTTTTAGCATCTCAGAGCCTGGGGAAACACCGAACTCTGCCCCAAGCCTTTTTTGATAATTAGAGAGAATAATATTGATTAGAAGAAGGTACGTTTTTCCACCCCGCATAACATCCGATATACTCATATTTTCCCATTTTTTTTTGTTTTTGAGGCTGTTAAGTCTTTTCCCACATAACTCCACAGCAATACAGTCTGGATCCTCCTTCGATATCGTCTTTTTGACGGTCTCCACACTTTCTTCGGATATATGAGAGGTACCCACGAGGATGATTTTTTCATTGATCTTTTCTACAAACATATTATTATCTCCGTGACCGAGCTTATAAATTTAGGTGCCACAGCTTGAGAATATCTTCCATCTCCTCCTCAGGAGTATAGGGGTAGTTGTAGATGACGCCTCCAGGGGACTCATTGTAATACGGTCTGTTGCATCCCGGACAGCCCCGTGTGGTATAAATCACAGGGTCTTTTATATAATCTTCTATTTTCACTCCAAAACTTGTGATTTTTCCCTCGTTAAATCTGAAATCATTGGATATCTCCTCTGTTATCAGATGGTACGCTAGCTGCAGTTTTCTGTACCTGGGCAGCGACGGTTTTTGCCTGTGTTCGAGCGGTGTACCCTTCAATGGAGTGAATGCGAAGAGGGACGGTGTTACTTTTTTTTCATGAAGTCTTTGCATGACCTTTACCATTTCCTCCTCTGTTTCTCCCAAACCCACTATCAAATGGGAGGTAACCTTAAACTCTCCGAATATATCTACTGCCTCTTCGAGCCTTTTCCAGTGTTTTTTCCATGAGTACGTAGGTTTTATTCTTCTAAAAAGACTCTCACTGGCACAATCTATGCTTATTCCAACCCTATCCACGCTTTCAGCGAGTTTTTTCAACTGCCCCCGCGAAAAAGGCTGTGCGGATACCGAAATCTTGTTGTCCATCCTTTCCACAATGGAAAGCACATCCTCAAAAAGACCCTTATAATTCAGACACTGGATGCAAACCCGCTCATCGCCGATCCTCTCCGTCACGTCCTCCAACGTGAACTTCGGCCAGATAATCCTCGAGAGTCTTTCCGACTCAGATCCATTTGCCTGGGCACAGAAAAGGCATCTTCCGGTGCAGGAGCCGCAGGTCATTAGATAGGTAGTGGTTGGAAGGCAGTCTATCCTTTTTTTTAACAGTCCAAGCTTAATAGCCGATCCGTATGAAACCCGTATCTTCATAAAATCACCTAAAAAACACAGCAAACATTTTTTGATTTCCCTTTAAGAAAGGAGGGCTTGGCGATATCGAATCCCAGTTCGTACGCCTTTTTTTCAATTTTTTCATTCCGAGGACGCATACACCCCAGAGCAACCCTTTCGAACTCTGCGGCCTTCTCAAGGACCTTGCATACCCCTTCAATATTAACATCTACATTCTCCATTGGTGTTCCCTTCGTTGGTTTCAGCACAAGGAGAACGAGTTTTTTTATGGGATACTGCGAGAGGATTTTTAATGCTTCCAACTCCTTTACTACTCTTCCGTAGTTTAATCCTATGCAGAGATGCGGTGCCACGTTTACGTGCTTTGCGAGTATTTTTAGGCTGTTGATATAATCCCGGGGAGTTTTATCAAGGCCATAGACATTTTTAAGTATATTTCTGTCAATGACAAAATCAAAGGAAACACAGTCTACATGGGCCTTTTTTAAGGCCTTTACATCTTTTTTGGTCACCAGCCCGGTGTGAACATTTATCAGAAGATCCTTTTCTTCCTTTATCCTTTTTATTATGGGGAGGAATAGGTCCAGCGGTACCCTTCCCGTGAGGGTAGAGCCGCCGGATATTAAGACGCCCTTAAGATGCTTGTCCATACAGAGATCATAGAGAGAATCCTGCGTTACGGGTATCATATGCTTCAGATATATTCCTCCGCAGTGTTTACAGTTTAGGGCACAGTTTGTTCCTGTTACAGATACCGCCGGAAACGCGTTTTTAGTTGGGTTATACAACATTATTCCCCTCAAAGGCTTTTTTAAACACCGTCTTAAAGTCTTTTAGCTCTATGCCAGGAGCCTCTACGTTATTTAAAAATTCTTCAGCAAGTTTTATAGCTTCATCCTCTGTTTTTCCCTTTAACCTTCTTTCGAGATTGAAAAGGGCATCTTCAGGATAGATAAAAAAGTCTCCTGTAATTTTTATATTCTCCATCCTTGCGTTTTCCACTGTTAGTTCCAGTTTTATAAGGCCCCCCTTTGCCTTGTGTGAGCTTATCATACAGCACTACCGGACCGATCCTATAAAAACGTGGTGGAAGGATAAACCTTATTAATCCTCTGTCAGCCATTCTATTATGTTAGAAAAGAAACTCGATGAGGACACAATCTTTCTCAGAGTGGACGGAAATGAGGATATCCTCTCAGCGATTGAGAAGGTCTCCCAAAAATACGGTCTGAACTCCGGGAAAATTGAAGGAATAGGGTCCCTGAAAAAGGCAGTACTTGGATATTACACAGGTGAAGAGTATGTTAAGATAGAAATAAACGAGAATCTGGAGCTTATTTCTTGTATGGGAAGTATATCACGTGGTGAGGAGTATGTGGTGCATCTCCATGCCGTCCTCGGCGATGAAGAAGGAAAAGCTATGGCGGGTCATCTCTTTGAAGGCATTGTTTCCTTTACAGGTGAGTTTTTTATAGAGAGTTTCCCGGAGAAGCTGGAAAGAAAATATGATACCGAGACAGGGCTGAATCTAATCGAGTAACCTTTATAAAGCATGAGGAACAGGGGATACCATGGCAAAGAAAAAAGAAGAGGGTGGAATGCCTGCCACAGGTGCCGGATTGATACGGTACTTTGATGAGGAAACAGAGGGCATCAAGATGAGCCCGTATATTGCAATAGGAATACCCATAGTAGTAGGCGTGGTTATTGTTCTTCTTCATGTACTCAGGTGAATGAATAGATGAGTTTTAATCTTTATCTGCTTCTTTTTGGTATTCTTGGTTTCTGGACTATAATGAATTTTTTTTCCAGCTCGCTGAAGAAGCGTGGAATAGAGATTGTCGGGTTTACCCTTCTATGGCGGACAAAAAAGTTTACAAAGACGATAGACAGTCTCTCCAAAAAATTCGGAAGACTCTGGGATTACTTTGCGAAGATTGGCATAGCCGTATCTCTGGGCGGTTCTGTTCTCGTGGTCTATCTTCTCTATTCTAAGATTCTTCAGATGCTTGAGGATGCTGAGCCCCAAAAGGCGCTCACCCTGGCGATCCCGGGCAAAACGATCCCCCTCTGGTACGGCCTGATAGGGATTGTGGTGCTTGTGATCGTTCATGAGTTCTCCCACGGGATCATTGCACGACGAGAGAATATCCCTTTAAAATCGGTGGGAGTGGGCCTTCTTATCGCGTTACCCCTTGCGTTCACCGAGCCGGAGGAGGAGGCGATGAAGAAAGCCTCCTCATGGTCGAGAATAAAGGTTTATGCTGCAGGGTCGATGGCAAATTTTATTACCGGGCTTACTGCTCTGCTGCTCATTACGGCGTGCAGTTCTCTTATAGTAGGGAATGGAATAGTAGTCAATGAG
>JAYEIH010000043.1:0-3577 GCA_034659995.1 Methanobacteriota archaeon
AGGAGAGAAAGATCAGAAAGTAGATGCCGAGGTTGTAGACCCCGGAAAAAAGCTCCATCTTTGTGAGTGCTCTGAGAACCCTTTTATTCATCTTTCGTCACCCGTAGAAACGCATCTTCAAGACTCACACCCTCTTCATGCATGCCGATAATGATACCACCAGAGGCAGTCACTCTCTCGGATAACTCCTTCCGTTTATCCTCCTCCGTCGATACTCGAACTGTATTTCCCTCTACTGAGATACTCCGAACAAATGGCAGATCCTTCAGATCCGCTTTTATCTCCTCTGTCAGTTCATGAAGCTCGATATGCACCTGTCTCCCTCCGACAACGCGCTGTTTCAGCTCATCCATCTCACCTTCAAAAACGAGCTTTCCTTTATTGATAATTCCCACATTGTCACAGACCTTCTCTATCTCTGTCAGTATATGGGAGGAAATGAATATCGTTTTTCCTTCCTTCTTCTTTGAAAGAACGAGATCACGTATCTCCTTAACACCTTTAGGATCAAGACCGTAGGCAGGCTCATCGAGAATGAGAATATCGGGATCGTGCAGAACTGCCCGACCAACACTTATTTTCTGCCTCATTCCCTTGGAATACTCCTTTAAAAGCTTATTTTTGACATTAGCAAGCCTCATATACTCCAGAACCTCATCGATCCTTTCTGAGTCCACACTGTATAGCTCAGCAAAAAAGTTCAGATACTCATAGGCAGTCATATCGTTGTAGAGGTACTGCTGCTCTGAAACCACACCTATATTCTTTTTAATCTCTATCTCTTTTTGTACGTCCCTCCCAAACAGTCTTACCTCACCGGATGTGGGGTGCAGGACTCCAACCGCCATCAGAATGGTGGTGGTCTTTCCAGCACCATTTGGACCGAGGAATCCAAAGGTATCCCCTTCTCCTATGCTCAGATCTAAGCTATCCACTGCAGTAAAACTCCCATACTTTTTGGTAAGGCCCTCTATCTCTATCATTATAAAATGAAGGATATCTTAATTTAAATATCTTACCACGCGAGACTGCCCATGCCTCTCGCGAGCAATCCCAGAAGTAGAGCAACAACAATCGATACAAACACAATAAGAACTGTTCTTTTAATCCTGAACTCATTTACCAGCACTGCAATGGTGGCAAGGCAGGGAACGTAGTACATAACAAATACCGTAAATGTAAGCATCTGCGTCTTTGAAAGAATCTCCAGAGAGCCAAGAGCCTGCCGCAGCATAAGAAGTGAGATCTCTTTTCGCAGGATCCCGAAGATCAGCGTGATGCCCACGGCTACGGGAAGGCCAAGAACGAGCGTAAAAGGAGAGAAAAGTGTATTGACAGCATCGGCGAGACCGTAATACTCTAAGAGAGAGAGTACTATACTCCCAACAATTAAAAGGGGCCAAGCAATCACAATAAACTCCCGCATCCTCAGCCAGGTTTTCATGAGTATGGTTTTAAATGATGGTCTTTTTAAGGAAGGTATCTCCAGAATTAATCCGGGTGTCCTTTCCCTATAAATCCTTGAGAGTACGAATCCCAGAAGCCCCAGAAAGATGATATTTGTTATATAGAGGAGAAATGCCAACCAGGGTCCAAGATAGACGGCTACCAGGCCAAAAATAACAACTGTTCTCGCGGAGCATGGCACAAAAACACTCATAAACCCGGCAATAAATCTGTCCCTCTCGGATTCCAGGATCCTCGTACCCATAATCGCAGGAACAGTACATCCGTATCCAAGTATGAATGGAATTATACTCTTTCCGTGCAGCCCTATCTTATGGAAGAATCTGTCCAACAGGAAGGCAACTCTGGGAAGATATCCCGCATCCTCAAGAAACGCAAGACCGATAAAAAGCGGCAAAAGATAGGGAAGAACTATCCCTACTCCTCCGGCAATTCCCTGCACAACTCCCACCAGTATTTCCTGCAGGAAAGCATTTTCAAGCACGATTTTCGAGATCAAAATGTCAAAATAGTTCATCATAGGAGCCTCAAAAAAACCTCCAACTGTAAAAACAAGATAGAATAGGCTGTACAAAATTAATGCTAAAATAGGATACCCTACGGTTCCCATCAAAAATCTATCGAGATCAAAAAGGGATTTTTCTGGTTTTTTTACCGTTGCCACCTCTTCAAAAATATTCATTGAAAGTGCATGTCGTTCAGAGGAGATAACAAGGTCGGATGGCCGTCCATGCCCATACTCAAGGATCTTCTGAAACTTTTTGTAATTTATATCCGTTTTTTCAATAAATGCCTCGTCACCCTCAAGAACTTTAATCGCTATAAGCCTTTTGGGCTCATTTTTTACCTTTGATGAAAATTCCTCAATTACTTTCTCCACATCCTTACTGTACTTTGGAAGTTTAGGCTTTTTTTTCTGTTCGAGAGCTTTGGAAAAGAGCTCCTTAACGCCTATACCTTTATTTGCAATCGTCGAGACAACGGGAACACCAAAAATCTCCTCAAGTTTTTCTGTATCTATAAAAATTCCTTTTCTTTCGGCCTCATCCTTCATATTGAGACAGATAATCATGGGCACCTTCAGCTCACAGAGCTGAATTGTAAACTCAAGGCTTCGAGAAAGAATTGAGGCATCTATCACATTAACAACAAGATCTGCCTCTCCTTTGAGAATATACTTTCTTGCTTCAAGCTCTGCCAGATCTGAGGAGGTAAGGGAGTACGTACCGGGAAGATCGACGAGCTCAAACTCCTCTCCCAGCCTTACCTTACTCTTGGTATATTTCACAGTTTTACCGGGAAAGTTTGAGGTAACCGTTTTGTACCCCGCAACCTGGTTAAAAATGGTGGATTTTCCGGAATTCGGCTGGCCCGCCAAGGCGATGATCATACCATACTTACCTCAACTTTGGCAGCTACCCCCCTCCCAAGGGCAACAGAGTTGCCACGTACCTTCAGGAGAACAGGACCAAAGCTGTTTCTCTCCACTGTCCCAAGGTCTCCGGGATGGACCCCCATCTTTGTAAGCCTGCCTCTTATACCTCTTCCACCATGGATAGAAATGATCCTTACCGTACTGCCTTCCTTTACATTACTCAACTGCATGAATTAGGTATACCTAATTCCTTTATAAAGGTTTCGGTTGCACTGCGAACCCAGTGCACGGATTGGGCGACATTCGCACTATCGTGCGAAGCCACCGTAAAAGCTACGGTAGCACTGCGAACCCACAGCAGAATGATGGGGGCGAAGCCCACATCTAGATGGGGGGTTGGGGGGGGTTCAGCTTCGCTGAAGTCACCTGAAAAAAGCACTGCACCATAGATCGACGTAGGTTTCACCTACGTCCACGTGGAAACGGTGCACGCAAAGAGTGATGTGGGTAGAACATAGAGCACCTACGACCCGATCATCGGAAGGTTTATTACCACAGACCCCGTAAAAGGTGATCAGATGAACCCACAGACATTCAATCCATACGTCTACTGCCTGAACAACCCACTGAAATATGTGGATCCGGATGGACGGGATTCTATGATCCATCCTCAGTACAATTGGCCGGATGAACCTGTGTCCGAAGGTCATTGGTGGGGTGGATTGATTATGGTGG
>JAYEIH010000044.1:0-17930 GCA_034659995.1 Methanobacteriota archaeon
TCTCTCTTTTCACCTTCAGTTTGAGCCCTTCTACCCCTATAACTTCCACCCTCTCTCCTCTTTCAATCTTTTTATCACTGTACACGTTCCATCTCTCGCCGCGTGCACGAATCTGACCTTCGGGATCAATATCCGTATCGGCGGTGCCTCTTACTCCAAGCATCTGCTCTTTTCCCGTTGTAGGTTTTGTTTTTCTGAGTTTCAAGGCCTTTGATATACCAAAAACAAAGAATGCCCCTACACAGAATGTTACTATAAGAACGAGATACCTAAAGTTGGTAAAAAACTCCCTGCTCACCATCCAGTGCACCTCCCCTGTGGTCGAAAACAGAAACATAGATCCGAAAAAGAAGGATAGAACTCCGGCTATGGTAAATAGACCAAAGGTTGGAGTAAGCAGTTCTATGACAAAAAACAGGATTCCCAGCCCTATAAGAAGGAAACCACCTATATTGAAGCCTATATATCCTTGGGCAATTATTCCAAGGCCAAGGCAGAGAGCTCCCACTGTCTCCGGAACATGCCATCCGGGAGTTGTAAACCCAAAAAACAAACCTAAAATCCCTATGGTGATCAGGAAATAGGCAATATTGGGATCTGTTATTGTCATGATAAACTTATCTTTTATTGAGGGTTCAATAATCTTTATTTCCGCGTTGACGATATTCAGTCTACCTTCCATTCCCTTTAACTGCATTCCATCCGCTTTTTCTATAAAGTCCTGGAGATCATCCGCCTGAAGCTCTATCATCCCCTTCTCCAGAGCTGATTGCGGAGTAAGACTAAGGTTTTCCGTGACAAACTTCTCCGCCACATCGGGATCCCTCCCATGACCCTCTGCCAGCGATCTCATATAGGCCGTGTAATAATTAATTACTTTTTCAGGAGCCTCCATGATTTTCCCTGACTGGGGATCGTAACCCATTATAGGCTCACAGGCACCTATGGAGGTACTTGGAGCCATTACAACAAAATTAGAGGCCATTGCTATGTATGTTCCAGCGGAAGCTGCCATAGAACCCTCGGGGCTGACAAAAACGACTACCGGAATAGTAGAAGAGTTCATTTTCTTGATTATATCTTTCATTACGTCTCCTCTTCCTCCTGGTGTATCAATCTCTATAATCAATGCCGTTCCATCGGTATTGGCCTTATCTATGGCATTATCGATCACCCTCTGAGTTGCCAGCCCTATTTCCCCTTCCACCTCAACAACGTAAAGATTTTTGGTTGAGGAGAGTACCGGCAAGATGAGAAGTGCGAGAAGCACTACCAGTATAATCCTTTTCATGTTTTTACCTATATGTTCTATACATTTATACTTTTTCCCCATCTTCAAAAAACTCCTTGGAGCAGACGAGAACCCTATCGGAAAAGCTGGTCAGTCTATCGAGATGTCCTGCCCAGTAAACAATGAGCCCTGAGCCAAAAAGCCGTACATAGGGATTGAGCTGACCCTTAAAATCCTCCTTAAACTTGATCAGATCGCCGAACCCTGCCTTGCTTTCTACCCAGCGTACCTCCAGCCCATTAAGCGAAAAAGGGGTTGTAAGGAGAAAATCTGGTGTTTTCCTAAAATTTTCCTCTCTTGCGCCTTCTTCAGTTATAAATTTAATATTTTTCTTTATAAGCCAATTTTTTGTTCTTTCTTCGCAGCTGACACCACTTTTCGTCTGCAATTCAATAAATTTTGGAGAATAAACTATATCTTTTTCTACAACTTTCTTTATTTCCCTTTTTATTCTTTTATTTTTAATTTTATCCGGTTCTTTTAGATTTTCCTTAAATTTTTTTTTGGAAAAGATATCCTGAAAAACAAAAGAGGCTGTTAACACAGGGGCGAACTCGTACTCCTCTGCAATCTCCATAATGCTTTTTCCCCTATCCCATTTTTTTCTCAGGATCTTCCTCTTTTTCTTTATCTTGTAGTATCTTCTCTTTACCTTTCTAACTATCTTTTGAGAAAGTAACGATAGAAGTAAGTCTCTTTCCACATTAAACTCTTTCATAAGCGAGTTTACGTCATCCGTACTATTCAACTTCTTATAAATCTTTTTGTAAACTTCATATTTCATTATTTTTCACCTTATTTAAGTAATAATAAATTGTTCTTCTTGGAATTCCGAGTTCTTCCGATATTTCAATTACAGAGCTCCCGGCATTGCGGAGGTCAAGCATCTTGTCTATATCATCTTCAGTATACTTTTTCGGTCTTCCAACATTAAAACTCCCCTTTTTCAGTGATATCCCTACCTTTCTCAGTGCCTTTTTTACTCGTTCAGATGTCAGAGTGTACAAACTTGGAGGGCAGAGTATTGTGTTCAGATTCGGAGCATTCTCCAGTAGAGCAACTACGATATCTATCGAAGGTCTTACTGAAAGATATACTATCTCTTCCTCTATACCCTTCTCAATCTCATTGATAACTTCTTCCTTGTCCGTAATCTTCAGTACCTTCAGATGATCACCTCCGCAAATGCTTAAGGAACTCCCGCGTTTTTGGCTGAAGGTCCTTTGACCCGATAACACCAAGAGATCTGAACTCCTCCAGTTTTTTTTCCAATGTTTTTCTCTTTATACCAAAGTATCGTAGAGTTCTCTCTATATTATCCGTAACTGTATAGTATACCACGGCTCCAACAACAAAGCTTTTTTCGTATTTCCCAAGAGTATGCAGCTTTTCCTCTATTTTTTCCTTTGCTTCTATTATCTCTCTGTACTCTCCAAACTTTTCCATGGGGATATCTCTTGAGAGGGAGGGAAATATTCCTGCGTATCGTTCTCTTTCATACTTCCCCTTTTTCAGGTAGAACATTGCCAGATCAAAAATAAATGCATCCTTACCAAGAGGTGCATATGAAATTGAGAGGATTTTTCTGATATAGCTACTTTTTAGAAGCCCTCTCTTTTTTTTATGAAGTTTAAAACTTTTTATTTTCTTTTTATTCTTTATAGAGCTTCTGTACTCTTTCAAAGATAGGTTTCTCTTTTTTGTTCCGGAGTTACGCTTCATATAAATGCTAACAGAGCTCAATTTGCTCTTGCGATTATCTAAAAATTTTGAAATTCCTCTGTAATTTTTCCTTTCCTGAGGGGTAAAATTACCCAATTTAACCATATAATCACCGGATAGAGGAATGTTTTCCAGAATTTCAAATCGATACACACCCTCTTCATTTTTGCAAAGTTTAAGTTTCCTGTTCAGATGCTTTACTGCGTCTTTTCCTCTGTATGTCTTATCATTTTTCAGCATTATTGATTCTTCCAGATGTCCTACCGCTATTTTATGCGCGGAGATGGCATAAGAGTTTCTTTCATACGTAGATTTTTTGAGCTGCGCTCTTTTTCTAAAGGAATATTCAGAGCCTTTAAGGCCCTTTAGCGGATAATATGGATTTTGAAATCCATAAAAATCCATTTTTTCCTTTAAATTTTCTAAAATTGATAAGTTATCCAAAAATTGGAAATATAGGTCTTTAAAACACTCCTTGTCTCTCAGGCCCTCCCGCTCAAAGCTATATTCCAATGAGTCTAAAAAATTATTTACCTTGTAGGTCAGACTCATTTTACTCCCTTTACAGCATCTACCAGATCCTTCAGCTTCTCAAAACTCTCCTCGGCAATTGTGCCTGTGACAAGTATATCAGCGGCCTTTGATATCCGAACTGCCTCCTTTTTTTCTCTTATCCCACCGCCAACTATCACCGGAATATCTACCGCTTTTTTTACATACCGTATCATCTCTATGGGCACGGGGTTTGATGCGCCAGACCCTGCCTCAAGATAGACAAATTTCATGCCCATATACTGTGCTGCCAGTGCGTAAGAGGCCGCAATTTTAGGTTTATGCCGTGGAAGTGGATCTGCCTCACCGATAAATCCAGCAGACTCTCCGGGCTCTACGATCAGATAGGCCATGGGCAGAGGTTCAAGGCCAAGACGTTTTACCTGAAAGGCTCCAAGAGCCTGAGCCTTGGTGATGAAGTAGGGGTTCCGTGAGTTTAGAAGGGACATAAAAAATATTGCATCTGCACGGCCACTTATTCCACCGACTCCGCCCGGAAAAAGAATGACAGGGAGATCCACCGATTTTTTTATCGTTTCTATGAGAGTGTCCAGCTCTGCTCCGGTAACCTGTGTTGATCCTCCTATAAGAACCGCGTCTGTACTAACCTCTGCCAGGTTTTGCAGTATTTTTTCATTCCTTAATGGAGAATCCGGATCGATAAGGGTGAAATGAACTGTTTCCTTTTTACATTTCTTTTTGAGATAGCTCTCTACGTTTATTTGATCACCTTAAAAATTTTTGCAATTCTGAGAATATAAATGTTTGGGAGGGGTGTTGGGTTGGGCCTGAGCTAAAGAAAAAGGTCCATTGTTACAATAATTTACGCCCCTTTTCATCTGTATGTTCCCGTTTAAAGGTTCCGCTCCATCTCTTTCCAACTTTCCAAGAGAGTAAAAAACTCGAAGAAAGAAGAGGGTCCCCGATTTACACGTATCTTTGGCCAATGTTTGTTTTCTTTGTTGCACTTTTTCCTCCTACCTTCTCACCACATGCACCACGAAAACGAGAACTACAAGAATACCAACAATTCCGAGGTAGATGAGAGTGTTGTCCTTTTGCGGTGGAGAACTCGGAGGAAAAGAAGACGTTTGTGTTGGAAAGGACGTAGAAGAAAGCACGGGCCCGGGACTTTCTGGTGCGGTCTTCCTAAGTTCGACTCTTTTCTCTAGCTCTTTCAAAGAGTCAGAATCCACTGGATTATCTCGTACGTCAACAGTGAGCATGCCATCGCTATCCTTCTTTGAAAGTTCAATGAGAGGAGAGATATAAGAGATATTGTTCTTGGAAAGATCTAATAAAGAAAGATTCGTGAGATGGCGAAGGGGTGAAAGGTCGGAGATATTGTTATCGGCAAGATCCAGCCAGTATACAGAGGTAAGGGTAGAGAGAGGAGAAATATCGGAAATGCACGTTTCATTGACATAGAGTTGTTTGAGGTTCGTCAAATTCGCAATTGGCGAGATATCAGAGACGCTTTTACCTCCAATTGAGAGAATTTCTATGTTTGTGAGATTAGCAAGGGGGGTAGTATCAAAGATCTTGTTACGCCCAAGAGATAAGTGTTTAAGAGAGGTGAGCGTGGTAAGTGGGGAGAGATCGGTGATCTTGTTAGTATCAAGATTTAGTTTTTCCAAGGTTTCAAGATTAGCGAGAGGAGTGATATCGGAGATATTATTCTTGGAAAGATCTATCACTGTAAGGTTTGTCAGATTGGAAAGAGGGGAGAGGTCGGAAATAACATTACCCTGGAGATATAACTTTTCGAGGTTTGTAAGGGTGGATAGGGACGTGATATCTGAAATATCATTATAACTAAGGCTGAGTTCTTTAAGGCTTGTCAGATTGGAAAGAGGAGAGAGGTCTGAAACATCAGTTCGTTCGAGGGAGAGATACGTAAGACTTGAAAGGCTGGAAAGTGGTGAGATATCAACAACAGGATTAACACCAAGATCTATATGTTTGATTTTGGTAAGATTAGCGAGAGGAGAGAGATCGGCAATCTCACCACAACAATGAGCTAAATATGTAAGATTTTTACAGTACTGCAGTCCTTCTATGTTTTCTATGAACCTATCTCCTAAATCCAAAACCTCTATCTTTCTCAGATCACTTTTATATATCAACCCACTGGGCTTCCCGATTTTCTCTCTAATGGCTCTCTCGAAGTATTTGTCAGGAAAGGATACCTCTTGGGAGGCATTCTCATCGCCATAGACGAAAATGGGTAATGAAACAATAACGCCCCATATGAACAGGAAGGTTATGTATTTCTTGTACATTTTTTCTCACTTCTAAAAAAATAAAAAGGAAAATATTTATTATTTTTCCTTCTAAGCGTTATCTGTTACGAAGTATTGTGCTCTAGTTTTATCGCATCCAAAACAAGTGCCACAGTGCGTATTGCACCACTCGCAGACAGACCAGTAGCAACATGCATGGTGGTTTGCAAAGGTTGAGAATCCGTAGTATCCGTTAGATGGAGACGTGGTAACATAATCGGCATATCCAGGCTTTGACCATGCACCCCATTTATTCCTGTTCTTTTCCCAGATCATGTCATGTCTTTGGTTATCTACATTACACGTGGCAAAATAGAACCATTTGACTTGAATAGATTTGGTTCCCGGGTTTTTATTTTTAGCTTTGTTCCAGTAGTACTTCGTGTTCGTTGTAAAATAAGTGGTGCAATATTCATCAATCATATCAGCATTCGGATCAAATGGACTTGTTTTATCGTACATTCCAATCCACACTTTTATCTGTCTAAAATTTTTGAACCGGAGCGGATAACTATCATCCAAAGGATCTGTTGATGGCAAACACCACCCGGAATAACAGTGGTTTATCAGCGTTAAACTTCTACTTCTTTCTAACGTCTTAATTGTATATAATCTCAAGTATGCTTTTCTCAAACGCCAATATTCCTTATCTAATACATTGATCTCCCTTTGCAAAGATTCGATTCCTTTGGAAAAATTTCTCCCATTTTTTGCCTCTGTGAGTAATCCCTCAAGTTCCCTTTCCTTTTTCATCTTTTCTTCTCCGATCATCTCAAACGCATTTAATGCTTTAGCTACTTCTAAATCCTTTATCTCTGGCAGTGTTTCTTTCACTATTTTCAGCGCTCCATCCCGTTGCAACTCTGTGTACTTCCTTAGTACGCCCATCTCAAAGAGAACCTCTTTTTTGTACCAGTATTCTCCTTCTAACTTTCCTATTTTCGCTTGCAAGTCCTCGATTTCTTTCCAATAGACCCCTTCTTTTGTTGTTTTGTACAGTTCAAGCAATTTCTCCCGTTTTTCATCAATCTGTTCCTCTAACAGTGCCACCTCTTCCTCCCAGCCTTTGGTTTTTTCCAAGAGCTCGTTGAAGTTCAGTGGCTTTCCTTCTGCAGGTGCGCTGTTGTAGCCGCATCCGCACTCATTTTCCTTCTCTTCTTCTTTGTCCGCTGGCACGCTCACCATCAGCATGCCCACAATGACGGCTATTACTGCCATCGTTCCTACAATTTTTCTGTTCTTTTTCATATATTTTCACCTCTTTTTTGGTTTAAACTACATAATTTATTGTGTAGTCACGACACAGCTTGTTCTGTGTCGTTTTCACCTCATCCATGTACATGTCAGTTTTTACCATGGTGTTCTCACTGTTTTTCTACAGGTATATAAGCTTTGTGTGTAGGTGAGTACTCAATTGAGTACTCAGGTGAGAGATTAGTTATATGTTCACTTACTTATCAATTTCCATATCTTACGTCTCTCGTCAGTAGCAGTATACAAGTATGAATGTTTTCTTTCATCTTTTTTCACAAGACTGAGATTAATCAAACTATTTTCTTTCTTATATCTCCCGGGGGCACCATTGAGAGCTCCACATACCTCATTTAGTCTAAAATCAATCTTCCTTGCAATCTCTGCAGGATATGATTTCTGAGGATATATATTAACGAGGTAGTTCAGTACCTCTCTTCGTACACCACTCCTTCGTAATGAAAATCGTATTTTCGCATCACATTCCATAGTACTCTATAACGACTGTTATTGTGATACATGGTAACACATCATATAAAAACTTTTCGCAATGCATAATTGCATAGCATTACTGATGGGCACATAAGCATTGCATCACGTGTGAGAATCGCAAAATGAGAATAGTGGGATAGAGAGTGGATTATGGGAAGAGGATATAGATCTCATTGATCTCTTCATCGGGGACATAACTGAGAATAAAAAGATAATTTTCGGTATCATCAATAAGAGAGGTGAGGTGTACCTATTTGACCACATGAAGAAGCAGTTCCGACAAGCTCTACGAAATCTTGTACAGAGCAATAAGGTACGGGAATATAATCAACGGCACCGGCGATAATTCTATGCATACAACTGTTATGGAGAGTAAGATGGCATAGTAGGGAAGTATCTCTTCCTTTTTCCGTGCCTTTCTCCAGAGAGTACCCAGAACGCTTCCGAAGAATGTCATGAGGGGCACCTCAAAAATCCCAAAATCAAGGATGAGCGGACCAAGGATCGTGGAGGTTGTATTATGATCATAGCCAAAAATAGTCTTTCCTACGATGTTACCGGTGATCGGATGAAGCCAGAGCCCGTGAAACTGTCCAAAAAGCCCGGATTTTTCAACAATCTCATTGAGAACGTAGACGGTATATGCCGTTCTATGGAATATGAGGTCAAAAACACCCAGTTCCCATTGCTGTGATGTGAACTGCAAAAAAACAAAGGTGAGAAGAACGACAACGCCCAAGCCAAGTCCAAGAGCCCAGAAGGAGGATCTGAACCTCTTTGTGTAGTAGAGCATAATCACCGTGGACAGGAAAAAAATGAGTATATAGCTCCTGTATCCGTAGAAAATGAGAATGCCAAAGGCGAGAAAAAAGTACAGGGGGTGAAACCGTTTCACCATCTGAAAGGCAGCTCCAATGTATACCAGCGAGTACCCACAGACAAGAAGAACGGTCAGGGCCTCTCTTTTGGAGTCAGGGTTGAGGAGAGGAATATCCCCTATGTAGATGAGGTTGCCTATAAGAAGCGCTATCCCCGTAAAATAAAAGAGGGTTGCATATTTTTCAAAGTCCAGCCTCAGTAGCAAAAGTATGGATGGTAGTATCAAGAAGGCAAGATAAGAATAAGTTTTAAAGCTGTAAAAAAAGAGTAATACTGCAATTAAAATTAGAGTATATTCTTTTTTTATTTTTAAATCTATTTTTGTTCCCAGATAAAAACAGAAAAGACCGTATCCAATATAAAAAAACAACAATGGGGTTACAGAGTACTCCAGATACTCATCTTTAAAGAATAATCCTGCAGCTATGAAGAGGGTATAGAGAGGAATAAAGATATTCGGATTACAAAAATTCTTCATGCTCTAAGTTTATAGCGTTATATAAATTTCTTTTCCACATCTGCACTTTTTATCTTTGAGGGTATTCTCCAGCAGATCAAAGCCGTACCGTCTAATCACCGGTTCTCCGCATGCTGGGCAGTAGGTTATCCCTGGTTTTCCCACATTGCCGAGGTAGACATACTCCAATCCCATATCGTTGGCTATTTCCTCTGCCATCTCCATTGTTTCTATTGGTGTCGGCTCTGTATCTCTCATTTTGTAATGAGGGAAGAATCTCGTAAAATGGATGGGGATACTGGGGCTTATTGCGTAGAGTTTGTCACAGATCTTTTTTATCTGCTCCTTTTTATCGTTCCAGCCCGGCACAATCAGATTTGTTACCTCCACATGCCTGTCATTTTCAAAAACTGTTCTTACAGAGTTGAACACGTCGTAAAACGGTGCGTGACAGAGCTTTTCATAGAACTGTTTACTTCCCTTTACATCTATGTTAAAGCCATCTATATACCCTGTAAGTTTTTTTAATGGCGCCTCATTTATGTAGCCGTTTGTTACCATTACGGTATAGAGGCCGTTTTCCTTTGCCAGCTTTGCCGTATCGTAGACAAACTCGTACCAGATTATCGGTTCGTTGTAGGTAAAAGCTATCCCGTCGGTATCCTTCGCCATCTCTACGATCTCCTCAGGACTGAACTCACGGGTAGGAACCTCTTTTTGAGATATCTGGTAGTTCTGGCAGAAATCGCAGGCAAGGTTACAGCCCACCGTTGCAATGGAAAAGGCGGTGCTTCCAGGATAGAAATGATACAACGGCTTTTTCTCAATAGGATCCGTACCGAATGAAGATACCTTTCCATAGACCTCTGTGTAAAGCTTGTTTCCCTCGTTTTTCCTTGCCCTGCAAAATCCACGCTTAGAATCAGGAATAAGGCATCTTTGAGGACACAGAAGGCATCTCAGACCTTCTTTTTCAGGAACATAGAAATCCGCTTCTTTTAACATTAATACACTATTCTCATGAAGGTACTTAAGGTTTTTTAATATAGGTTTTTAAACTCGCGAAAGAATATATAGACATGGACAAGATAACTGGCAGACGGGCTGTTATGGAGGTATTAAAAGACAATGGAAAAATAAACAAGCTTCTTGTAGCCAAAGGATCTGCTCCCAAAGGGATAGTACAAGCAGCCCGTAAAAAGGGAATATCTTTCTCCAGAGTAGAAAAGAAGGTACTGGATACGTATGGGAAAAACAACCAGGGCGTTGTCGCTTTCGCATCCCCCCAGGAGTATACAGCGTTTGAAGACCTACATTTCACCAAAAACTCCTTTTTTGTTCTTCTGGACAGGGTGCAGGATCCACGGAATCTTGGAGCTATTATTCGTTCCTGTGAGTTTTTTGGTGTGGACGCCGTGTTAATCCCAAAAAAACGGTCTGCCAAGCTCACAAAAACGGTCTGGAAAACATCTTCCGGGGCACTGGAGTATATGAAGGTCGTACTTGTAAATAATATGGCCAAAACGATAGAAAAACTTCGGGAAAAAAAGATATGGATTGTCGGTGCGGATATAGATGGAGAATCATGCTTTAAAAAGAACCTGAAAGGCCCCATGGCACTGGTCTTTGGCGGGGAACATAGAGGAATGAGACGACTTGTAAGGAAGCGGTGCGATCTTCTCGTAAAGATTCCGGGAACAGGGAGCATAGAGGCACTTAATGTTTCCACTGCAGCAGGAATCCTCATTTACGAGACCCTCAGACAGCGAAGGAAACTGAAAAATATTTAAATACTTTTTGCTAACCAAAAAGTATTTAAAGGTGTGGGTAGAAAAAAGAGAGATAACTTCAAAGGTACAAGGGGAAACACGTTTAAAAAAAAATTTTTGTTTTTTTCTTTTTTTATATTATTCTTGATCTCGAAGCATGATTGACCTATGAAGCAACTCCTGCATAAGGTCTTCCAGATCTCTCTTTTGCTTTTTGAAGCTCTTAACCTTACGTTTCAGGTCTTTTTTCTCTTTTATATACGCCTTAAACTCCTTTTCATCTTTTTTTCCGATTAAAACCTCAAAAATATCAGAGGCAGTTAAAAACTCTCCAAATTCTGTTCTCTCTATGGAGTACCTTGTTTTGTCAAAGAGTATATTTAGTTCATATGTTCTCTCCTTTAGATTATCAATCATTTTATTACACTCTTTTTCGCCCTCTATAGTATGGAGCGTTATCCTCATATCGGGGCGGTAGGAGCATTCGCAGCTCTTCAAATGCCGAATATTCTTGTTTAGAATTGGCGGAATATTGTTGTTTCCCGTTGGTTTTTTTGCAGTGTTTTTTCTGAAATGGAAAAGAAACAGTAGAAGAAGGACGGCACCGAAACAGAAGGCAAGAAAATAAAACACCATGCCAGTATTTTATCGTCAATATTTAAAAATGTATCCTTTTTGTTTATTCATTACCATCAATAACCACAGTTCCTCTTGTCTTTTTTAAGAGAGCATTAATAAACTGTTCTTTATCCTTTTTTCGCACCAATACACGAAAAAAAACTTTTTTATCCATTTTTTGCTCGAGAATTGTACAGAAATGCGTTTCAAGCACACTGCTGAGACCACCAAAGAACTCATAATCCGCAGAAAAGGAGATCTCTTCCTCATAAAACTTTTCCACTGCGCCCGCTGTCTCGATAGCATTCAGTGCGGCATCCCTGTATGCGCGGATCAGTCCTCCAATACCAAGCTCCGTCCCGCCAAAGTACCGCGTAACCACAACGACGACATTGATCAGATTTTTATTCTCGATAGCACTGAGTATGGGCTTTCCTGCGGAGTTCAGCGGTTCACCATCGTCAGAAGAGTTACTCCTTTCGTTCAGAACATAGGCATAGGGATTATGAGTTGCATCATCGAACTCCTTCTCTATGGCAGCGATAAATTTTTTGGCATCTTCTTCACTCGTTACATGAGCAGCCGAGGCAATGAACTTTGATTTTTTTACGCTCATTGCGGTACGTACAGAATTTTTGACGGTTATGTAACTGTCCATATTACCCCGAGGGGATCTGGATTTAAAACTCTGCTGGATGATGGAACTATTTTTAAATCCTGTTCTCAAGGAAATACAATGAAACCTGAGGGATGCAAAATATGCGAACGAGGAGGAAAACTTGTTCTTTTTATTACGGGGCTATGCAGAGATTCCTGTTATTACTGCCCATTGTCCGAAAAAAGGAGAAATAAGGATGTAGTTTATGCCAATGAGCGGGAGGTGCTCAGTGAGCACGATATTATAGAAGAGGCCCGGCTCATGGATGCCGAAGGCACCGGAATCACGGGAGGTGATCCTATAGTAAAACTCGAGAGAACGATCCGTTATGCGTCCCTTCTGAAGAATGAGTTCCGCAATCACCACATTCACCTCTATACCTCGGGAACGCTCTGCAATGATGAGGTATTTGAACAGCTGGAGCCCCGGATCGACGAGATACGGTTCCATCCGCAGAGAGACTGGGATATAATAGAGACGGCATTGAAATATGATTTTGATGTTGGCGCTGAGATTCCAACGATAAGCAAAAAATATATCGAAAAATTCGTGAAGTACCTGGATAACATTGGTGCAAAGTTTCTCAATCTCAATGAGTTAGAGTACTCAGAGACAAATATCAAAGAGCTTAAAAAAAGGGGTTTTAAGTTTAAAGAGGATGCAGGAGTAAAGGGAAGTGAGGAAATAGCACTGGATATCGTGAAGAAGTACGAAGATTTGGATTTAATGATCCACTACTGTTCCTCTAATTTTAAAGACGCCGTGCAGCTGAGAAAAAGATTGGAGAGACGGGCCGAGAATGTAAAAAAGCCGTATGAAGAAATAGAAGACTCCCTTATAGTTAAAGGTGTCATAGAGTGCGAGGACCTCGATGCCGTCTATGATCTTATCATGACGCATGTGGATATCGATACCAAGATGATAGAGAGAGATTACGCCCAGAAAAAGATATATCTGCACTGGTTTGCACTCTCAGAGATAACGGATTTGCTGGAAAATAGAGAGGTAAAGGCGGGAATAGTGAAGGAATATCCAACGTACGTCCGTAAAAAAATGGAGTACATACCGCTGGTGTAAAGATGCTGATAGTAGTTCTGAGTTTTGTGATAATGGCTGTTAACAGGAGGATACCCATAAGCTCAGTGGAGTTTTGGGCGGTAAAGCTCGGTATTCTTTATATTCTTGTGCCCCTCATAGTCCTCTACGTTCTTAAGAAAAATCCAAAGGATTACGGCCTGAACCTCAGAAATTACAAAAAGTCTTTGCGTTATTTCTTCTTTATCCTTCTCGTATCTCTGCCCATTATGGCTTACGGCTCTCAGATCGATGAATTTCAACGGTACTATCCCCTGTTTTCCGATGATTCTCCTTTCTCCTTTGTTAAGAACGAACTTTTTATCGGTGTGGTTATGCTCTCCACTGAGTTTTTTTTCAGGGGCTTTCTCATGTTTGAGCTCAGGAAAAAGATAGGGTGGTACGCTATTATAGTACAGACGATACCCTACGGTTTTTTGCATATGGGAAAGCCCATGATCGAGGTGTACTACTCCTTTGGTGCGGGAATTGTTCTGGGATATATGAATTATAAGACGAAATCGATACTCCCAAGTTTTTTAAGCCATTACATCCCTTCCATTATCTTCGATATCCTATGTCTCTAACTGCTTTTTTACCTCCTCCTCAAAGATATCGAGAAACTCGTTCAGCGTATTTTTTGGTATATACGCTCCGCATGCGGGAGCATGTCCCCCTCCCTCGCCGTCCACAGCCTCAGCGGCCTTTATTATTGCTTTCGCCATATTTACCCCTTTTAAAACAAGAAGTTTTGAGCATCTTACAGATATTTTTAAAGAGTTGTCGGAGTCTGCTATTCCTATTAGCGGCTTATAGGGGTCTGCCTTCGTACCGAGGAGCATTCCCGCGATAGTTCCTATGATATTATCACTTATATCAGCCTTAAAGAACTGAATATACTCTCGTTGAGTTATACTTTCCACCCTTTCTATGCTCTCTGCAATCTTTCTTCGGTGTTTTTTCAGAAGCCCCATAAGCACATCGTAATATACCCCTCTGTTTCCCTTTGCAATCTCAACGCCTATCTCTGCCTCATCATTTCTTCCCGTAGCATTGAGACATGTGGAGTACTCGCTGGCATCTCGTAACGGTGTTCCTTCCTCCTCATTTAACAGTGTATACGTCTCACCGATCACAAGACTTGAAAGAAATTTCGCCAGCTCTTTGGGAATGGAGGAGCTGCACTTGGCAATTATCTCTGTAGCTAACCGCTTTCTTTCCTCAAAACTCAGATCAGAGAGTGTTCTCCACCTTTCATTCTCCTTTAGATCGATACCGAGTCTCCGCAGAAGAGCTATCGACGAGGATTCATCTCCTGTAACCCCCGGAATTACGGGGTCAGAAAAGTACTGAAGTGATTTATATACGGGGCGGGTCTCCCTTCCGTATAAAAGTAAATTCTTTTCCATCTTTATTCTCTTATTTTTAATTCCCTCTTTAAGAATAATCTGATTTAACCCCTCCATTCTCCCCCAGAAGTTCTGCATATCGCCAACGGCGCCGACTATCGCAAGATCCACAAGATCCTTATTTCCAAGGTTCCGGGAAAAGAAATAGCTCAGTCCGGCCCCGCTCACCTCCCGCGAACCGTCAATGCCGAAAAGGTTAGGGTTTATATGATACTCAGTCTTCCCCTGTGGAATATGGTGATCCATGATTATATACTCCTTTTTCATCTCCTTATTGAGCATTGGAAGCTGTCCGGAGCCAAGGTCAGTAAAAATGGTAAGCTCAGAATCATCGAGTGTATCTTTAATTTTATTGAGCTTTACAATACTTATTTCATGTTCTATTGCTTCTCTATCAAGAGTTTTTGACATAATCCCTGCAGAGCTTATTCCATCGGCATCCAGATGCGATATAAGATGCACCTTATCGTTTTTGTGTTTCTTTAGCAGTTTCACTGCTCTGGTTATCTCTTTTGTCAGATTCATACCGTTATCACCGCCTTTGCTGCCTTTCTCAATCTATTCATTACCGCTAAGCCAAGCCCTTCTGTGGAAAATCCCTCGGAGAGAATAATATCCACCCCTTCATTATCAAACTCCCTGAGTATTCTAAAGAGGTTTTCTGCCACCTCATCCATCTTTTTTCTGCGCCCTATAATCTTTACGTCCGCATCATAGAGATTTTTTGTTTCTTCTGTTACTATTATGCCTATTTTTTTCTCGCTATTCTCTTCGCAGAGTCCCCGTATCTTTTTTACTACCTTTTTTATATCTCCTTCTACGAGAATGAGATCCGCCGTTGGCGCGTAATGTCTGTACTTCATTCCCGGCGAGGCTGTTTTCTCCTTCATCTCAATTACGGCCCTGGCCGCAGGATGGATCTCTATATCGATATACTCCCGCAAATCCTCATAGGTAACACCGCCCGGTCTCAGAAGAAGGGGCGGCGAGACACTGAGATCGATAACCGTAGATTCCACCCCAATATCTGTACTCCCTGCGTCGATTATACATGCTATCCTTCCGGAGAGATCGTGAATGACGTGTTCAGCTGTAGTGGGCGACGGCTTTCCTGAGAGATTGGCAGAGGGTGCAGCTATAGGGCATTGCGAGTACGTTATTAAGTTCAGTGCTATTTTATTTCTCGGCATTCTCATGGAAGTCGTCTTTAGTCCTCCGGTAACGACATCCGGAACTATAGTTTTTTTCTTAAATATCATGGTTAATGGTCCGGGCCAGAAGACATCTGCAAGTCTTATTGCATCCTCAGGAACCTCTTTTGCCAGTTTGTAGACCCATTCCTTCTTTGCAATATGATTAATAATGGGATTATCGGCAGGTCTGTTCTTTGCCTCAAATATTTTACGCACGGCATCGGCATTCAGAGTATTGGCACCGAGCCCGTAGACCGTCTCTGTGGGAAACGCTACAAGCTCCCCGTTTTTGATAAACTCTGCCGCCTCCTTGATTTTTTTTGTATCGAGGTTATCGGGATCCATTCTGATGATACGAGTTTCCATAAAGGCTCTTATCAGGAGAGTAAAAAAGGTTATTCCCGTAGTCTTTTAAACCGTACCACACTTTATAGGACAATGATCGTTATCAAACAGGGCAGTAAGAAGCACGAGTTCGAGCTCTATAAAAAGAAAAACAGTTCTACAAGGAAGTATAATCTCAGGTTGCAAGAGACCTCAAAGGGTTACCGACCCAGGAAACTAAGGAAGGCTGATACGCTTCTTCAGCCCAATGATGCGATACAGCTCCTTCGGGATAACAAGGTCTACACCGCCGAAGAATGTCCGGAAATGGAAAAAATGCTTGGGGATCTTACTATATCGCATGAATCAATCGCTCTCTGCCGTTTTTGTCTGATAGACGGAAAAATAAACCAAATGAAACACGGATACAACTACCGCGGAGAAAAAATATGTGAGGACTGTGCCAAGAAGGAGATATTCAGAGAGATGCGATATAGAAATATAAACTCAGATGATGCAATTTTGAAGGTTTTGAGAAGGGTGAGGGATGTTGACAAGGTTATAAGGATCTTTGATCCACGATCCGGACTGAATCCTGAGGTGACCAAGTTTGATGAGATTGAGGCTCACTCTTTCAAGGGAAAAAAGATAGATGAGGTAGAATTACCGGATTTTCTTAAAAAGAACCTGAAAAAAAGAGGTATCACAGAGCTATATCCCACACAATCCCTGGCAATTGAGAACGGGCTTTTAAAAGGTGAGGATCTTTTGATTGTCTCGGCAACTGCTTCTGGAAAAACACTTATCGGCGAGATAGCGGGAATACCGAGGGTTGCCAAGGGTAAAAAACTGCTATTCCTTGTGCCGTTAGTGGCACTGGCCAATCAGAAATATGAGGAGTTTAAAAAGAATTACTCGTTTAAGACAGGAATAAGAGTGGGTATCTCGCGAATAAAAACGAATGAATCCACACCGGTGGATACGGATATAGACGCAGATATTATCGTCGGTACCTATGAAGGAATAGACTTTTTACTCAGAACGGGCAAGGAGCTTGGCGAGATCGGAACTATAGTAATAGATGAGCTCCATATGCTTGACGATCCAGAGCGAGGTCCGCGACTCGATGGGCTTATTGCACGGCTGAGGACGCTCTACCCCAAAGTACAGTTTATCGGCCTCTCTGCTACCATTGGCAACACGGAGGAGCTGGCAGAGGACCTCGGTCTTCGCCCTGTTGTATACGATCAGCGGCCTGTGCCACTGGAACGGCATTTGGTATTCACACAGGAACACAAAAAAAAGGATGTAATACAGAAAATTGTAAAAAGAGAGTGGAACAATCTATCCAAAAAGGGATATCACGGACAGAGCATTGTATTCACATACTCACGGAGAAGGTGCAATAAGATAGCATCGTATCTTCAGAGGAGAGGTGTGAGAGCACGGGGCTACCATGCGGGCCTCTCATATTACGAGAGAAAAAGAACTGAGGAGGATTTTTGGGATCAGAAAATTCAGTGCGTTGTAACAACGGCCGCGCTGGCTGCGGGTGTGGACTTTCCCTCGTCCCAGGTGATATTCGAGTCTCTGATGATGGGTATAGCTATCCTGAAGGTAAGGGAGTTCCACCAGATGCTCGGAAGGGCTGGGAGGCCGGATTATCATGAGAAGGGGAAGGTGTATCTTTTAATAGACCCTCTGAGAGAGTACAGAGATGCTTCGGAGGATGAGGTTGCATTCCGCCTTCTTCAGGGGAGGGAGGAAGATGTGGAGATACGATATACCAATGATATGGAGCTTGAGAACCTGCTGGCCAATATATGTTGTTCTCCCGGTAAGTTTGAGGAAATAAATAAAAAATCGCTCTATCCTATCAACCCTGAAAAAATAAAAACTCTGAGAGATTTTAAACTTGTGAGGAACAAAAAGGCTACCCCATACGGAAGGGCGGTCTCC
>JAYEIH010000045.1:0-3482 GCA_034659995.1 Methanobacteriota archaeon
AGCAGATTGCAGGAATGTTAACCAATGTAAAAGTAGAGATACTCAATCCTGCAATCGCAAAAGGATCGCCAAAGGAAGAAAATTTTAAAGCGCTGGATAGGTTGGCGGATGAAATACTGGATAAACACAGAGGAATAAAATGAATCCTAAAGCATTGCACAAAATTTCTTATGGGCTTTACGTTGTTTCTTCAAAAAAAGAAGATAGCATCAATGGACAGATCGCCAATACGGTCTTTCAGATAACTGCAGATCCGCCGACGATTGGGGTGAGCATCAACAAGAAAAACCTCACTCATGAGTTTATCCAGGAGAGTAAGGTGTTCACCGTCTCTATTCTCTCCGAAGAGACACCGATGAAATTCATAGGACTTTTTGGATTTAGATGTGGAAGAGATATTAATAAATTCAAAGATGTTAAATACAAGAACGGTATAAACGATACACCCATAGTTTTGGAAAATACAATAGGATGCGTAGAATGTGAAGTTATTGATAGCATAGATGTTGAAACACATACTATTTTCATTGGGAAAATATTAGATGCTCAGGTTATGGGAGACAGAGAGCCGTTGACGTATGCATATTATCATGAAATAAAAAAAGGTAAGGCGCCTAAAACGGCACCTACGTACATTAAAAAAGAAAAAGAGGTGAAAAAAATGGATAAATATGAATGCACTGCATGTGGCTATATTTACGACCCAGAGAAAGGTGATCCCGATGGGGGAATAGAACCCGGAACAGCTTTCGAGGATATTCCTGATGACTGGGTCTGTCCCGTCTGCGGGGTTGGAAAGGATATGTTTGAAAAAAGTTAGAGAGGTGAACAAAAATGGAAACAGTAAAAAATCTGACGAAGGCCTTTATAGGCGAGAGTCAGGCAAGAAACAGATATACATTCTATGCAAAGATCGCAAAAAAAGAAGGATTTGAACAGATGGCAGAGATATTCTTGATAACTGCCGATAATGAGAGGGAACATGCGAAATGGCTTTACAGAATGATAAATAAAATTTCCGAAGATAAAGAAATAAATGTAGAAGCCGCAGCACCATTGACATTGAAAGATACAAAAGAAAACTTGAAGGCAGCTATCGCAGGTGAAAACTATGAACATACAACGATGTATCCTGAGTTTGCAGATGTTGCTGAAAAAGAAGGCTTTAAGGATATTGCAGCAAGACTGAGAGCGATCGCAAAAGCTGAGAAACATCACGAGGAGAGATACAGGAAGCTTTTAAAAGAACTGGAGAACGATACCACGTTCAAAAAGGAGAAAAAGGTCTACTGGGTCTGCAGAAAGTGCGGATACGTGCATTACGGGGAAGAGCCGCCTGAGAAATGTCCTTCGTGTGACCATCCAAAGAATTATTTCGAATCGATGTGTGAGGGGTACTGATGATAGAGAATCTATCATATGATATTTTGGAAGCGATATTCGATGTAATGCCCGTAGAAATATCTTTTATAGACAGCGAGGATACGGTGAGATATTACAGCAAAGGCGATAATAGGATATTCAAAAGAACTCCTTCGGTGATAGGTTTAAAAGTCCAGAACTGCCATCCTAAAGAGAGTCTGGATAAGGTAACCCAGGTCTTAAATAATCTCAGAGAAGGAAAAAAAGATTCGGAAGAGTTCTGGATCGATCTGAATGACAGAAAGATATACATAAGATATTTTGCAGTGAGAGATAAAAATGGAAAGTATCTGGGCACATTGGAAGCATCTCAGGACATCACGGATATCCAGAAGATGAAAGGAGAAAAGAGATTGCTGGATTGAAGGCATGGAAGAAATAAAGAGGATTTATTTCTCTGCACAGGAAAAAATACGAACGAGATTAGATGAGTTTGACAGGTTATGGGAAAAAGGAAATGATGAAGTTATCTTTGCCGAACTTGTTTTCTGTTTACTGACTCCACAGTCCAAAGCTCAAAGTTGCTGGAAGGCTGTGGAGACTCTTTTAAATAAAAATCTGCTGTTAAAAGGAAACAAAGATCAGATTTCCAAAGAAATAGGAGGTGCACGATTTAAATACAAAAAGGCGGCATATATTGTAGAAGCCCGAGAGCATTTCCAAGATATAAAATCGGTGATAGAAAATTCTAAGGATGTATATAAAGCTCGAGAATGGTTAGTTCAGAATGTAAAGGGCATGGGATGCAAGGAAGCGAGCCATTTCCTGAGAAATATTGGATTTGGAGAAGAGCTTGCAATCCTCGACAGACATATCCTGCGGAATCTGGAATCTCTTGGTGTTATTGAAAAATTGCCACGTTTCCTGACAAAGAAACAATACCTCGCAATGGAGAAAAAAATGAAGAAGTTTTCTAAAGAAATAGGGATATCGATGAGTCATCTGGACCTCGTTTTATGGTATAAAGAGACGGGAGCGATATTTAAGTAGGTGAAAGAAAATGGAACTTGAAAAGAAAGATTACGAGCTGATCGAACGGGCGAAGGAGACGGCCGATAGGCTGCACGTCGACGATCTCCACGAAGTCGCGGCAGCGCTTAGGACAACGGACGGCACAGTATTTACCGGTATTCACATCGAAGCCAATGTCGGGTTTGCCGACGTCTGCGGTGAGGTGGCAGCACTGTGCCACGCTGTGGCCCATGGATATAGGGAGTTTGACTCTATCGTTGCCATCTGGGGGGACGGAGAGGGTAACTATAGGCTGCTTTCTCCCTGTGGAAGATGTCGAGAGCTGCTCAGTGATTTTGGTATAGATATCTGGGTGATCGTCGGTACGCTCGAAGAGCCGTATAAGGTGCGGATCTCGGAGTTGCTGCCGCTAAAATATAAGAGCCATAATGAGTAATCTATTCCTTCTAACGCTGATATCCTTCTTTTTAGCTATTTTTGTGGAGTCACTGCTTCTCATCCTCCAGTTAAAAGGAAGAAAACTCACAAAATGGCTCGGTGCAGGGGCGTTCACCGTTCATGCGGGTATCACAGGCGCACTGTGGATCACCAGCTTCGTGCTCTTCCTCCTCTTGCAGAGAGAGGATCATCCGCTCTTCCATGAGTGTGCCGCTGCACGGTATCTCGGTGGTGTGCTCTTCATGAGCGGCGGAGCCGTGGCCGTGTGGGCATTTCTCGTTCTGGGGCTGAAGCGATCCCTCTGTCTCAATTTCTTTGAGGAGATTGTTCCGATGGTCCGAAAGGGGCCTTACAGATATTTCTCCAGCCCCCTGGATTACGGTCTCTGGACCGCACTTCTCGGGCTCGCACTGATTACCGGCTCGTGGTACAACCTGATCATCACTTTGGAGTTCATCCTCATCATGATCCCGCATATCATGCTGGAGAACCTTCCGCTGGACAAAAACTTAAGAGAATTTTGAAAACATCACAGGTCAAGCTGTGATGTAAATATACAACCGAGGGTTGTGTATGTAAAAACTCATGGGTTAACTTTATATAGCCCTGCGAGCTACTTTTCTTATGAAATCCTTACTTGATATCGCCTT
>JAYEIH010000046.1:0-17578 GCA_034659995.1 Methanobacteriota archaeon
GATGAAAATTGCCGAAGAGATAGATCTTCCCAAAGTGTCCAAAACTCTGCCTGTTTTTTTAAATCACGGCGAAATAAGAGCTCTGCTAAATGCTGCAGACAATACAAGAGACAAACTTATAATGCAAATGCTCTATGCGGCGGGATTGAGAGTTTCAGAGCTCCATAAACTAAATATCGATAACATTGAAGGAATGAAAATTTATGTTCGCTTGGGGAAAGGTGCAAAGGATAGGGTCGTTTTTATAGACAAAAATACGAAGAAACTTCTAAAAAGGTACTTAAAAGAGAGAAAAAACGATAAGAAGGCAGTTATACTCAATAAAAATGGAAAAAGAATGTCACAAAGATCTATGCAGTATATAGTAAAAAAATATGCTAAAAAAGCTCAAATAAAGAAAAATATAACACCACACACCTTAAGGCACACATTTGCTACCCATTTACTCCAGAATGGCGCAGACGTCGTTGTCATTAAGGATTTACTCGGACACAGCGACTTATCCACAACGCAGATATATACTCATGTAACAAATAAGTATAAAGAAGATACATATAAAAATACACACCCATTAAATAGGGAAGAAAGTTAAAGTTCTAATCTAATATATGCTTTAAAAAAGTTCTTTAGTAAAAAGCTTTATAAAAAAGATTTTTCTAAAAGGATACTATAAAAAAAGTATTATATATTATATATTTTTTTGTATTTAAAACTAACAAAAATTTGAGAGCACAAAAAATTTTTGCATAAAATAAGATTATGAACATGTGATTTAATAATAATATGTGCTAGAACTCTAAGCCAAATAATTTATATACTTTCCTGAGCCTACCCACATGATTACTATGCACACCAAAAGCATAAACGATGTTTTCAAGAAACTTCAGAGTGAGAGAAAGGGACTCACAGAGGATGAAGCAGGGAAACGGCTTGAGAAACATGGATACAATGAACTGGAAGAAGGTACGAAGATATCTGCATTAACGATCTTTCTAAGCCAGTTTAAAGATTTCCTGATGGTGATCCTATCAATAGCAATCATAGTCTCGCTAGCAATCGGAGAAACAGCAGATGCCCTTGTAATATTTATTATACTTATAGCCTCTGCAATCTTGGGATTCGTTCAGGAGTACAGGGCTGAGAAATCCCTGGAGATGCTGAAAAGAATGAGTTCTCCAAAGGCCAAGGTACTCAGGAATGGAAAGGAAATAGAGATAGAAACACAGAAACTTGTTCCCGGTGATCTTATCATCTTGAAAACAGGGGATAAAGTACCCGCAGACTGCAGAGTAATAACTTCATACAATTTGAACATAGATGAAGCTGCATTGACGGGCGAGTCTACCACTGTGTTGAAAACAACTGAAATACTTCCGGAAAATACACCTTTGGCTGAAAGAAAAAATTTAGTCTTTTCCGGAACGATAGTAACTTTTGGGCGTGGTACATGCATAGTCTATGCAACAGGAATGAATACCGAGTTTGGAAAGATTGCGGAGATGCTCAAAGACGTAAAAAGAGAGATGACACCGCTTCAGAAGAATCTGGAGGATGTGGGAAAGGTTCTGGGTATGGCTTCGTTAATCATATGTTTTATAGTTGCAGCCCTCGGCATTCTACGAGGGTATAAACCGGTGGACATGTTCATATGGGGTGTTTCTCTTGCCGTGGCAGCTGTTCCTGAGGCACTTCCTGCAGTTGTGACAATCACCCTGGCCGTGGGAGTACAAAAAATGGTTAAACAACACGCCATAATACGAAAACTTCCCGCTGTGGAAACGCTTGGATGTGCAACAGTAATTTGTACAGATAAAACAGGAACATTGACAAAAAATGAGATGACCGTAAAAAAAGTATTCTTCAATGAAAAAACCATCCAGGTTAGCGGTGTTGGTTATAGCCCCATGGGAAGTTTCTTTATAGAAAAAAATGAGATAGAAAGGAGTAGTCTGGAGCTTGTGGGAAAAATATCAGCATTATGCAATGATGCGGAGCTTGTTCATGGTAAAGAATATACTATCATGGGGGATCCTACAGAAGGGGCGTTAGTTGTTCTTGCTGAGAAAATAGGACTAAAAAAATCCGAGCTGGAAAAAGCATATCCAAGAAAGGATGAATCAAGTTTTACATCTGAAAGGAAAATGATGTCCGTGCTCAATGACAAGATCTATGCCAAGGGGGCACCTGAGATTATCCTCGAAAAATGTTCGTATATATATACTAATGGTGTAAGAGAGATAACTGAGATCGACAAAAAAAGAGTTTTAGAGATGAATGAAAAGTTTGCCTCAGAGGGTCTTCGTGTCCTGGCTCTGGCATACAAAGAGAGTGATAGCCTAAAAGAGGAAGATCTTGTTTTTGTCTCCCTGACCGCAATGCTCGATCCACCAAGAGAAGAAGCTGAGAGGGCTATAACGCTGTGCGGAGAATCGGGGATAGAGGTTGTGATGATCACAGGAGATCAGAAGAGTACAGCTAAGGCCATAGCGAAGGAGTTGAAGATTCTAAAAGAGGGCGACATGGTACTTGCAGGAAGGGAACTTGATGAGATAAGCGATGAAGCGTTTGAAGAGATGGTGGAAAATGTAAAGGTATATGCCCGGGTTTCCCCGCAGCACAAGATGAAGATCATTGATGCATTTAAAAAAAGGGGAGATGTGGTGGCAATGACAGGAGACGGTATAAATGATGCGCCGGCACTGAAAAATGCAAACATAGGCATTGCAATGGGGATCACAGGAACCGATGTCTCAAAGGAATCCGCAGATATGATCCTCACCGATGACAACTTTGCCTCCATCGAAGCGGCAGTGGAAGAGGGAAGAGGAATCTATGACAATATAAAAAAATACCTTGCCCATCTGCTCTCAGGGAACGTTGGTGAGATCCTGATTATGACGCTGGCAGTTCTCATGGACATGGGGCTTCCACTCGTTGCCATACAGCTTCTGTTCTTAAATCTCTTCACCGACGGTCTCCCTGCAATAGCTCTCAGTGTTGAACCGAAGGAGCCGAACATAATGAAAAGAAAGCCGAGAGACATAGGCAAAAGCATCTTTAAAGGAAGGATCTCCAGCCTGATACTTGGAGTTGGAATCTACGAGACAATTGTAATAATTCCCATATTTTGGTTCATTAAGAATGATACGGGGCTCATAGAAGCACAGACAATGGCATTTACATTGCTAACCATGATAGAAATATTTAACTCGTTTAACTGTAAATCGATGAGACATTCAATCTTTGAACTGGGGATATTCAACAATTTTTATCTCATCGGAGCCTTCTTGAGTTCTTTTGGTATGCAGTTGGCTGTGATATACGTACCTTTTCTTCAGAAATATGTCCACACTACAGCCCTCGGACTGGAGCACTGGGTGATAATAGCCCTTGCGAGTTTCGGTGTTATTGCGATAGTTGAAACTGCCAAATATCTCTTCAAAGACAAAAAATAAATAAGATATAAATACAAGGCCTTCCATCCTTATTCATGAAACTTGATTTTGTCACCGTGGGTAATATCTACAGAGAATCCTCTTACGGAACAGAAGGTTCAAAGATAACAGATCTGAAAGAAAAACTCACAGGAGACTGTTTGGATATTGCAGTGAAAGGAGCTAGTTCAAATGCAAAAACAGGAATCTTAGCTTCGGTGGGGCAGGATGCATACGGGATCACTACCCTCCTGAAAAAACATGGGGTAGATTATACAGGACTTATTCTCTCCAATGAAAAAACAGGAAGAATTATTCATCTTGATAAAAAATATGTATATAATGGCGCAAACAGACTTTTAAGACTCAATCCGTCCATTTTGCAAAAAACAAGGCTCATCCACGTTTCTGACAATCTCGAAATTGCAGGAAAACTCATGAAGATTGATAAGTGTTTTTTAAGCACATCTTTGGATACGGAGGCAGATTTACTCTTTTCCGAAGAAGAAGGACCGGGAAACAGGATTGTTTTCGGAAAAAATGTAAAGTTCGGAGAGATGGTGTTCGATGTGGAAATTGAAAAAAAGGACAGAACGTCATTTATAGCCGGGTTTCTGGCAAAATACTCCAAAACACAGAAATTTAAATCTTCTATAAAATCCGGTATATCTGCAGTGAAGGCCTGCAAAGATAAATTAGAAATTCCATAAAGGAAAGAGTATGGGTAATATCTCACTAAAGGAATTTCCGGGAATACCAAAAGATATAAATACGCAGAGAAAAAAAAGAGGTAGGTGATAGAATGAATAAGATAATATGGGTACTAATAGGTATTGTTCTGATAGCTGTAGGCGTATATACGCTGATACCTCAGGGTCTCAACTGGTGGGTAGAGTTCAGAGATGTCTTTAAGGGAGTTATCGGTGTTTTTCTGATGGCCGTAGGTGCATTTTGTCTTTTTATAGCAAAGATAGACTAAGCTCTTTTCATTTCTATCCGCACCTATTTATTTTTTTATGAAATTATTTTTTATAGTCATACGAACAGAAAGTTTTTATATAACAGATACGAAACTCTATCTGTGTTTAATGCATACGACTCATTCGAAGTGATATAATGTTCAGATGCGAGTGGTCTGATACGATCTCGTTAAGGGAGTTGATAAACGGTGTCTCTGATCTTGTGGATACAGCTTCTTTTTACGTTGATGAAAAAAAATTTAGAATGGAAACAGCTGACCCTTCTGTTATCTGTAAAATAGAGGTTGACGCCGGAAAAGAAATTTTTTCCAGCTACAAAGTTGATTCTAAGGAAGAGTTTTACCTCGATATGAATCTGATGAAAAAAATAGGTAGGAGACTGAGGGCAAATGACAAAATTTCCGTAAATCTTGAAAAAGAATATCTTGAATTCACAATTCACAACTTTATTGATAGATACTTCAGGATCCCTTTATTGGAATTTATAGAACCAATGCCGCAGATAAAAATCGATCCGGATGTATTTCTAAGGATAAGAAGTGATGTTTTTAGAAGTCTTATTGAAGACATAGCAGTAATCGGGGGCTCCCTTATAATACAGGCCAGGCCTGATGAAATAATTTTTTTTTCCGAGGAAGATGGCGTTAAAACATCCATAACGATCTCTGAAACAAACAGTGCCATAGATAAGTTCAGTGCAAAGACAGAATGCATAAGCAAGTTCAATCTGAGTTACATCCAAAGTTTTCTGAAGACAACAAAATTGGTGGAATACATAAACATCTCCTTCGGAAAAAAAGACACTCCTCTAAAACTGGAGTACCTGTACAAAAACTCATCTCTTCGTTTCTACCTCGCACCTATGGAGATTTAAAATGTTTGAAAAAAAGAAAGGGGAGGTTATACATAAACTCAATAGCGCTATTGCTGAGAAAAAAGTAGATACGGAAATAGTACGGACCTTGGATCTAATAAACTTCAAAAAGAAATATTACACCACCTCAAGCTGTGCAGGAAGAATACTCCTTATCTGGCTCCCGAAGCTTGGAGATAAAAAGGACTCTGTTTTTCTCGGAAAATGGCACAGAAAAATCACCTACGAAGATTTGGAAGCGGCTCTTGAATTTAGGGAGACCGGTGCGACATTCTTTCTATCCCAATCACCGATACTGCATGTCGTTTCCCGCGATCTTGATAGTGCCGTAGAGCTTAGAAATCTGGCGTTTTCCTGCGGATTCAAAAATACAGGAATAAAATCTATATCGGAGAAAATAACAGTTGAAATACTCTCAACAGAAAGGATAGATGTACCATTGGGTGAAAAAAAACTTCTTGTAGATGAAAAATACCTAAGACTCGTGATAAAATATGCAAATAAGGCTCTGAAAAGAAGTAGAAAAAAATTAAAAAGATTGAATAATGAGATAGAAAGATCACTTTAACTTCTTTAGCTCTCCCTTATCCAAAAGCTTTTCTGCCTCTTCTCGCAGTTTAAACTTCTGAATCTTGCCTGAGGCTGTCATTGGCATCTCGTCAACGACCTTTACATACCACGGTACTTTGAAGTTTGCTATCTCGCCCTTACAGAACTTAACTATCTCCTCAGGCCTTAGCTCAGCACCCTTCTCAGGTATGAGATAGGCCATAACAACCTCTCCAAAAACATTGTCAGGAAGGCCTATCACGGAGGCATTCTGGACCTTTGGATTGGTGAATAAGAACTCCTCTATCTCACGGGGATACACGTTAAATCCCCCGACAAGAAGCATATCCTTCTTTCTTCCTGTGATCTTATAGTATCCTTCCTCATCCTCCACAGCGAGATCTCCTGAGTACAGCCATCCATCCTCGATGGTCTCCTCCGTCTTTCCAGGCATCTTATAATACCCCATCATTACATTGTATCCTTTGCATATCAGCTCACCTCTGGTCCCCGCAGGTACTCTCTTATGCTGGTCGTCAACAATCTTCACCTCAATGCCCGGAAGAGGTTTACCTACCGTCTCCACTCTCTTCTCGATGGAATCATCAAATCGTGTCATAGTTATCACCGGGGAAGCCTCTGTCAGTCCATATGCGATGGAAACATTGCAGTGCATCTCGTTCATTACCCCCTTCATTATCTCCTCCGGACATGGAGCTCCGGCCATTATACCTGTCCGCAAAGAGTCAATGTTGTATCCACGTTTTCTAAAAGCCTCCAGTTCCAGTACAAACATCGTAGGTACTCCATAAAGTATGGAAACGTTATGTTTTTCAATAAGCTCCATGGTCTCCTCCGCCTTAAAAACGACCATTGGCACCATGGAAGCTCCATAGTATATACTTCCAAGAACGCCCATAACACAGCCAAAACAGTGAAAGAACGGTACAGCCAGTAAGAATCTGTCATCTTCCGTTGTTTTTAAAACACCGGTAACATCTCTGGCATTAGTTCCGATATTGTTGTGAGAGAGCATAGCTCCCTTCGGAGCACCTGTTGTTCCTGAGGTGTAAAGAATAAAGACACAGTCCTCGGGATCCAGGTTCTCCCTTCTTTTCTGCAGTTCCTCGCTTTCCTCCCATTTTTTTCCCTCATCGCAAACCTCATAAAACTCATACATATCCTCGTCGGGTTCCCCCATCACAATAATATTCTTTAAGTTGGGGAGGTTTCCCTTTACCTTGTTCGCCATCTCAACGAAATCTATTCCCACAAACTTATCAACCATGATCAGAGTAGTGGCCTCTGAGTTGTCGAGGATATACTCCAGCTCATGGGTTTTGTACCTTGTGTTCATGGGGACTACCACGCCTCCTGCCTTCGCTATGCCGAAGTAAGCAATAACCCACTCGGGGTAGTTGGACATCCAGAGCCCAACCTTGTCTCCTTTTTTTAACCCGAGTTTTAAAAGCCCTAAAGCGAATTCATTTGTTCGTTCATTCAGTTCCCCATACGTAAGTTTTCTGTTCTCAAAAAGTATAACATCCTTATCCGGGAACTTTTCAGCTGCTTCATCCAGAATTTTGCCAAGTGTTTTGTTTACCGTTACCATTAGATCACCTTTGCATATGATGCCTCCGCAGATATTTAAACTTATTCACCATCAACAAGATTTAAATAGAGCGCCAACAAAGAAAGTTCTAAGTATGGAATATTACAGGTGTTCAAAATGACAATGGCAAAAGCTATTTTAGGGGAAAAGGCAGGTAAAAAAGTAGAAGTGAACGAAATTGTAGAGATTGAGCCTGATATTTTAATGACTCATGAAAATACCGCCGATATATCCAAAAGATTTTATTCTCTCGGCGTGAAAAATGTCTGGAACCCCGCAAAGATGGTTATTCCAATTGACCACTGCGTTCCCGCAGCCAATGACGTATATGCTGCTAACCATAAGATCATAAGAGAGTTTGCAAAAGAACAAAATCTGCAATATTTTTACGATGTAAAGGAGGGAATATGCCATCAGGTAATTCCAGAAAAGGGGCATGTGCTGCCAGGAAAGCTTATTCTAGGATCCGATTCCCATACCACAACTTACGGTGCATTTGGAGCTTTTTCAGCGGGTATCGGTAGAAGCGAGGCGGCTTCAATTATGGCAAGAGGAAAGTTATGGTTGAAGATCCCCGAATCGATGAAGATAACGGTCAATGGAGATCTAAAAAGGGGCGTCTATGCAAAGGACCTGATACTTCATATCATAGATGAGATACGAGCTGATGGTGCAAACTACATCTCCGTGGAGTTCTACGGAGATGCCATTGAGAATCTCAGTATCGCAGGAAGGATGACAGTTTCCAACATGAGTGCGGAGATGGGAGCCAAGGCAGGTATAGTTCCCGCTGATAAAAAGACGGAAGAATGGCTAAGACCCAGAGTTTCTGAGGAGATAAGACCTATCGACCCTCTTGATAATGAGTATGAGCGTACTCTGGAGTATAACGCAGGAGAGATAACACCAAAGGTGGCGTGCCCGCATACTGTGGATAATGTAAAGGATGTAAATGATGTGGATGTTGAGATAGAACAGGCCCTCATCGGGACATGTACGAACGGCAGGCTTGAGGACCTGCGGGAGGCTGTAAGGATTCTGAAGGGTAATACCGTCCACAAAAACGTACGACTCCTGATACTTCCCGCTTCAAGAGAGATATACCTTAAAGCGTCAGAGGATGGCCTGCTTGCCGAACTTGTAAAGGCCGGTGCCATGATTCTCAATCCCAACTGCGGTCCATGCCTCGGCGCCCATGAAGGCATCTTGGCTCCGGAAGAGCGATGTGTTTCCACAGCTAACAGAAACTTTAAGGGGAGAATGGGCTGTAAAGAGGCCTTTGTATACCTTGCATCTCCAGCAACGGTAGCTGCCTCCGCATTGACAGGCGAGATAACGGATCCGCGAGAGTTTTTATGAACTGGTTCTCAACTTCTGGAGAGTAAACTTTAAATATACCGCAGTAGCAAGTACATCATGAGCAAGAAATTTACCTTCGAGACTGGCATCCCCCTTGTAGTCTTTGGTCAAAGTACCGTTGCTAACATATTCAAAGGTATTTATGATATGCTCGGACAGAACGGTGCCGACTCGCTTCTGTACACGGCGGGTCGTAAGACAGGACGGTCCTACGCAGAACAACAGAGGAAAAGTACGGAGAAGAAAAGAATAGAACTCCTAAAAAAATGTACAGAGGGCGATGAGGGCGCCAGGTGGGGAAAATTTGAGTATGCGATTGATTTCGAGACATTTGAGGGTGAAGTACGTTTATACGACTCATTTCTGGCCAAAAGCTGGATTGAAAATATTGAAACGGAGCAGAAATACCCTGTTTGTGCCTTTATTGCAGGGTATATCGCCGGAATAATAGAATCGATATTCGGAAAAAGAGTAATAGTAGAGGAAAAAGAATGTATGGCTCTGGGAAATGATTACTGCGTATTCAAACTGAGAAAAGGTGTGTTGGGTGAGTAAATGAGAAAAGAATTGTTGGACGAAGTATTAGATGAACTAAAAGAGGTTATTAATGCAGAAGCTTCTGCCATCGCCACGAGATCAGGACTCCTGATCTCCTCAGAGATCCCCGAGGGGATAGACGGGGAAACATTTACGGCTCTGGCAGCAACAATACTCGGGGCTGCAGAAACAACTACCAGTGAGATAAAGAAAAAGGCGCCTGAAAGGGTGATCGTGGAGACGGAAGAGACCAGAATAATTACCATGGGCGCCGGAGAAAAGGCACTCCTGGTGTGCATGACCTCCGAGCCCGATCTGGAGATGCTCCTTAAAGAGCTGGATAAAGCTGCTGAAAAAGTGGAAAAGGTACTATGACAAAGAAATTAGATGAATGGTTCGGCATTACGACGTATGCGGTCTTTAAATCGATATACGATCAGTTTGGGGAGGGAGGATACAGCATAATCAGAACAATGGGAAAGTACATATACAGAGAACTTGAGGAAAGAGTAGACCTTGATACGGGTGATCCGAAAGAGGCCGTTAGAAGAATGACGGCCTATGCGAAGGATCTGGGGTATATTTCAGAGTTAGAAATCGCCTGGGGAGAAAGATCTATCGAGTTAAAATATACGAGCACTGCAGCATTGGGGCCAATAGAAAAACTGACCGCCGAAAAATGTAAGATTCTTCCATGTTTCTTTACAAGTGCAGTTGTGGAAGCCCTAAGGAAACGAGGAGTCAACACGGAGATCTCAGAGTCCACCGTCGATCCAGAATCGGATACAGATACGGATATACTGCGGATCATTAAAGTCTGAGATGAAATTTTTTAAGGAGAGAGGAGAAATATACCGTGATACAAGAAATCGCTCAAGTGCTGGCAATTATCATAGGTGCAGTAATACTATATTATCTTATAGGTATTCATCGAAATCTAAAAAAAGAAAAAATTATTGCTGCAAAACTATTCTTGAATAAAAAGAGGATCTACAGAATGCTTCTTGCTCTTTTTGCGGGGACAGTCTTATTTTTTGTCTTCGGCATTTTGTTGGCATGTAATATAGAGTTTCCAGGGAGCTTTCTTCTTATGTTTGGTTACTGGTTATCGTTTCCGTACTTTGGATACCAGTTTAAAAAAATAACGGAGGAAAAAAGATGAGCTATCACGCTGTTTTAATAGCAAGCTTGCACTTGATCTCAATCTCATTTATTCTGATAAAATTTGTTAAAAACAAGGAAGTTTTTTTATCGAAATTGTTTTTGTTCTCTAAGGACACGGTCTTGGCATTCAAGTTTGCAATAGGGGGAATATCTTTGAGTATGGCAGCCATAATATGCCAAGCCCTGCTTTCACCAGATCATCCCCTGAGCCATTTATTCTTTTTAATAGGATCTCTTCATATCCTGATATTCTATCTCCTTATAATAAAAGTTCAGGTTCATAAAGAGGAAGTATGAGTGCCGGGGGCGGGGTTTGAACCCGCGGCCTCTCGGTTTCTCAGCGCTCTTTGTAGACTTATGAGCCGAGCGCTCTTACCAAGCTAAGCCACCCCGGCGTGCATGAACTACAAACTTCACGGTATATTTAAATCTTATGTCAATGGTGTTTCAAAAGTTCCGAAAGAAGCTGAGGATCTCTTGTCTCTATGATCACTCTGTTTTCAACATACCTTCCTGAGCTGTTGACCAAAAATACCAGTTCTTCCGGTTCGATCTCTCTCATGGAGGCATCTATCTGCACCCAGTACTTCTCCTTTACAGCTTCTGCTTCTTTTGAGATTATCGTATTTATAAACTCTATGTTCGGAGGGGTATGTCTTACCACCCTGTCCACCATCCGGACAACATCTTCATTGTACGATACTGCATTTGAACCTATAACACCAAGTTCCAGTTCTTTACAGTGTTTTTTAGCTTCTTTTAAAGTACCGACTCTTATTTTTCCATTGCAAGTTACAACTCTTAAGATCTTTGGCTTATACTGTAGATCAACAAGATCATCTAAAAGCCGGTCTTCATTGGAGACGAGAACGCTGAGTTTTTGTATCCCTTCTACATTTTTTAAAATTTTTTGATCTATGCCAATATATAGATCCAAATCCCTGAGCTTATCAAGAAGTTCAAGATTCTTGCCGATGAAAACAAAAGCCCCTCCTATTTTTAATGGCATCTCTTTTGGTTTGAATTTCATGGACGCCACCACAAGACTCCCAAATTTCTCCTGAACATCCAAGTTTTTTGGCGTTCCCCTTCTAAAAAAATCCACATCAAAAATAAAGATTCCGCTCTTCCGCTCCTCTGCAATTGCTTCGGCCATCTCCTCACTTCTTACCTCATGGTACATACCGGAGTCCGTAACTCTTCCTGTCACCAGAGTTATATAACAGGCAAGATTCCCCGCAGGTACATGGAGAATCTCGTTTTCAGAGGTGTTTTCCTTTATCCAGTCTATCATGTCCCCTGTTTCTTCAGTATTCATCTGCCACATGCCCTGCGGTCTCTCTCCGCCAACGCCTGATATCATTTCCAGAAATGGGGTCTGGAACGATATTCTCCGCTTCTGTGTATTATGTGGTTTTTGTCTCTGGGGACCCTGAGGAGGACCTGGAGGGTTTTGTTCTCCAAATCCTCTCCCTGAAAAAAGACTTACAGTTGGAGAAAAAACTATAATAAGGACTAAAAATCCCACAAAAACTACATTGGCATGCTTTTTTTCGATTTTAGAGAAAAAATAGGTTATCCCGATCCCAAAAACAACACAGGTTATTATGGGGGAATGCATTGAGTATCTCATTCCGTAGGTGTATATTATCGGAAGAAATCCCAAAAATGAAGCTAAAATAAGAGAGTATCTTGGATCGGAGAATCTTTTTATCAGTACGTAAAAACCGATAAAGAAGAAAATTATTGTTAGAGGATTGAACTTTAAAAGGTTCAAAAAAGAGAATTTGACAGCGTTATGTGCAAAGATCCAGTCTCTATGTGAAAGAAGATGAATAATCCACGGAGAAAACAGAAAAAGACTGATACCCGAAACCTTCGCAAAAAATTTTCTGTACTCCTTCTGAAACAGCGCAAATAACCCTATACTCAGTATAAAAATATATGGAATACCAAGATGGGAGTATAAAAATACCGTGAGTAAAGCTACGCTGACCCACAGTCTTTTTTTGTAAAAAAATAGCAAGAATAAAGGGAATATGGCCAAATCCAGAGCTGTAGGTGCCAGACTACCCTGCCACCACCAGAAGGTCCTGTTGCTGGCCAAAACAGCCACAGAGGCTAAGGAAACTCTGGCATCAAAAAGAGTTCTGGTAAAGTACCATAGGCATAACAGAGATGCGGGATACTGAACTAAGGAAAAGAGTTTTCCTATGTCCCAGTACTCGATACCAAAAAGGTCATGTACCCACCAGATAATAGTATGAAGAAACGGAGGGTATAACTGAGGCCTTCCAAGCGGTGCATACTCGTAATGGTCCCACAGAACAATCGTGTCATGGTCTGCAAACATTTTCCCCATCAGAAGATGATACGGTGCATCCATCTCTGCCGTCGGAAGGTTCTTCCAGTTTAAAATCATCAGAACGCTCATTACCGCAGTTATGGAGAGAGCAATCCTGTCATATTTGTCCATAAAACTCCTCAGATTTTAGTCATATACACCGAATCGCACTCCTCTATTACTGCAAAGAATGTGTCCTGAAGCTCCTTGGTGACGGTATGCTGTGGCACTGCATAGTGATCTATTTCCTTTATGGGCGTAACCTCTGCAGCGGTACCCACAAAGAATAGCTCATCAACAATGTATAGCATCTCCCTCGGAATTCTTTCCTCCTTCACGGTGTATCCCTTTTCTTTGGCAATTTTTATAATAAAATCCCGAGTAATTCCCCGCAGAATCGTGCTGTGAATGGGGGGTGTGTAGAGCTTCCCGTTTTTCACGAGAAAGATGTTTTCCCCACTCCCTTCAGCTACATACCCATCCGTATCCAGCATCACTGCTTCCTCGTAGCTGTCGAGGATGGCCTCCATCTTCGCCAGCTGGGAGTTGAGATAGTTTCCTCCCGCTTTGGCAAGAAAGGGGAAAGTATTGGGGGCCATTCTCTGCCATGAGGAGGTCTTTACCCGTATTCCTTTTACCATGGCTTCCTCTCCGAGGTACGATCCCCATTCCCATGCAGATATCATCAGCCTCACCGGGGTGTTCAGGGGGTTCAGACCCATCTCGCCGTATCCGCGGAAAGCTAAAGGACGTATATAACAGCTCTTCAAATTGTTTTTTCTAATGGTGTCCAAAATCGCCTCTTGTATCTCTTCTTCTGTATAATCCAGTTCCATCCTGTAGATCTTGCACGACTCAAAAAATCGCTTTACATGCTCTTCAAGACGAAAGACAGCAGGACCTTCCTTTGTGTCATAGCATCGTATTCCCTCAAAAACACTGGACCCGTAGTGGAGGGCATGCGTAAGCACGTGCACCGTGGCGTTGTCCCAGTCCACGAACTCGCCGTCAATCCAGATCTTCTCTGATTTTTTCATAGATAATTTTCACGCGTTGAACATAAAAGCCTTATCATTTCAGAGCAAGAAGAAGCTGTCCCTGGACCTCAAAAACTTAATCTCATCTTTTTCGAGTTCAAAGTAATCTTTGAGCTCTTCGGCCAGGAAAAGGTATTGTTTTGCCTCTGATGTCGAACAGTGGCACTTTTTCGATATTTTTTCCGTGATATCTTGCAGTGTCTTTCTTTTAGATTTTGTTTTGGCCAATTTCTTAAAATAGGTTGGAGAAGAAAACCTCTGAAACTTAAACTTCTCGGTCCTGGCTACAGAGACACCGGCGGTCATGAGATCCATGGCATAGCCCCACAGCTTATACTGCCGTTTCCTTCTGGCCCTTGCCAGATAAATATCGGCTCTGGAGAGCATATAGTACGCCTCTGCTCTATCCCGCCTTCCATAGACCTTGGGAACGTTCTCATCAACCCACAAAAGTACCTCTCTGGGAGATTTATCGATGTTCCAGAACTCCTCCCGCACCCCACAATTTTTTTTCTTGAAGACCCTGCCGAGCGCGTGGAAGATGCTTATACTGGTATCCCGCAGGGTGCCTATCTTGTCGATGTCCTCTCTGTAGGTATCAAGATCGTTGATAGCCGCCCTCAGATTTCCATCGACATTCTTTGCCAGTGTGGTAAGCTGTGAGTTTGTGACGTTTATTCCCTCTTTCTTGGCTATTTCCCGTAGAATCTTGCGAATACTTGTATATCGGAGTTTTGGGAACTTTATCATCTTACATTTTCCCCTTATGCTCGGAGATATTTCCCAGTACTCATTGGCAGTAAGGAGTATCGGGACTCTCGTCTCAGAGATGATCTTTGCCAGTGCTCTCACCCCTCCTCTGTCCGCATTCCCATGGATATTATCTGCCTCATCGAGAACTATTATCTTATCCTTCCCGCTGAGCGTAAGAGTCTGTGAGGCATTGCCGACAATTCGCTCAATAGCATCGGCATTCCTTTTGTCACTGGCATTCATCTCAATAATATCAAAGTTCATCTCATTTGCAAGCGCGTGTACGGATGTGGTCTTCCCAATACCGGATTCTCCGTGAATAAGGCATGCTTTTTTTCCCTCTCCCCAGGTATTTATCCAGGAAATTACCTTCTTTAAGGCGGTGTTCTGTCCGCCTATCTCTTCAAAGGTTTTGGGTCTGTACTTCTCAACAAGCATTATATCACGGCAAAGTTTGCAAGCAGGGCCTCTAACTGTATTCTCTCATTACCCCCCTCCACCAGTCGAAAATCATGCTCGCCGGTCATATCAACGAGTTTTATCTTTTTTTTCTCGGGAATGTTGAGATTAAATATCTCTCTATGAATCTGTCTCAGGATATCCTCACCTGAGAGTCCATGCGTCAAAAGAAGCGTATCCAGCTTTTTTCTCGCTTTTAAAAACTTGCCCTGCAATGCCAGAGTAACCATCTCTTTTATCTCATCGGGTTTTGCCTTGGCGGCCACCTGGTATACAAGCTCCTCATCGATATCCTTCTTTAGGAACGCAGCCGCCTGCAGTGCATTAATCGCCTTTCGCATATCACCTTCGGAGATATAGATGATGGCTTTTTTTCCGCTTTTTGTAATGTTTATCTCTTCTTCTTTCTCTATTCTCTCTATTATTGTAAGAATAGCTTCATTACTCAGGGGTCCAAACCTGAAGACAGCACATCGGGATTGTATGGGGTCGATTATCTTTGAGGAGTAATTGCATGATAGTATAAATCTGCAAGATCTCGCAAAAATCTCCATTGTCCTTCTCAGGGCATTTTGTGCGTCTGAGGTAAGAGCATCGGCCTCATCAAGAAATATTATCTTAAAATCTCCTCCTAATGATTTTGTCCTGGCAAAATTCTTTATCTTCTCCCTCACAACATTGATCCCCCGCTCATCCGAGGCATTTGTCTCCTGAAAGTTCTGGTACCAGTGTTCGCCAAAAAGGTCCTTTGCGAGGCACAGCGCGGATGTTGTTTTCCCAACGCCTGCAGGACCGGCAAAGAGCAGATGCGGCATCGATCTGTTCTCAACATATGAGGTTAACCGCTCAACAATATACTCCCTGCCTGCTATCTCATTAAGTGTTGCTGGTCTGTACTTTTCGGTCCACGGTTCTTCAATCTTCATAATCCTTATTGAGTGCACAGCTTTAAATTCTTTTTGAATTATTCGAGCAGATCTTTATATACACCAAGAACCTTCCCAGCAGTTTTCGCCCATCCGAAGTTTTTTACGGTTTTTAACCCGTTTTCAACTAATTTTTCTCTTAAATTTCTTTTTTTTATTATTTTATTTATCAATAAGTTTAATTCTGAATCTTTCTTGAATAAAAGGCCGTTATATCTATCCTTTACTATCTCATTAACGCCGGGAATATCGCGGGCTATTACAGGAGTACCGCATGCCATAGCCTCCAGGAGAACAATGCCAAACCCTTCTTTTTTTGAGGGCAGCACGAGCACCTTGCTTTTGTTGAGAATCTCCTCAGTATCACTCCTGTAACCAAAAAATGTGCCTCCCAAGGCCTCCAACCTCAATCGTTCAGGACCATCCCCCACAATCCACGGGTCATCCCACGCCTTCAGAAGAGTTTCCACGCCTTTATCCTTAATTAAAGCGCCAATACATGTCACCCCTTCTCTCTCATAGTTCTTAGGATAAAAACGGTCCAGATCCACACCGTTGTAGATTAGTTCTGTCCTATTATACCTTTTTAGGGTCTCTGCGACAGCTTTACTGTTGGCTATAAGATAATCGCTTTTTTTTAGAACAATCCCGGACAAAAAATGTCCATAGCATTTTTTCATCAATCTGTTCACATCACTGCCGTGAGCTGAAATAACCAACTTGGTTCCGGTTAGTCTCTTACCGAACAGACCGACAAAACCCGGAGGAAGGATATAGTGCGCGTGAATAACATCTATATCGCACTGTTTTACGATTTTTCTTATTTTCATCAGTCCGCTCATGGAAAAGAAGAGTCCTCTTCCTAGTTTTGGCGCAAACGTGGAAAAAACCCTTCCATCAGTGGCTTCTCCATACGTAAGAACGTACACATTATGATTTTTTTCCAGCTCTTTTTTGAGATGGTAGATATGAGTAGCCACCCCACCAATATGTGGAGGGTACAGTCCAATCATGAGGATGTTCATATCACTCATTGCGGGAAAGAGTTTTTAATTGTATTTATTTCTTCGGAAGCTCTATCTCAAATGTTGCTCCTTTACCCTCAGACACTACGGAGATACTTCCACCGTGTGCTTCCACAATTTTTTTCACGATGGTAAGGCCGAAGCCCGATCCATCAGAGAAATAGCCCATATCAAAGACCCTGTCCTTTGCTTCCTGAGAGATTCCCTTTCCATTATCCTTTACGGAAATAAAATAATTATTTCCTCTCTTTTTGGATGAAATATCTATTTTACTGGCTTCTCCGTGGGTTATTGCATTATCAAAGAGATTGTGGAATGCTTCCTTTAATCTTTCTGGATCTCCTTTGATCTTTGGAAGGTCCTTTTTGCGAATCTCGATATCATGTTTCTCGCCAACTTCATCAATTATCTTGTCAAGATCCAGTTCCTCAGATTCGCCGATAGCTCTGCCTGCATCTGCGAGCTCAAGCTGTCGATTTACAAAAGTTTCCATCTTCTTTGTGATATCGATCGTTTTTTGAGCAT
>JAYEIH010000047.1:0-3427 GCA_034659995.1 Methanobacteriota archaeon
TTTCACTCCCAAAAATAACTGGCTAATAGTTGATGAGATAAACCGTGCTGATATTGACAAGGCATTTGGCTCACTGTTTTCTGCACTCACAGGTGATAATATAACGTTGTCTTTTGAGATTGCTGGGAAACCGGTGGAAATTATTGGAGATCCCACTGATGGATCGGAAACTTCTGACAATGTGTTTATCATCCATCCCGACTGGAGAATCATTGCGACGATGAATACCTTTGACAAAACTTCGCTTTACGAAATGAGCTATGCGTTCATGAGACGATTTGCATTTATTCAGGTAACGGTCCCAAGTAAAATCGATGAAAATCTAATCTCAGAGTACGTTCGAGTATGGGGGTTTGAAAGAGATGCCGAGATTTACAGAACGTTATCAGAGCTTTGGAAGATAATAAATGAGTACAGGAAGATAGGACCAGCGGTCATTGAAGATATCTACAAACACCTCCTGGAAGAGGAAGACTATGTAAGTGCAGTGACGATGTACGTAATGCCACAATTTGAGGGAATGTTAGAAAAGGATCAAAAAGAGTTCATAAAGGAGCTTTCAGGAAAAGACTTCATTAAAGATGAAGACAGATTAAAAGATTTTGCGTCTGAGTTCTTTGGCATTGAAAGAACAAAATTTGAGAAGGAAGGGGAGAGTTGATGGCAAAGACAAAATCAGAGATTTTGCTTGGAGAAATTGCTGATGATTTTGTCCAGTATCTCATGTCTGGTGATATTGACCTGACACCATTTACGCAGGAAATAGACCCAGATCTTCAGATCGACGATATGGAAAAATTACTGAGGATTCACTTTGTACTCACTGGAGGCGAAAATAAAACTGTGGGGGTAATCGATTTTGTAAAGAAATTATCTGAGAGGTTAAGACGAGTTAAGACTACCGTCAAAAAGGAAAAAGAGATTTTAAATTCTGAGGTAAGAGGGAGAATAGACTGGAAAGCAACTATCACACAAAGATACCGTAAAAATCCCAACGATAAAACGAGTTTTGTTTGTGATAGACAAGAAAAGAACTATAACGTCGATGAAAATCTTGTGCTCAAACAACTCCTGCAAATCATTCACGAGATAATATATAAAGACCTTAAAGTTGCCGTTGAAAGAGAGTATAGCTGGCTAAAAGGCTGGCTAAAAGAAAAAAAGCTGAGAAGGATACTTAAAGAGCTTTTTCTCAGAAATGTATACCTGAAAAGAGTATCACTGAGCAATGTGAGAGTGACCAACAGAATGATCAGTAGAACTTTGAAATCAAGGAGTCCCCTTTACCGAGAAGCTGCTCAGCTTCTCAGGCAGTATAGGCAGTTGATGGACTATGAGATAGATGCTGACGAAGCGAAAGAACTTCTAAGAAATACCTTCATCAATCCTAAACGAGAGGAGGTTTTATTCGAGTTGTACTGGATAATTAAAATTATCAAAGACTATTTTGAGAGTCCCACATTTCATCTTATAGAGCCAGGAAACAATATTGTAGCAGAGCTTGAATCTGAGGGATATAAATATAAAATCTATCATGACTCCTGTGGCGCATGCGAGTTTAAGGAGAATATCCGCGATCTCGGTAAACGATTAAGAAACAAAGATAACTACCTTGGACGAGAATTAAAGGTGATAGAGGAGCTTGAAAGGATGGCAGGGAAACATCTGCACGATAGTTTGTGGGGTGGCAGGCCAGATATTATTCTCGAAAAATACGATGAGAACGATAAAATCGTATCAGTGCTGATAGGTGAGGTTAAGTATACTGATAACAAAAATTATGCTATTCAAGGCCTTAGAGAATTGCTGGAATATATCGCATTGATCAGAGAAGGCGAAACCTACAAAGTGCACTATGAGGATTTATTCGAAAATATAGACGCAGTGAGGGGATGTTTATTTCTCGATGAGATCGCTGACTGGAATGTCGAAGGAAAAGAGAATATTCCAATAGTGATGTTTGGTGAGGATTCTAACAAGCTAAAAGACGTTATGGGGGGAATAAAACGTGACTCACATTGAATGCGCGAAATACAAAAACATCATTGATATGGCACTCTCATTTTAAGAAAAGGAAAAGTTCTCGAAATACCAAGAAGGAAAAGTTTAAAATAGAAAAAAGCATAGTAATAACAAAAAGTTTGGAGGAGAGAAAATGCAAAAGAAACTCGGGAAACTGACGCTTGATAAATTCGAATCTCATTTATGGGAGTCTGCCAATATTTTGAGGGGAAGTATTGACTCGTCTGACTACAAAAATTATATCTTTGGAATGCTGTTCCTGAAACGGCTGAGCGATGTATTTGAAGAAAAACAGAACGAGATCAGGAAAAATCACGGAAAACAGTTTATAGAAGACAGAGACTTCCATGAGTTTTATGTGCCTCCAAGAGCTCGATGGAAGAATATCAAGGAGAAAACACAGGATATTGGTGAAGAACTGAACAAAGCATTTGAAGTCTTAGAGGAAGAAAATAGTCTTTTAGAAGGGGTATTGGTCAGCATTGACTATAACGATAAGGAAAGATTACCCGATAACGTTCTGGAAGAGCTTATTCAGCACTTTTCTACGTATAAACTGGGAAACAAGGATCTTGAGGATCCTGATATGCTCGGACGGGCCTACGAGTACCTAATTCGACAGTTCGCAGATGATGCAGGGAAAAAGGGTGGAGAGTTTTATACACCCAGACAGGTGGTGAGACTTCTCATTGAGATCCTCAATCCCGAGCCAAAGATGAGAGTCTACGATCCTTGTTGCGGTTCTGGCGGAATGCTGGTGTACTCGGCCAAACATCTGGAAGAAAGAGGCCACAGCGCTTCGGAAATATCGCTGTACGGTCAGGAGCGTAACCTGAACACCTGGGCTATTTGCAAGATGAACATGTTGCTTCACGGTCTGTACGATGCGAAAATAGATAAGGGAGACACCATGCGCAATCCAAAGTTCGTGAAGGAAGGGACACTACAGCAGTTTGATATCGTGGTCGCAAATCCAATGTGGAACCAGAGCTCCTGGGGCAAGAAGTTTCTTAAAAATGCCGAACCTTATGGACGGTTTTCCTATGGACTACCGCCAAAGAACTCAGCTGACTGGGCGTGGATCCAGCACATGCTGGCCAGCACAAACAAAAAGGGAAAAATAGGCGTAGTACTGGACAACGGTGTCTTGTTTAGAAGCAGATCCGAAGGAAAAATCAGAAAAAAAGTCATTGAGGAAGACCTGATAGAGGCGGTTATCGCGCTTCCCTCAAACCTCTTTTACAACACCTCTTCACCGGGTTGCATCCTGATACTCAACAAAGACAAACCCACCGAGAGAAAGGACAGGATCATCTTCGTCTACGCTGAGGAAGATTATCGAGAAGGGAGTGCCCAGAACTTCCTCGAGGATGAGCACATCAAAAAAATCATGGACGCTATCGAA
>JAYEIH010000048.1:0-7609 GCA_034659995.1 Methanobacteriota archaeon
ATGAGCAGACTGACATTAACTTTATAAACTTCTAAGATAAAACATGACATAGATGGACAAGAAATTTTTAATAGTGGTAATAATAGGTTTGGTAATAATTGTATTTCAAAAGAGGATAGAAGAGTATTCTGCTACATTAAATGAGGTGCAGAAATTAATGATTGCACAGATGCTTCTTCTTGGGACAATACTGATCCTCCTGCTGTACTATATTTTCTCCCGCTCTAAAGAGGAATGAAGATCAAAGGCAGAAACGATTCTACCAACTATGTCTCCATGATGGTTCTTGTTTTTGGGATTACGGTATTTTTCAAGCTTCTTGAGCTCTTCTTTATCCAGAACATCCATTTTTTTCAGAATTTGCATCATTGCAGGAGCTCTGGCCCGTGATCCTCCATCATCTATTTTCATTGCAATACCGATGCCATCGTTAAGCAAAGCAATGCAGTGAACGCCCTCGGCTCCTGCCTTGGATATAAGTTTTTTCGTGGCCTTCATAAGATCAGTGTCAAAACGATCGGTACCTGCTACCTGTTCGGGATACCTCTGCATTGCATTCTTTATTCTACTCGCAGCCGTCTCCTTTAGATCCACGGGATTTCCAAATCTCGCAAATCCCAGCGCCATATTGTACAGCGGCATGCCAAAGACGGGAACGCCGCACCCATCGATACCTATCTGAATATCCTCATGCCTCGTTATATGCTTTATAGTCCTTAGAACTTCCCTCTGCAAGGGATGATCCGGTTTGTAGTAAGAATCCAGAGGATACTCCTTCATCTTTGAAAGGAGAAGCATGCCTGCGTGTTTTCCCGAGCAGTTATTGTATATTGGGGTAGGATCCTTCCCTTCACGAAAAAGTTTTTTCTTTGCCTCAGTTGCATAGGGCATATGTGTGCCGCACCGGAGGTACGATTCATCCAATCCAATTTTGTCCAGAATGGAACGAACTGCCTTTATATGAGTATCCTCGCCACTATGGGATGCCACTATCGTAGCAAGTTCTCGTTTGTTTATCCCATACTCCTCCAGCGCACCGCTCTCTACCACGGGTAGGGCCTGAAGCGGTTTGGCAGAGGAGCGCATATAGGTAATATGGTATGGATCCCCCACTGAGTAGAGAAGCTCTCCCTTCTTACTTACCACAGCAGCAGAGCCCCTATGAACAGACTCTACAAGATCACCTCTATACACTCTCACGAGGATCTCACTCATAGTTCATCCCTTTAATGTACTCAATGAGTTTTTTAAGCTCTTTAACTGAGGTATCGAAGAGGATCTTTCCCTTTTCCGCTGAGGCATCCGTTGAGATGCCCACAACACCACACTCAGTGAACTCATGGGTCTCATATACAACAACACCGCCGAACTTTTTTGGTGCCCACTCAGTATCGACGTCCTCTGCTCTATCCATCCTTACAAGCTCAGGGTAGAGCGCAAGGTTCATCGATGTCTCTGCCGACCCTGCATGACCGAGGTGTTCTTTGGTATCCGTGGGATAAACCTTTTTCGCGGTTTCCTGTGGAAGAGCGCGCCACCACTCAAAAATAGCCACATAGAGCCCCTCATCTCTCATTTCAAGCGCCAGATCCTTTAAACAGGCTGTATTTCCACCATGCCCATTGACAAAAAGGACTTTTTTGACACCATGATACAGTAATGCCCTGCATATATCCATAAGATAATTTTTAAAACTCTCATAGGAAACCCAGAGCGTTCCCGAAAAAAATCTGTGATGTTTAGAAAGTCCTATAGGTACCGTTGGAAGCACAACTGTATCCAGTTCTTTTGCAAGCCTCTCTGCAATCATATGATCCGTACCAAGTGGGTTCTGCGGCCCATGCTGCTCAGTGGAGCCCACAGGTACTACGACAACGCTGTCTTTTAATGCTTCTTTTGCCTCTTGCCATTGTATTTCTCTCAACAACATAAAAAGGTTTTAGTTTCATGCAATATAAAATTTTCCATTGCTTTAAAAACTGATCTTCTCAATCCCACAGGGGCTGAATCCTCCAAAAATTTTTATGGAGCTGTGCTTATTGGGTTTTATGGAAGAAACCATTTTCAAAAGAATATGCACCGATCTCAAGAGTGTGGTAGGGAAGGAAAACCTTGCAAGCCTTCCGAAAACCTATGAGATGATCGGCCATATTTTGATTATATACCTCACAGACGAGCTATCACCCTGGAAAAAGGAGATAGGGAAGGTATATCTCAGACATTATCCACGGGCAAAGACCGTCCTACGAAAAGGACCCATTACCGGAGAATATCGTAAGCCGAAGTACGAACATCTCGCTGGAAACGGCACGGAAACAATTCATAAAGAGAATAAAATACAGTTTAAGCTTGATCTTGAGAAAGTAATGTTCTCATCCGGAAATATTGAAGAAAGACAGCGTATGGGCAGAGTCCCCAAAAAAAATGAGAAGGTGGTGGATATGTTCGCAGGCATTGGATATTTCTCGCTTCCTATGGCCTACCATGCTGGAGCTTCTGTAACCGCAATAGAAAAAAACCCGGAGGCTTTTCATTATTTGCAGGAGAACATAAAACTTAACAACGTGGAAGATCGTGTGGAAGCCCTGAATATGGACTGCCTGGATTTTTCCGGAACGGGTAACAGAGTTGTAATGGGGTACCTCCGAAAAACAAACGAATTTTTGGGAAAAGCCTTTGAAATCGTAAAAAAAGGAGGAATTATTCATTACCATCAGACCGTTGTCGAGAATTTCTATCCCAAAGCCATCCACAAGGAAATCCGTGCAGTGACTAAAAACTATGAGATCATCTCCATGCGAAGGGTGAAGAAGTTTTCGCCGGGGGTATGGCATATTGTGGCGGACATTAAGGCGTTATAATCCTTATTCCGCATCCGTGCATCAAAAAACGTTAGAAAGGTTTTTTTAATATAAACCCGATATCTTCTCCGCAAATGCGTTTATCGAGAATCTCAAATGGTTTCAGTGCCTCATGTACCTCCCCTGTATAACGTTTTTTGAGGGTCGTAAGAACAAAAATCCCTCCTTTTTTTAAGACCCTATACGCTTCATGGATCATTTTATACGATCGGAGGTTCTGTAGAACAGTAAATGAGAACACGTACTCAAAAATTTCGCTCTTAAGCGGCAATGTTTCACAGTTCGCAAGGATTTTCCCGGCGAATTTTCCTTTTTTAAGCATTTCAAGGGATATATCCAGGCCTGTATAATCTTCATAGCCCAAAAAATCATAAAGAAGCCCTGTGCCGCAACCTATATCCAATACTTTCCCTTCTACAGGAAAATCTATCATTATACTGTATTTAGTTTCCTGTATTTTCCTGTATCTCCTGTTATAAAAGGTGGCAGTTCTGTTATACTTTTCCTTTGTTTCTCTATTCATCAGTACTTAACCTCTACATCTATACTGTACTCAATACCCCGTTCCTCTTTAAGGTAGTATATGATATTTTTTCAGGATTTGAAAAAGAAGAAAGAAGCCCACAGCCAGGTGCTGATTTAAAATATGATTTAGAAATTTCTTTAGAAGATGCTTTTCATGGTCTAACAACTAAAATAGAAATTCCAATGTTTGTCAGCTGTAAAAGTTGCAAAGGTACCGGAGCAAAAGATGGAAAATTGGAAATGTGTCCTAAATGTAATGGTTCTGGACGAATAAGAAAGGTTCAACAAAGTCCTTTTGGCCAGACTGTTTTTATCACAACCTGTGCTGATTGTGGTGGTTCAGGAAAAATAATTGCAGAAAAATGTCCTGAATGCAAGGGAAGAGGGAGGAAAAAACAAAAAAAAGAAAATAGAAATTAAAATTCCAAAAGGTGTTAACAGCGACAGCTATTTAAGAATAGCTGGACACGGCGAAGCAGGCTTTAATGGAGGCATAGCTGGAGATTTATATGTAGCTATTCATATAAAACCACATCCAATATTTGAAAGGCAGGGGAATGACCTATTTTGTAAAACAACAATAAGCATAGGTAGAGCAATTTTTGGTAGCGAGATAACTATTCCAACTATAAACGGAAAGGCAAAATTAAAAATCCCAGCTAGAACACAAAGCCACACTATTTTTAAATTAAAAGGACAGGGCATGCCTGATTTGCATACTCGCAAAGGGGGAGACCAGCTAGTAAGAGTTATTGTCAAAATACCAGAAAAATTAAACAAAAGTCAAAAAAGAATATTAAAGGAGTTTGTAAGAATGAATGGAGATAAGATAAAAACGACAAAAGGGTTTTTTGATAAGATGAAAGAACTTATTTGATTTTTTCGGTTGCGAGCCATTTTTACTCTCGCCAGCTTTTTCTTCAGAAAAGACGTTGCACTCTGGCTCGGTGCTAACGCACTCACTTAACACGGATTAAAAGACTTCGCTCATTGCATTCGCTCCATCCAAATTGGGCTGACGCCCAACTTCTTTTAACCCGATATGTTATGTGCAATTTGGAAACGAAGGTTAGGATGAATCTTATTATAAATCGTCTAGCCACCCAGCTGTTTTGTTTATTTTTTTCTTAAACAGTTTTCCAATATTTTTAGGATTTTTTGCTTGATGATATTTGAAGTAGATATAATCATTAATGATGCCTATAATCTCTATTTTACCACTCCGATGAGACATAATATACTTAAACCTTTTACTATGGTCATTAAGCTTCTTTTTCGCGTTTTCAACAATTTCATAACCTTTATACAATGGAACTTGAAAATTATTTTTGACTCTCTTTACAGGTCGACACTGGAAAACATAATAGGGGTTAACACCAATACTCACAAGTCTATTCTGTAGTTCAGCTAAGGTTTCTGGATTATCGTTCACACCTTTGAGTAAAACGGTTTGATTATTCACAATTACCCCAGAGAGAATGAGTTTATTTACGGTACTAATGGATTTTTTGGTAATTTCTTTCGGATGGTTAAATTGGGTTACCACATATATTCTTCTATCCTTCAGTGAGTTATTTTGTAGCAAGGTCAGCAACTTCTTATCTTTTAGAATTCTATCTGGAAATGTTACCGGAACTTTTGTTCCAAATCTTATGAAATCTAGATGAGAGATAGTTGAAAGTTTCTCTAAGAATTTCTCAATTATTCTTGTTGGCAAAATAAAAGGATCACCACCAGTTATAAGCACATTATTAATCTCTTCATGTTTCTCAATATACTTTGTCATATCGCTAAATCTAGACATTATCTCTTTAGTTGGCAGACCAACTAGTCTTTTTCTGAAACAATATCTACAATAACTTGCGCATCTATTTGTTGCTAAAACCAAGGCCGTTTGCAAATATTTATGTTGTAAGCCAGGCATTTTTGTGTTTTCTCGCTCGCCACTTGTATCATAGGAGCCGGAAAGATTCAACTCTTTTTCTGAAGGAACTATCATCTTTCTGATAGGATCATTTAGATCATTACTATCAATCAAAGACATATAATATCGAGTAATGCGCATGGGGTGTACTTCCATAACTTTCTGTAATTGTCTCTCTTCTTTTGGAGTTAATTTTATGTATTTCTTCAGCTGTGCAATAGTACAAATGCTTTTTTTAAGTTCGTTTTTCCACGTCGTAGTATTCATGATAACACACTCCTTAATAACTGTTTATTTTCCCAGATATAATTTTCAATGTTATTGCCTTCGTTTCCAAACTCTTCGCCTTGTTTTGCAAGGTTTGTCTCTGTCGGAAGCGTATAACAACGGACAAAAAGAAAAAATCAATATTTTTTCCCAAATTCCACCTTTGGCAGGACTTCTTTAGATAATATAGTAACGATTCTTTATAAAGGTATCAAAAACTGCCCCCAGATTATTATTCTTGATGTATCGCTTCGCTCCTTTGATGGAACGGACTTCAAATTTACTTTAATTTTTCCTTCGCTGCGCTACGGAATCTTGCACTAAAAACCAATCCTAACGGAGAATATAAGAGGTATTAAAAGACTACGAAACCTTACAGGCTTCTCCGTCCAAATTTTGCTCCATTTCACTCCGCAAAACTTCTCATAAACCTATATGTTAAATGAAATTGAGAATTGGTCCTTAGAGTTATAGAAGGGGCAAAATTAACTTAAACTTTACATATTATAAGCTATTTTAATTTGTTATGAAACGAGTTACATTCAATAATTCAAGAAACCAATTATTAGTAGGTCATCTTTATACTTCTGAATCAAAATCAATAATTATTATGTCTCATGGATTTACTGGAGATAAATCAGAATGGGACAGATTTAATAAAGTTGCAGGATCACTTAATCAATCAGGATATAATGTTTTAACTTTTGATTTTAGTGGTTGTGGTGAAAGTAATGATGATACTTTAACAGTTGATAAACAAATTGATGATTTAAAATCTGCAATCAAGTTTGTAAAATCAAAAGGTTATCAGAAAATCGGTCTTTTTGGTCATAGCCTTGGAGGTTTAATTTCGCTAAAATGTTTTACTCCTGAAATTATTACCATGGTTTTATGGGCTCCTGTTACTAATAAAATTAAATATACTTGGGATAAAAGATACTCTAAAGAGCAATTACAGGAGCTTGATGAAAAAGGATATATTACTAAAATCAGAGATAAGGGTGTTCGTAAAACAATTTTAATAGATAAACAAATGTTGAAAGATAGAGAAGTTGTAAACCAAAAAGACTTATTAGAAAATATTGACTGCCCCATTCTGATAATTCATGGAAAAGAAGATGCGAGCGTCTCATATACTGATTCAGAAGAAGCAATAAAATTATTATCAAAAGATTCTAAATTAGAACTTGTTGATAAAGCTGACCATGGATTTTATGATTATATGGATATCTTTGTAAAGTTAAGTGATGATTGGTTTCTAAATCACTTAGAACGTTAATTTTGCCCTTTATTATCTTATTTGAAGTTGCTACGTACTCGAATGAACTAATTCTCAACTCACTTCACTTCGCTCCTTACCGCGCTGCGCTCTCCTCCTTTCAGTCGTCGGGTCATATAACAAGGGATATACGGTTCGGGGCACGGTTCGCTCCTCACCCAAATTTCCGCAAGGGGAAACTTCTCTTAATTGAATATGCTATGCTCAATCTGATTCTGCCTCTATTTTCAATAAAATTTTAAATCATTTTAGATTTACTAATTATTATGAAGATTGCAATTTGTGCAGGTCTGGAGTTTACCCACGAAATAAAAAAGATTGCTGAACAATTGATTCAACAAGGACACAAAATTATCATGCCCAAGACCTCTGAAATGATTTTGAACGGAGAGGTAACATTAGAGCAAATTAAGCAAGAAAAAGAGAGTGGTGAGATTTCAAACAGGGCAAAGAAATATAATGTTATAAAATATTATTTTGAAAAAATAAATACTTTTTCTCTAAATGTGAAATAAATGAGATAAAAAATAAATCGAGTTATTAAACTCATTTTTTATACTTTTTTAAACTTAAAGGTGGATAAAAAAAGTTTAAATAGTTTCTATTCCTGTGTTAGTATATAAGAAGAGGAGATAAAGTGGAACTACCGAGAGGAACGACAATAAAATATCAGGAAGAAGAAGACTATGATGTCGATGAAGTACTGGAGGATATTGACGGAAGGTTCTTGGGATATATTCGCATCTTTGGAAA
>JAYEIH010000048.1:7709-16622 GCA_034659995.1 Methanobacteriota archaeon
TCCGAGGTAATGAAAGTCTTAACCGTATGAAGGAGATGAAGTACAAACACGCTGCAATAGAGTTTGTGGCGTATGAAGAAGAGTTCAAATATGAAATGGCTCTGGAGCTGAACGGGCATTGCCAACTGGATGGAGAAAAAGTAAAAAGAAAAAAAGATATTTCTGAAAAAAAACTGGATAGAGAGGAACTTTTAAAGAAGTATAGGATAAGAGATCCCTCGGATGAAACTGTGATAGAACTAATCGGGGGAAGAGGAGAGGAGCTCTTAGAATTTGAAAATAGAATGAAATCAAAAGTGCTGAACAATGTACAAGATTTTCTTTGTGCCAAGACGTTATTTATGGAGATCTCCCTTACGGGGTTTGAGGCATTCTTACGAGGAGGTATTCTGAACAGCAATATTGGTGTTTTCGCCAGATGTATCGTGTATAGAGAAGCCCCTGAAAAGGCAAGGGATAGACTGAACGTTGGAATAAAAAAAGCGATAAAAAAGAGCTTTGATGAGGAAATTGGGGATAATTACAAACTCAATGTGAATTTAAACAACAAACTTAGGATCAGAGAGGCTATGACGGGCTCATCGGAAGAGGAGAGAGAAGCGGAAACGAGGGAGTACTCAATAAAAAGTACACTGTAACAACACCAATCTCTTTTTGGCTGGAGATTGCTACATCACAGAATAAAATATGCAATTAAAAGGGCTACTATAAACATAAAAATAAAAACAAGAAGAAGAGGGAGGAACAATTGCCAGAGTGCAATTATAAAGGCAATTATATCTGTTCTATCAGCTTTTATTTCGTGTTTTTCTTCTTTGTTCTCTTTCTTGCTACCCCCTTTTTTCAGGGGGGGGTGTGCCCCTTCCGTCTTTGTATCTCTTTCCTTTTCAATCATAAAATACCCCTACACTACAGTGGAATATCTGAGTATAATCTTTTCTTTTATGTGTTTTGAAACAGATGAAAACTCTTTTTTGATCTCTGTGGAAAAGAAACTGCAGACCTCAAGTACTAGTATGAATATAATAGTGCCTCCACCATAGAAAAAAAGATCGTGTGCAATGAGATAAGAGACACCATGATTACTCAAAACTATAAGAATGCTTAATCTCGCAACATTCCACATAAAAATTATGCATCCTCCTAAAAACGAGAGAAATACTTTCTTTTTAAGATTAATAGAAGTTGCAAAGAGGAAGCCGATAAGTAGGGCTAAAAAAATAAGCGAGAGACATGAACGTGTTATAACAAATCCTCCCAGAGAAACAATTCCTTCAGATATATGGGAAGTAACTGAAATTTCCCAGATCCCAAGGAGTTCTTTGGTGAGTAAAACAGTAATCTTTCTCAGTAAAAAATAATCAGAGATATAACAAATAAATACGGACACTGCGCTTATCTTTAAAAGAAAGAGCGAAGTACTTAGCGACAAAAAAGAGAATACCCTCTCAATAAAACTTCTTTGTTTTGGATATCTCTCTCCTGTAATTTCATCCAAGATTATTGGTAGGAGTAAGAGAGAAAAGATGATTATAAGCCAGAAGGGTACGATTGTGTCTTGCTGTCCAACAACATCTCTATACAGGGCTTTTTTACCCAGATCTACCTTCCATATCTTCCGTGTCTCCATCCCAGAGAGATAGACTATGCTATCCCCCCCATCAGCTACTGTTCGCGGAATGTTATCTGGAGAGATGTACCACTGTGTGGTAATTTCCGTACTAATATCAACATGAAATACCTTCTGGGAGATACATCCCGTAATAATTAGTTCTCCATACTTATACGCGATGTCGCCCGAGAAGGGTGTCGGTGACTCGATTACCTCCAAAATTTTATCTTCTTCTGGTATATATTTATATATAATAGCATTGGGGTATATTCCTCCCTCTGAACCCTTAACATCTCCCGGATACTCCTCAAGACCAAATACGTCAAGTATCCAGAGATTTTCACCGTCCCACGTGACGCCATAGGGTGTGCTGTACGGTGTTTTATAGCTGGATAAGACCTCTCCCTCCGTTGAAACCTCATATATCGTTCTCTTGCCGTAATCGGCATACCAAAAATTCTCTCCGTCGTATGTAAGACCTGTAGGTTCAAATCCGGGTATTTCAAATGACTTTGCCACTTTCTCTTCCTCAAGATCGTACTTAATTAACTTATGATCATATGAAGAAGATATCCAAATATATCCGTCCAAAAAAAATAGACCGCGAGGCGTATGGGTGGGGCTTTCATAACTTTCACTTTTAAAGTGATGAGCTACTGGCTGTTCTGCTTTCCAATCTCGGTACTCATCATATACATAAGCAGAGAAAAGAAAAAAAACAAAAATGGCTGCGATGAGTATCTTGTTCGTTTTGTTCATTATTGATCCAGCGGGTAGTGGCAAGCAACTAAGTGTCCATCCCCCATATCTCTCAGAGGAGGAACCTCACTCTTGCACTGTTCCTTTGCATACTTACATCGTGGATGGAATCTGCATCCCGCAGGAGGATTGGAAGGCGTCGGAACATCTCCTTTGAAATATACATTCCATGCATTCTCGAGGGTCAACGCGCGATCAAGATCTCCGTTCCGTGTGAGGTTTCCCACCATTTTTTGATAGGAGTAAAGAGCATTATATTTCTCCCTATTCTTGAACTTTTCTGGTGGCATAAAATTCTTAATAAGAACTCGGTTGCCTTCATAGATTGGATCCAAAAAACTCCCTACAACAAGAAGCCTCCCATGTCCATGCTTTTTTACACCGACTAAAGTACTGGGACGGGGGATGCCATAATAATAAATCCGTGAAGCTGTGAGGTCAAAATCTCCAGAGATTAGGGTTGTTTCCTTAAAATAGAGGGAATCAATATTTTTTGTCAGTTCATTCTCCTCAAGATCATTCAGTTTGAAATTACAGCTTTTTTCACCGGGTCTCTGAGGCAGATAACTCATTCCTCGAAGTTTTATACCTGTTATATTCACACCAAACATTGAAAGGAGAGGATTAAGATTTCTCCCTCCCATAACTATTAGATCTCCCCCTTCTTTCACAAAACTCTCTATGGCCTCTATTTCAGAGCTGTAAAAAGCATTTTTAGGAGTTGAAATTATTAAAAGATTATAATTTGATAAAACTTTTGATGTTATAGGAAAAAAAGGTATTTGTTCACAAGAAAAATTATTTTTCAATTTTGAAAGATCGTTTTTGGCATTTCCATGGACATTGTCCAGCGCTATCTGGAAAGGTTCATAGTTTTCTTCTAAATGTTCATTGCTACGGGGAGAATACCCTATATTTAATAACACTATAAAAACCATCAAAAGAGCATATACAATGCCATACCTCGTTATCCCAATGCGCTTCATATGATCATTATTACGAAAACGAAAACTAAAAGTACTATGATGAAGAGGATAAACGGCAAAAAGGCCGTTTGAAGAAGGGCCAGAAAAAAAGCTACATAATCCTTCCAGTCCAACTGTATCTCTTCTCTTTCCTCCCATTTTTCCTTGGAAGGTATATCTTCTTTGTCCATAGACGACCTCCTAAGTAAAGTTTTAAGTAGTTTGCCAAAAATAGCGGATTAGAAAAATCCCAATAATTGCACTAAAAAATCCTCCTCCTAATCCTACACCGAATCCCTGAACCATATAGCCCAGAGCTTCCGTTCCGGGATATGATGGAATGAGATAGAATATCCAGTGGTAAAATGCCAAAATTTGTGATAGAACTGCCCCCATAATAATGCAGGTACCCACCGCCAATGGTATTCCCCACAGCTCTCCTTTGCTTCTTGCTGCAATACTTCCGCCCAAAAAACCTATACATCCGCTCACAACAAATGCCTGACCATGAAGCAGTGTAGAATTCAAATTTAGTAATGCAAATATTAGGCCAAGAACAGCGCCGATCTTTGCCTCCCTATTTTCAATCGAAATAGAAAACCTTCGTCTTAAAATTATCAAAAACTGTAAAATAAGAAAAGGAAGAAAAATACCCCAGTACTTCCTGTACCCCGGAAGAAAAGTCTTTGGCTGTGAGAGATAATACCCTTTGTTCTCCTTTAGAATAAGAAGGTTATCTCCTTCTTCATTTATAAAGACCTTTCCGTTGGGAACGGCTGATTTCCAAACTGCTTTATCATCTGAGTAAGAATAGATAGTACCCTCTGAAAGTTTATAAAGATAATTTCCCTGCGTCGCAAAATACTGCCCTTTGTATTCCTTAATAAGCTCCCCAGAAAGATTATACACCTTTAAACCCGTTTCATCCTTAAGAGCAATGGCACTTTCATGCCTGCAAAAGGAAACTTTGTCTCCGGAAGCAGGTATCCTCCATTGTTCTTCGTCTTCTTCATAGTATATAAGTTCATCTCCGGTTAAAACGGCAAGTTTTCTCCCGTTCCAATTTAGATCGAGAGATACAGACTGAATGTCATATATTTTGTAAGGAGGGTTTTCATAATTCTTATAATCAGTTAAAAACTCATTGGAGTCTTTAAAGAAATAGAGACGATCGGCGCCAATAACAATTTCATCTCCCGCATCGTCCATATCACATATCCCTTTAACAGGGAAGTTCCAGAGTAGTTCACCTGATCGTTCATAGACCGATAGCCCTTCATCACTCATGACCACCATATTAGCCAGAATGAACGTATGTGTAAAATACGAACCGATGCCCACTATCCGACAATTTTTTAAGGGATGTTCCCATTTTAACTCACGAAAAAAGCAGTAGAGCCTATATTTTGTGCTTACAAGAACAAATGCATTCCCCATTTCTCCGTAAATACTCTTTACTTCGCCGTTGACCTTATACGTGTCCCAATCCAAAATTACCTGCCCAGCCTGAGTGCCATAAATAAAATGTCTACCGCCCATATATATAGAAGAGACATTCTCAAAGGGAATAACTTGCGGTTTAGTTATATCTGCAGTCTGAGAAATACCATAAAAAACTGCAATATCGCAGACGAAAAATACAATAAAAAGAGTAAAAAAAGATTTTAGTAAAGGTGGCATGCTACTTGTCTCTCCCCACCCACATCCTTCAGTTCCGGCTCTTCCTCACTGCAGATATCCATTGCCTTTGGACAACGCGGATGGAATCTACAGCCTTTGGGAGGATTTGCAGGGCTCGGTACATCTCCTTTTAGAGGGGCCCTCTGCATCTTATAATCGGGGTCTGCAACAGGTATGGCAGAAAGCAAGGCCTGTGTATACGGATGGAGCGGCTCTTCAAACAAGTCTTCTGTTTTAGCTTTTTCTACAATTTTACCCACATACATCACAGTTATGGAATCAGCCATGTGTTTTGCAACACTGAGATCGTGGGTAATGAATAGGTAAGAGAGATTAAGTTCATCCTGTAGATCTTGGAAAAGGTTCAAGACCTTTGCCTGAACAGAGACATCCAATGCTGATGTCGGCTCATCCAGAACTATAAACTTAGGATTTAAGGCTATGGCCCTTGCAACGGCTATTCTCTGTCTCTGACCTCCAGAGAACTCATGTGGATACCTGTAAAGATGTTCTTTTTTTAATCCCACAAGATCCAGGAGTCCTATTATTTTCTTGACCATTTCTTCCCCCTTGACATCTGTAAAATTAGAAAATGGTTCTCCTATAATGTTTTTCACAGTGAACCGAGGATCCAAGGAGGAGTTCGGATCCTGAAAAACGATCTGCATATCCCTCCGTAACTCTCTCATCTCTTTTCCCCTTATATCGGCCAGGTCTCTGCCTTCGAAGAGTATTTTACCCCCATTAGGATCGAGCAGTCTGAGAACAGTCCTTCCAAATGTTGTTTTGCCACACCCTGACTCCCCAACGAGACCAACACAGTTATGCTTCTTTATTTTTAGCGTTACATCATCAACTGCTTTCACATTACCAATAACACTTGAAAATAATCCTCCCGTAATCGGAAAGTACTTTTTAACATTTTTTGCATCCAAGATGTACTCTACCATTTATCTCACCTCTTCATGTAAAAAACAAGCAACTTGGTGCCCTTCTTCTACCTCGATCATCTTTGGAGCCTTTTCCTTGCAAATTTCCATCGCGTGATCACATCGAGGGTGGAATCTACATCCTGGTGGCGGCGTAATGAGGTTCGGTACTACTCCTCTTACTACCTCCAGTCTTTTCGTGCTTGTGGTGATCTTTGGAATGGCTTTCACAAGACCTTTTGTGTAGGGATGGTAAGGATTCTTAAATATCTGTTTCACTTTACCCACCTCTACAATGTACCCTGCATACATAACAGCAACCCTCTCACAGACCTGTGCAATGACGCCGAGGTCATGGGTTATTAAGAGCATCGAAGAATCCATCTCCTCATTTACCGTCTGAATAAGCTCAAGGATCTGAGCCTGTACTGTAACATCTAACGCCGTAGTCGGCTCATCGGCTATCAGCAGTGCAGGTTTGCATGAGAGCGCCATTGCGATCATCGCCCTCTGCTGCATGCCACCTGAAAGTTCGTGAGGATACTGGTCCAATACTTCCTCCGCATTTGGCATTCCAACAAGGTTTAACATCTCCAGGGTCTTTTTCTTTGCCTCTCCCTTATCAAGGTCCTGGTGGAGTGTAATGGCCTCTGCTATCTGGCCTCCAATCGTAAAAATAGGGTTCAATGAAGACATAGGTTCCTGAAAGATCATGGAGATCTCTGCTCCCCTCATCTTTCTCATCTCACTTTCGGGCAAGCTTAGAAGGTCTTTCCCATCAAATTCCACCTTGCCATCTATTATTTTTCCTGGTGGCCACTGTATCAAACGCATTATGGAAAGTGCCGTTACACTCTTTCCACATCCTGTTTCCCCCACAAGCCCAAAAGACTCTCCCTTATAGATATCAAGATTTATGCCTTCCAGTGCTTTTACTACTCCTTCATACGTATAAAAATAAGTTTTCAGGTCACTTACATTCAGTAATTTCTTCATCTGATCATCTCCTAAGCTTTGGATCCATGACATCTCTCAGTCCGTCTCCAAGCAGGTTGAAGCCCAGCACAAAGAGGGCTATAGCTATCCCCGGAAAGGTAACATACCAATAAGCTTGGAAGATATATGTTCTCCCCAGTGAAACCATTATCCCCCACTCCGCTGTCCCTGGAGGTGCACCCAATCCAATAAAACTCAGACCTGCAGCCGTAAGAACTACGGAGCCAACATCCATAGTCATCTGCACAAAAACGGGTGCAAATGAGTTTGGCAAGATGTGTCTAAATACTATCTTCAAGTCAGAGGTGCCCAGAGATCTCGCTGCCTCAATATACGTCTCCTCCCTTGTCTTAAGCACCTGCCCTCTGATCAGCCTTGTATATCCTGGCCACCATACAATGATCATGGCCCACATGACGTGCTCAATGCTTCTTCCCAGAGCTGCAACGAAGGCCATTGCTAAGATAAGATAAGGGATGGAGAAAAAAATATCGGTAATTCTCATTACAATTTCATCAACCTTGCCTCCAAAGTATCCTGCTAATGATCCAAGCAGAACGCCCACAACCGTTGCAATGAGAACAACCTCGATCGCTATCTTAATAGATATTCTGGATCCATAGACTATCATGCTGTAGATATCATGGCCGTAATCATCAGTTCCAAGGGGATGTTCCCATGAAGGACCTTCAAGCTTTTCATCAAAATGTAACTCCCATCTCTGCTCCTCAACCATCTTTCCCTGCGGATTGACAAGCTTCGCATACTCAGGATGATCTTTCGCTAAAAACGGCGCGAATATGGCTATGAAAACCATGAAGAGTATCAGTGTCAAGCCAACCATTGAAAGAAGGCTGTGCCTAAAAAGATTGACCGTAAACTTTGTCTCCTTTATTCTCGACTCATTTCTCTTTTTCCATCTATCAATAAATTCCATCTAATCACCTAACCTCACTCTCGGGTCTATAACAGAGTATAGGATATCGACCGTCAGATTCGCCAGCACCATTATCACCGCCATTACAGCCGTAAACCCCATAACAGACTGAAAGTCTAAGTTTTGAACGGCGGTCACGGCAAATCTTCCCATTCCGGGCCAGTTGAATATTGTCTCTGTCAGAACAGCTCCCCCCAAGAGAAACGCAAAGCTCAGCCCTGCTATGGTAACCGTTGGTATCAACGCATTTCGCAGTGCATGCTTGTAAATCACCGTTCTCTCTTTGAGTCCCTTTGCCCGTGCGGTCCGTATATAATCTGATCTTACTATTTCTAACATGCTCGACCGTGTGATCCTCAAAATAATGGCAAGAGAAGCAAAGGACAACGTGAAGGCAGGAAGCGCCAAATGATAGAGAGAAGACTTAAGGGCTGTTAAGTTCCCTGTAATTAAACTATCAATAGTATAAAAACCTGTTATATGCTGAGGAGGACCTATAGTTACTGCAATCCTGCTGTCCAATGGAAAAATACTGTAGTGGTATGCAAAAGTAAGCTGAAGCATTAATGCAAGCCAAAATATTGGGAGGGATACTCCTGTGATAGCTATCAGGCGGGTAACGTGATCTATTGGACTATCCCTCTTTACGGCAGATATCACTCCTGTAAATATCCCCACCACTATCGCCAACATCATTGCAAGGATGCTAAGCTCCACTGTTGCCGGAAAGTACTGTTTTAAACATTCTGCCACAGGTCTCATCTCGGTGTAGGACTTCCCAAGATTTCCATGTGCTAAATCGTTCAAATAATACCCATACTGCTTATACAAAGGCTCATTAAGATGCATTTCTTCCTCTATTCTTGCAATCGTTTCTGGACTAGCCTTTGCACCCCCTGCCCACTGTCTCACGGGGTCTGCAGGGATTAGATGTGATATGGTAAACGTCAGAATAGTCACTCCTAAAAGAATAGGGATGAGTAAGATAAGCCTCCGGATTATATAATTTCTCAGTTTCATTTACTCCACCTTAAT
>JAYEIH010000049.1:0-16445 GCA_034659995.1 Methanobacteriota archaeon
CTCATACGATAGAAGTGGGTGTTTCCAACATAGGGCTGCTGGATGCCCACAACGTCAGTCTTAAGATAAATGCTCCAGAGGGTATGAAAATCGAGATCTCGCCGAAAAGTACCACCATAGAGAGATTTTCTGTAGAGATCTTTACCGTACAGGTAATGATTGATGAGTCTGTCGAACCTGGAAACTATACGCTCGTTATAAGAACTAAAGGTAGTTTTGCCACGGATTCCTCAGATCTCACGATCTATGTGAAGTAACGCAGAGAGACAAAAGAATAAAAACCTGCAAAATTAGTGGTACTAATGCTCCTTAAAAACCTGAATGTGGTGACCTCTCGCGGCATAAAACACTGCGATATTATGGTAAAAGATGGAAAAATCACGGACATTGGCTCTTTTTCTGGAAAAGGAATAGATTTCAACGGCTGTATGGCCTTACCGAGCGTTATAGATATGCATGTTCACTGCAGGGATTTTAATCAACGCCATAAAGAGACCGTAGAAACAGCAACAAGAGCTGCTATTAGCGGTGGTATAACAGGCATTGTAGACATGCCCAATACTGATCCGCCTGTGGATACAGAGGAGCGTTTTGAAAAGCGTCGGGCTCTCTTTGCGGAAAAAGCCTACTGTGATTATGGAATAAACTTTAATGTTACCGATGATCTCTCTTTCTTTAACGGGTATAAGTTTATTAAGCTCTTTTTAAGTGATACCACAGGACACCTAATGTTTAAGGGTGATTTGGACAGAGTTTTTTCGTATAAAAACCCCATAGCTATCCACGCTGATCTGGAGGGGATAAAAAAATGCGTGAAACTTTCGGCCAAGTACGGAACAAAGCTGCATATATGTCATGTTTCCACTAAAGAGGAAATATTATTTCTTAAAAAACATAAAGATAAGAATATCACTGTGGAAGTTACGCCGCACCATTTATTGCTACCCGAAGGTAGCGAGTCAGTGAAACCAAACCTACGTAAAAAAAAGGATAGAGAAACCCTCTGGAAGGAACTCGGCAGAACAATAGATGTCGTTGCCTCTGACCATGCACCGCATACCAAAAAGGAAAAACAGGAGGGTGCGTACGGTATTCCCGGAATAGAAACAGTTCTTCCGCTTATGATGAACGCAGCCTTCGGGAAAAAGCTGCCCTTCAAAACACTGGCCTTGCTCATATCAGAAAACCCTGCCAGCCTTGTCAGCAAAAGAAAAGGATTCGCAAAAGGAAAAGATGCTGATTTTACCCTCATTGAGAAAAAGGAGTGGGATGTGGACTCTGCAGAGTTCTATTCAAAATCCAGATTTTCGCCGTACGATGGCATGACCCTCAGAGGTGTGGTAAAAAAGGTGATTCTGCGAGGTAACATCGTTTATGAGGGGGAAGAGATAAAAAAAGTTCCGACAAGGGAAATGTAACCTTTATATAGGCCTTTAACATAGTATATGGGAATGATAGATATAGGCGAGATCAAAATCCTGCGAAAGAAACTCGATATTACACAAACGCAGTTAGCTGAAAAAGCAGGAGTTTCTCAGGCGTACATTGCAAAAGTAGAGGGAAAAAAGATAGATCCGAAGATATCTACATTTAATAAGATCCTGAGGGCACTGGAACATTTTAGAAAAGATATTAAAAGGGCAGAAGATCTGATGAACTCTCCTATTATCTCTGTAAATCCTGAGGACAAGTTAATTCATGCCATGGATCTCATGAGAGAGAATAATATATCCCAGCTTCCCGTGATTCAGGGAGACACTGTGGTGGGCAGTCTTACAGAGAAGAGCGTCTTAAAAAAACTAAATATATATAAGATAGAAGAGTTCGCCGAAAAAAAAGTCAAGACTATTATGCAAGAGCCCTTCCCCGTAGTACCGAAAAATGAGGTTATGGATGCAGTACTACCGCTTTTAAGGGAAGATAACGCAGTGCTGGTGAAGTCCAAAAGTAGTTTTGCGGGGATAATAACACGAGCTGATGTTCTCAATCTCGGATATCCCAAATGAATATCTTTAAAAACCCGTCTTTCTATTACTGTAAAGGTGATATAGATGACAGTACTTGGCGTAAGGATGAAAAAAATAGAAGCAACAAGAGACGAAAGTATAACTCCTGAAGGGCCGGTAAAGATAGCACCTTCCCAAAAAATTACAAATATTAAAGAAAATAAGATCGATAGTGCATCCGGGAAGGCAACGGTTGTGGAGTTTGATTTTGAGTTCGCAATTAACTATGATCCCCCCATGGGGGAGATACGACTCAAGGGCAAGGTAATATATCACGGTCCGGAAAAAGTTAGAAAGGAGATTATAAAAACCTGGAAAGACTCAAAAAGAATATCTAAAACTGTGGAGAGAGAGATTCTCGCAAACCTGACCTCGCGAGCATTTCTTGTTGCAATGAACTCTGCCAGAGAGATCGGTGTCCCCAGTCCAATGCCCTTCAAATTTGGAGAAAATGCTGCCACATAACTCTGTATTAGTACGATACGGTGAGATAGGAACAAAATCCCGGCAAACGAGAAAGAAATGGGAAAATACTTTAATTCGCAGTATGCGAAGTCATTTGAATATAGATTATAAGAGTATTTTTCGTTTTAGAGGGAGAATCGTTATTTTATCAAGCGAAAAATGCGATTTAAGCAGTATCTTTGGTGTCGTCTCATTCTCTTCTTCCATAAGAATAAAACAGGACATAGAGAAAATAAAGAAAACAGCGGCAGAAATATATAACGGCGGGGTATTCAGGGTCTCTGCGAGGAGAATAACCAAAGAGTTTCCGCTTACCTCCAGAAGAGTGAATGAGATTGTGGGGGAGCATCTTGTAAAGAAAGGAGGATCGGTGGATCTGGAAAACTTTGAGGAGGAAATAGGGATAGAGTTCCTTGACGGTCATGCTTACCTTTTTAAAGAAAGGATTGATGGTCCGGGAGGACTGCCTGTCGGCGTTCAGGGGAGGGTCCTCTGCATCATGGAGGATAAGCAGGATCTTGCAGCAGCACTCCTCATGCTCAAAAGAGGATGTGAGATAGATTACTGCGGTAAAAACCCAAAAGAGCTCTATAAATACTCTTCGGGACATGAAATCCACCCCTATGATGAAAAAGAACCGTACCCCTTTGCAGTCTCTGGAAAAACTTTGGAAAACTTTGAGGAACTGTTGGAGGAAAAAAAGAGAATTGAAAAAAAATACGGCTTAAAAACACTGTTTCCTCTGATAGGTACTGCAGTAAATCTCTGATTTACTACATTACGCGGTACAGCTTTGCTGTACCCTCCTGACACAGCCTTCGCATGTGTCAGTTTTATCGCAGATGAAAAATTCAGAGTGGGCCCACTGGGATTTGAACCCAGGATCTCCGCCTCGTGAAGGCGGTGTCATAACCACTAGACTATGGGCCCCTGCACAGTAGCACTCAGTAAGGTTTAAATATTTTTTGTGGCTCTTCCTATGATCGTTTCAGCTGTGTAGTTTTTCTTTTTTAAAAACTTCTCGATCCCATCTGCTATTTCCTTAAAAACAGTTAGATCCCTTGCGGCAGTTCCCACTTCCACCAGCGAAGCTCCGCAGAACATGAACTCAAGCGCATCCTTTGCAGAGGAGATGCCACCTACGCCTATTACCGGAATACTCACATTTTTGTAGATATCATAGACAGAACGCAGAGCTATGGGCTTGATAGATCTTCCGGAAAGTCCTCCGTAGACATTCTTTAGGATGGGACGTTCCATCTCAATACTCACTGCCAACGCCTTCAATGTATTGATAGCTGTTATCCCATCGGCACCGCCTCTTTCCACTGCTTTGGCTATGGGCACAATATCGTTAACGTTAGGGGTAAGTTTCGCAAGTATTGGGGTATCCACCGCTTCTTTCACGTGTTTTGTGATTGCATAGACAGATTCCTTATCCTGACCTATGGCCATCCCGTATTTTTCGGCATGTGGGCAGGAGAAATTTAACTCAATCGCATTAACGTATGGTTCCAGCTTTTGAGCGATTTTAACGAATTCTTCACTGTTTTTGCCAAAGATAGAGACAATAAGGGGTATTTTTAGATTGAGATCCTCTATTTCCTCGATAAACTTATCAACGCCAGGATTTGGAAGACCCATGGCATTAATAACTCCATACTCCAGTTCCACCACAGTAGGACTCTCATATCCTTTTCGCGGAGTGAGTCCAATGGATTTTGTGACTATCCCACCGATTCTTAGCTTCTCAAGCCGTAAAAAGAGTTCACGAGAGATGCCAAGAACACCTGAGGCAAGAAGAACAGGATTTGGGAAATCGCACCCAAAAATATTCATAAAACCACCACCATGACCTTCTTTTTATCGCCATGATTTTCCATGACCCTTGTTATCTTTACCCTATCTCCAGGATCCAACCCATAGGGATTGAAAAGCTCTTTTTTTTCATGGGATGGGGGGCTAAACTTTAACTCCATTCCCTCTATAGCCTTTTTCTTTTTCACCAACAGTGGAATCTCTGCAGGCTCCACCTCCACCAGTATCACCTTTCCGCTAATCTTGCACTTAAATGTCTTGTCTCTTACTTTCTTTATTGTATATCTTCTTCCCATATCTAGGTTTTTGATACACGTGGGGTAGCGCTTGCAGTCCTTACAGACCTCGCTGTCCTGAGCAATAAACTGAGCACCTTCTTCGGCCATATCCTCGCCTATCAGTGTATAGATCAATCTATCACTCCTGTCTTTCGTGTCATTTTGGTGGCAACTCTCTTTTTGAGCTTTTTTTCACCCAGAATTGTGTATCTATCCCGTATTGTTGGTGCCATTATTAATGCCTCAATGACCTCTTCCTCGCTGAGACCGAGTTCTTCGGCATTCGTTGGCGCTTTTACCGCCCTAAGAGCTCCTTGGATCTCTCTCCAGTTTCCACCGTGAAGGTACATCATAATAATGCTACCCACACCACACTGTTCACCGTGAAGAGCGGGTTTCTCGGCTATTCTATCCAGCGCATGGGAAAAGAGATGTTCTGAGCCAGAAGCAGGGCGTGATGTTCCTGCTATGCTCATTGCCACGCCGCTTGAGATCGATCCCTTTACAACCTTTCTCACACTCTCCTCAAGCCCTTCCTTTATCGTTTCTGCATTTTCTATCATAAGTTTTGCGGACATAAGTGAAAGTGAGGCTGCGTACTCACTGTAGTAGTCATTTCTTAAGCGGTAGGCCAGTTCCCAGTCTTTTACCGCCGTATAATTTGCTATCAAATCCCCGCAGCCAGCAGCTAAAAATCTATAGGGGGCCTGAACTATTACATTTGTATCGGCTACCACTGCAATAGGCGTATGGGCCTCAAATGATGTCTTTTTGCCATCCTTTACAACAGAGGCTCTGGAAGAAGCCATACCGTCATGGGATGCAGTGGTAGGAACGGAAACAAATGGAATCTTTGCAGTGAACGAGGCCAGTTTTCCGGTATCGATAACACTGCCACCACCTACCGCTATTAAACTCCTGCAATCATTCTCTTTTATGTATTCCACCACACCTTCTACCTCTTTGTACTCTGCCTTTTCGATAATCAGATTTTCAGATCTTAGAGAGTCTGAGACACTCTCGCCGGCTATATTTCTTGTTATCGCATCGTTAATTACCAGTTGATCTTCCAAGTTAAGGTCCTTACAGACCTTCTGTATCCTTTCCAGAATGCAACTTCCAAGAAGAATCTTTCGAGGAATCTCCATTTCATGAAACTGCATAACAAACTTTATATACACGCTCTTATAAACCTTAGTATGCATCAGTATCTTGGTATCCTGGATTTCATCAAAAAATACTATATAGACCCTATACGGTACGGGACAGGATATAACGTGGTCAATACACTAACATACGCTATAATTCTGATCGTGGTGGTTGCACTCCTTTTTAAGCTTATGGAACGATTGAAAATAACAATAAATAAAAAATTCATTTTTGCTTTCTTTCCCTTCATGATTCTTGGTGGAACGACGCGGGCCCTTGTAGACGGAGAGGTGCTTCCCCATACCGCCTTGCTTATAACCCCCGGCATATATCTCACAATAGCCATATTAGCTCTTATAGCTCTCGTGTTGGGGGTGTTTCTAAGAGAAAAATACGATATGAACACGATTATCTTTATTTTTGGAGGTATTTTTGCTGCAATTAGCGTAGGGCTCGTTATACTGAACACGGAAATGATTGAGCCGTTCCTTATAGTTCTGGGGTTATTTTTGGCAATAATGATCCCAACATATCTTTTTACTCGAAAATTTGATACTTTTTTAGACGGAAACATCTATTTGATAGCCGCACATGTTTTTGATGCCTCCACCACATTTACAGGCATCCATTTTTACAATTACTGGGAACAGCATGTTCTCCCCTCATTTCTCATTGATTTAACAGGCGCATGGATTATGTTTCCCATAAAAATTCTCATAGTGATCCTTGCACTGTACATAGCGGATGATATTGAGGATAAGGATGCCAAGAACTTCCTGAAACTCGTGATCTTTGTTCTGGGGATGGCACCGGGAACACGGAATCTATCAAGAATGATCATGGGTGTTTAAATGGGAAAGGTAGTAGAAAAACAGATCGAAGAAGAGGTAAGATCATCCTTTCTGGATTATGCAATGAGCGTTATCGTGGATAGAGCGCTGCCCGACGTAAAAGACGGCCTTAAACCTGTACACAGGAGAATACTCTATGGAATGCATACGATGAAAATGTTCCACAACAAACCGCATAAAAAATCAGCCAGGGTTGTGGGAGAGGTTCTTGGAAAATATCATCCGCACGGCGATGCCGCTGTCTACAGTACGCTTGTAAGAATGGTTCAGCCTTTTTCTCTCCGGTATCCCTTAATTGATGGACATGGTAACTTTGGAAGTATCGATGGAGACTCTGCCGCAGCGATGAGGTACACGGAAGTAAGACTCGCGGAGATTGCAGAGGAGATTCTTACGGATATTGACAAGGATACCGTGGATTTCAAGCCAAATTTTGATGAGAGCCTGGAGGAGCCGGAGGTTCTTCCTGCCAAGCTTCCCAACCTTCTGATCAATGGATCCTCAGGAATAGCCGTCGGAATGGCTACTAATATCCCACCGCACAATTTGAATGAGGTGGTGGATGCCATAATAAAAGTGATAGACGAACCGGATGCAGAAATTGGTAGACTCATGGAGATAATAAAAGGCCCCGATTTTCCCACAGGGGGGATAATTTATGGGCGAGGAGGAATAGTACATGCATATAAGACCGGAAAGGGAAAGATCACTATACGTGGAAAAGCCATTATAAAAGAAGGCAAAAAAAGCAGTATAATTATCGAGGAACTTCCGTATCAAGTTAACAAGGCACGGCTAATAAAAAAAGTTGCAGATCTGGTTAGAACAAAGAATATAGAAGGCATCTCCGATATTAGGGATGAATCTGATAAAAAAGGAATCAGAGTTTTCATCAAGCTAAAATCAAACTCAAATCCCAACCTCGTTTTGAATCAGCTTTACAGCCACACAAATCTCCAGAAAACATTCGGTATTATAAATCTGGCCCTTGTGAACGGCGTTCCAAAGGTACTGAACCTAAGGGAAATGATCAGCGAGTATATCAGCTATAGAGAAAATGTTGTTATACGAAGAACAAAGTACAGACTGAGAAAGGCTGAGAAGAGAGCGCATATCCTGAAAGGATTTGTTATTGCACTGAATAACATAGATGAGGTTATTCGGATCATAAAGAAGAGCGAGGATACCAGTACTGCACAAAAAAGACTTATGGAACGATTTAAGCTTACTGAGATACAGAGTGATGCTATCCTGAAAATGCAGCTCCGGAGACTCACCAATATGGAAAGAGGAAAGATCAGAGAAGAATTAAAAGAACTTAAGGAGCTCATTTCTAAACTAAAATCTATTTTAGCCTCAAAAGAAAAAGTATTGCAAATAATAAAAGAAGAACTTTTTGAACTCAAAGAAAAATACGGAGATGAGAGAAGAACGGATATAATCCACGCTACGGGGGAAATTGAAGATGAAGATCTTATTCCTGAGGAAGAGGTAGTGATAACACTCTCGAACCTTGGCTACATTAAAAAAATCAACGTTGATAAGTACAGAACGCAGAGAAGAGGCGGAAAGGGCGTGATAGGTATGAACACAAAAAAAGAAGATTTCACCAAAGCTGTTTTCGCGTGCTCCACCCATGATTATATCCTCTTCTTTACAAATAAAGGTAATGTCTACTGGCTTAAGGGGTATCAGATTCCTACAGCGGGGAGAACGGCCAGAGGAAGAGCTATTATAAATCTTCTCAGAATGAAAAGAGACGAGAAGGTCAGTGCTGCAATTCCCGTGTCGGAGTTTGAGGGATATCTTTTTATGGCAACAAAGAATGGCACGGTAAAAAAGACGGAGCTAAAAGACTATTCCAACCCAAGAAAGGGGGGTATAATTGCCATTTACCTACGAGAAAATGACAAACTGGTGAATGTTGTCTCCACAGATGGCAACAAGAGTATAATACTCTCAACTAAGAAGGGTAAGTGTATCAAGTTCTCAGAAGAGGACGTTAGATCCACAGGGAGAAATACTATGGGTGTGAAAGGCATAACACTTGAAAATGATGAGGTCGTAAGCTTAAATATAGCAGATGAGGAAAAAACGCTTTTCACCATAACAGAAAAGGGGTACGGAAAAAGAACAAATATGACGGAGTATCCTCTGCAGAGACGGGGGGGCAAGGGCGTGATCAATATACGATTGACGCATGGTGAGGTTGTGGTTTCCAAATCCGTGGTGGAAGAAGAGGAACTGCTTGTGATCACAGAAAAAGGAATAATGATACGAATTAGAACCGAGGAAATATCTCTCTTTGGAAGGGCTACCCAGGGTGTGAGAGTAATACGGGTGGAGGACGACTCTGTGGTGGATGTTGCTACGCTCGATTAAAGGTTATTGTTATATCCTCTTTGATAACATTTAAAACAATAGATGTATACGTTTTTTGCACGAACTTAAACTTCTGAATCTTTTTTATAAACTGATTGAGATGATCTCTGTCTTCAAATCGCGCAATGACAAGTGCATCATACACGCCGGTAATATCATAGACACCTACCGTGTTTTGTGAATCTGCAAGTTTCTTTTCCACATCCTCAAGCCTTCCCTTTTTTATGGAGATCTCTATTGCCGCAGTAAAGTCGTAACCCACCTTTTTCTGATCTATTAGCGGAATATAATCCTTTATTACTCCAGACTCCTCCATTTTTTTTATTCTGTGGGAGACCGTCGAAACTGAAATTCCCAAGCTCTTTGCAAGCTCTCGAAAGCTCAGCCTTGCATCTTTATTCAGCTCATTCAGTATTTTTTTATCCAAATCATCTATCATTTACCATCCCCTCTTTAAAATCTCTTCCCATTCCTCTTTGCATTCATGATAGTACTCTATTTTTTTATTGTTTATGGAGTATCTTGCTATGGATCTCCGCAGTTCTCCATCACATTTGCCGCAGTTGTGAGTACCTCGCTTCTTTCCCAGAGCTACGGGATGACAGATGCTGTAAAAATCCATATCGCTAATTTCATTTAAAACCTCCACCAATGTCCAGATCCACGGAGGTCTGTACTCCCTTTTATACCAGAGATACTCTACAAGGGTATTTTTATGGATACTCATGGGATTGATCGATACAACATCAGCTATATCTTCTATCTTCTCGCAGGTACCTACCGCGTCAAGAATTGCCTCATATTCCGTAAGAAACAACGGCTTTAAAAGCACATAGGCCTTTATTTTTATATCGAGAGCTGAAAGAGTATCTGTGGCATTGAGGAAATCTTCATAGGTAAACCCTTTGTTTACACAGTATCTCAGTACATGATCATTCGCAGACTCCAGGCCTACAGCCACCTCCAACGGCTTGTTGAGTATCTCCTTTAATTCTTTTAGTCTCTCTTTCACCACAAACTCAGGCCGGCTCTCGATGGTGAGTTCCTCTATCTCCGTACCCGAGAGATATGCAAAAAGCTCCTTCTGATCTTTTTCAGATAGCTCCTGAGTATCCAAAAAACTTCCGGAGGTGAATATCTTTACCTTGTCAATATTCCTCTGTTCTACCCCTTCCTTAACTATCTCAAGAAGATTCTCCTGAGGAGTAACACCGTGAGAGTACGAACACATGTAGCACTTGTCATACGAACACCCTTTGGTGGGCAAAATGAGACTCAGTGCCTTTCCTCTCTTTCCATCTATAAGTTCCTCGGTAGTCCAGGGCATATACTACACTCTCTCTCTGGGAATAAAAGGTTAAGCAAGGGTTACCTCTATTTCTTATGCCCGTCCTTGCAGATATTGAGTCTGCCCGTCCCTTCAAAATAAAAAAAAGTAAAGCCAGCTCCACATACTGCAGCTAATATAAAATGAGGAGGATCATCTGCGACATACACAACTAATAATGATACGAAAAGAATTGATAATAGCGTTAATGGGTAACTCTTTATTCTATTGTCTACCTTGTGGGAAAGAAAATGATCTTTTGATCTATATTTTTTCTCCCTGGAAATAACGAGCCTTCCAGTGTCATAGAGATAACCGAATCCTATTAATGCACCGACTGCAGGGTAGAGGAAAAAATGCTCTAAAAAAAGTCCGATCGAAGAAATAAAAACTAAAATAAAAAAGAAAATTTTTGTCTCTCTGTTCAACTCAAACGGCTTTCTCATATCAATCATTCCTGCACCCTCGTGACCATACATTTGCCAGGCCCGCATCTTCTTCTGCTCGTTCAATCATTGCTGTGCACCTTTTTAATGGAGTTGTACGGATTGATTCTTCCTGTGTTTGTACACATCCAATCTTCCTAGGCTGTAAAAGTAAACAAAAAGGATTATCGTGCCAGAAGAACAAAAAAGAAGGACATTATAGTTCTTTCCATAGAAATCGCTACCGTTGATATACTAAAAAGTATCAGGGGGAGAAAAAAATATCCTTTAATTTTAATACTAACCTTCTCTGACAGAAGTGTCCTTACTATCTCATATTTTTCCTCTTCATAAATTTCAAGCCTGTCTATCCCGTAAAGGTAGATAACTCCAAGTAGGGCTCCGACGACATGCCCTAAAAGAAGAGTAGAATAATGAGTTTCCTGCATCAACGCTATCCCTAAGACAAGAATATACCACAAAATGACAAAAAAGGTTTTTGTTTCTCTGTTCAACTTCGATAGTTTGTTAATCATCCACTGCACCCTCGTGTCCATACACTTGCCAGGCGTTGCAGACGTTCTACATCTTCTTCGAGATCGTGGGCTCGTTCCTCTTCTCTATCTCTGTTCATGGTAACGCTCCATTGTCCTTTTTCGAATCGGAATATTCCTCTTTCTTATATATATTGAGTCTTCCTGCAGCGATAAAAAAAGAATATGTCATTATTGCGCCTCCTGCGGTACAAACAATGAACGTAGAGCCTGGATACCAGTCTAGCAATCCCATCCCGCATCCTATGAAGAACAATGATACCCAGGTGAGGTAGTACACTCTGATAGACCGTTTCAGTTTTTTTGAGAGGAAAGGATGATCCTTCAGAAAAAATGTATCATATTTTTTGTCACTTTTATAAATCCCAAGTCTCCCTGTTACATAAAGAGAGACAAATCCTACTGAAGCACCTATAGCAAGGCCCAAAAATGGTGGAACAAAAATATGGTCTTTCTCTATGAATACTGCCCCGATCAAGGAAATAAAAAATAAACTAAGAAAAAAAAGTTTTGTTTCTCTGTTAATGTTTGATAGTTTTTCCATGTCAATCATTCCTACAACCTCGTGTCCATACACTTGCCAGGCCCTGGAGACGTTCTGCATCATCCTCGAGATCTTCTGCTCGTTCAATCATCATCACTCTGCTCCTTTTTAGTGGTTTTGTACGGATTGATTCTTCTTGTGTTTATGAAGAACAGAAGAGGTATAATTAGCCCAATCGCCATGAAAAGTAGGAAAAAGGTTAATTCCGAGAAATCTCCCCCTATTAAAAAATTTATTCCTGCTCCTAAAAATGCGAGGAATGAGACAAGGTAATATCCTGTTATTTTTATATCAACATTCTTTGATAGGAGTGTACTCGCTTTTCCGTATTTCTCTCCTTTATGAATTTCAAGCCTTCCTATACCATAAAAATAGACAAATCCCAGTAATGCCCCTATAATTATTCCTAAAAAGAGAACTGTTAAATCAAAGTCCCTCTCAGATACTATTATACTTACCAAAAAACCAAAAAACAAAATAACAAAGAAGATTTTGGTTGCCTTGTTCAACTTCAATAGTTTATTAATCATTTCTGCACCCTCGTGTCCATACACTTGCCAGGCCCCGCATCGTCTTGTGGGCTTGTTTAATCATCGTTGCTGTGCTCCTTTTTATCTTTTTTCTTTTCTTTGGAATAGTCTTCCTTGTAGATGTTGAGTCTGCCCGTGGAAGTGAAGAAAGAAAACGTTATTAATGTGCCCATTGCAGTAAGCATAACGCCCAGAGATCTCAGAGAGTAATCTTCCACCACTATCATCCCGTATCCTATGAAAAACACAGTTGCACAAGTGAAACAATACAGCTTGATCGATAGACTCACCTTCTTTGAAAAGGGTGTATCCTTCATTTTATATTTTTCTTTTCCTTTGTGGATTTCAAGTCTCCCTACTCCATACAGATAGAGAATCCCTATCAGAAGACCGATAGAAATACTCAAGGGAAATACAGCAGGAGCGAGATCTACTCTTGCTACTATTAGTCCAAATAAAAAAAGAAAAAAGAAAGTGCCCAAAAAAGCTTTTGTTGCTTTGTTCAGCACAAATAAGTTTCTTATATTAATCATTCCTACACCCTCGTTCCCATACTTCTGCTTTATCTTCCAGATCTCCTGCATCAAGTTCGATGCAATGTGCATCTTCATTCAACTTATCCTCTGCAGCATCTGCAAGAAAACCAGCAGCTGCGCATCCGGCAGCAGCATCGAAGCAGTATACCGAAAATGCTTTACTGATACTAGGTTCAGGTACAAAAGCTGATATTACTCCTAAAACTCCCCATCCTAAACTCGTTAAAGTAGTTGCAGTTTGTCCCTTCGCATATTTATTTGCTAAATCTTTCAAATCTACAGCTTCTTTCCTTTTTTCTTCAGCTTCTTCTCTAAATTCTGCTGCTTTTTTGTGGTCACATGGGCATCCGTTGCCTATTTCCCCAGTACTTCCATTCAGATGAATACAGGTATCGCATGCATTTCCAAAGCCATCGTTATCTTTGTCCCACTGGTTTGGGTTGACGTTATTCGGACAGTTGTCTCTATTGTCGGGCACGCCATCTCCATCCGAATCCTGTTCTGGCGGCTCGGTTGGCGGCGGTGTCGGAGACGGATCTGGTGTCGGACTAGGCGTAGGTGTCGGGTCATCGCAGTCGCAGTCCCCCGGACACGAGTCGCAGTCTTCGTTGCCGTTACATAACCCATCACCGCACTCTGTACATGGCCAGCAGTCCGGTGCGCAGTTGTGGCATGTCTCACCCTTTCCAGGCTCGCACGTGCCGTTTGGGCAGTATGGCGTGGGAATGTATCTAAGACGTTCACCTTTTTGGGGGAGGTAGGGGAGATCATGTACGATTGGTCCGTCTTTGGAGTCCTCCACAATCTCCGGCTGGATATCGTTGATCGTTTGGTACCTGACGGTCCACGCGTAGTTAAATGTGTCCTGCCAGGTGGAATCCTCCTCCGTCGTCTGGGATGCGATGTACTGGGAGCTATTGCTGTAGAGCTCCTGTGTGAACGCGTCATCTCCCGCGATGGAGAGGTAGAGGTAGACCAGCGCCGCAGAGAAGTCGTCTATGTACTCGATGTACCCATGCTCTACGAGGTACTTCGCATTGCTGAGGACGTTCTCCACCTCGGCACGATTGGGATGCTGGAGGACGATACTCTGCCACGAACTCTTGAGAGTGTCCTGAGCCGTGGTAATCTCTGGCCCCGTCGTCCTGCCAAACTTGCCTTCCCGCGTGTACACATCGAAGGTGAACGATGCCGAGTCGATATGGAGCAGCCCCATATCTCTGTAGACGTTTTTCAGATCGACAAAGTTCGAGAGAATCCGTTTTTCCTTTATCGTTGCCTTGTTATTGAGAACATCGGTCCTGAGCTCCTCAATATCGCTATCCGACAATCCGTAGTCTCGGAATATCTGCTTTACTTCCTCTGGAAAGCCAGCCTGTATCTCGGCAAATGCCTCCTCTATTTCTGCATCGCTGAGATTCTCGAACTGCTGTACTGCTTCTCGTTGCGAGGCGAGACCGTGGATCTCATCCATGTACCTGTGGTTCCACGCCGAGTTCTTCACGAGATCTATCTTCACGTCCAGCATGTCCCTGAGGATCTGTGGATCTTTTTTATCCTGGATGTAGTATAGATCGATCTTTTCCAGCTCCTCATCTACAAGCTGCGACTCCTCCGTCATGTTAGTTTTCCACTCGCTCATGGTCTTTTCCAGCGCGCCCAGCGTAAGAGATCCTTCCTCAGGCATGCGGATGGTCTCCTTACCGTTCTCGAAGACGAAGTAGTACTCGCATTCCTCGTATGGTAATGTGGCGGTGTAGAGTGCGCCGTTCCACTGGTACTCATCGTCATCCTCAGAGGCGAGATCGTGCGGAACGTTGTTGAGATAGAGCTTCGCGCTTGTCGGTGCGTCATTGTTGAAATCGGTGTAGCGGATCTGGAAGGTCGTACTTTCGCCTTCTACTCTCGTAATGGGCAGCGACAGCCGCGCCGGCGTCTCCGGGACGGTATAATAGGTTGTGAGCTGCCATGAGGTCTTCGTCAGTGCTAGTATGGGGCCTGTTTGGGAGTTGTTCATCGAGTTCAGTGAGAGTTCCGTAGCCCCACTGATATTTTCCTTTGGAATTTGTACTGTCGCCGTGCCGCTCTGGAGATTCGTCGCGACGGTCTCCCATCCGCCCATGAGATCGGTCTTGTACTGGACGAGTTCTGGGTAGACTGTTGTTTTCTTCTTGTAGTGTACTCTAAAACTGAAGTCTTTATTTGCGTTGAAATCTGCACGGCCGTTCGCATAGCCGGAGCCGTAGTGCCACGGTGCACCGCTTATCTCCAGTTTGTACGTTCCGTTCAAGTTAAGGTTGGGTACTGAGAAGGAAAGCCATGATTGGCCATTGCTTGAAGCTTTTAGAGAGGCTCGGTACATTACATTGTTATTGGGATCCAGTACTCTCAGAGTGACCTTTGTGTATATTGGTTCAGGTGGTGGTGCAATGGTAAATGTGGGCCTTGGCCTATCATTTCCAGAAAGTTGCATCCCTGAACTCCGTACAGGGCTTTCGTTGGAGCTTGTCTCTGGGGAGTTACCGGTATACGGCCCTGTTTTTGGCAGTGCTACACTTACATCTATTTTTGTTACCTCGCCGTTACACCTGAATGTCTGTGTATGGGTGCCCCATTTAAAAGACTCGATACTCTCCTGCTTTATGATTTTATCTTCCTGTTTCACCACACCTTCACCCATCACCTCGAGCACCGCGTACTCAGTATCGGCAGCATCGATCGTGAAGGTCTCGGTACCGATACACTCTCCGCCGTCTTCAGTGATGTACTCCTCCGGTCTATCGAACGAGTGGGCCGGTATAATGGTAGCTAAAAGCGTGATTACAATAAGCAATGCCGTAAGTTTCATCCCTCCTTTATTATTCATTTCATATCAGCTCCTCAGTTAAAGAAATTTCTGACTTGTTAGGTAATAGATGAAGGCGGTATTTATAAAGATTTGGGTCATTCGGAGCTATAATCTACGATCAGTACTGGAGTTATAATTCAGAAAGCTGTTTTATTATCTGTCTGCCCAGTTAATAATCATCTCTACATCAATTTTAAAATTGCAAAAGCTTTTTAAACATTATGAAGAAGGAAAATTATGCATTATTTGAAAATGGCAGTAACTGCACCGGTCATCCTCCCTATTCTTCCTTTAGCCATCTCTGAGGAGATCACATGGGAAGAATATGAGCATAATCCCATATTTGGAGAGTGGATAGACGGACCAAAGGCGTACTACCCTTCTGTGCTTTACGATCCGGGTGAGTTCTCCGGCCACGGCGCCGCTGCGCGATATAGAATGTGGTACGGCACCTCGGGAGGGCAGACCGGGCTCGCCGTCTCTGACGACGGGATCGTGTGGACAGATCTCGGTGTAGTAATGGGTGACGGCTACCATGCCACCGTCGAGTACTACTCCGAGGGATTTGCCGGCGCGAACAGTGGGGAAACGATGTACTATCGTATGTGGTACTGGGATCTATCCTCTGGTGTTCCAGGGAGTATATATGGTGTTGAGGCCATCGGGTATGCAGAGTCATCTGATGGAGAGAGCTGTGTGAGCTGGCACAATCGACAGCCGCTTCAGAACGGC
>JAYEIH010000050.1:0-3214 GCA_034659995.1 Methanobacteriota archaeon
ACGCATACCGTTTCTCTCTGGAAAGTCTATATATAAAAGCTTTTAGGTTTATTCAGTGCCGGGGGTCTGGAGGACACGCATGCCCCCATAAAGACTCACAAGTTTGGCAAACTCCTTTTTGTTATAGAAACTGCACTTTCCTTCAGTAAAAGCTTTCACCACCTCAATACAGTATCGAGCCGCCTCTTCTATATCAGTCTCATGAGATGCTCCTGTTGTACATCCTGGTACTGCTGCCTCAGTAGTAATCGCCACGCCTACCACGGGTGCCTCTGTTGCAGTGGAAGGTTGAAGTATGCTATTTATATGAAACACTTCATTTCCGTACGGTGTGATATCCTGTGTGGTGATCGGGAAAACTCGTGGCGGTTTTCCTGTGGTCCATTCCATAATATTCAACAGATCCTCGCTTACTCTGAGGATGTATCCTTCTTTCACAGTAGGTGTAATTGCAAATCCGCAGTAATTGAGCAATCTGTTTCCTTTTGTTGTATCAATTGTAAGTATCGCATCCATCCTTTCATCTACCTCTTGCCTGTTCATTTCTTCCATTGTCACCGGGGATCCCATAAATGGCACAGGTTCGTGAGAGATAATCGGTGCATGTGGGCAGATATGAGTCGCAATAATCACATCGCCGTTCAGTGTATTTCCCTCCTGCTTCATCTCAGCCAATTTGAGTGCGCAAGATAGTGCAGTAATGGCTCCATCCGCATCTGACACAATACCCGTTCTGTGCGGTTGTGCACCGATACCGCCGAGTCGTCCGATGATTCCAACTGTTGGGGCATCTTCGTTCTTCCCATAGAGATGAATTTTGACAAAATCTGTTGATTTCTCTTTTTTTACCTCTGTTTCATCTGCTCCTCTCTCTTTCAACAGCTCTACTACCCGTGATCCATCAACACCTGCAGTATCTACGAGTTCTATTATTTCCATAACCTGTTTCAACATATCACTTCTCACCTCTCACAGCGTCCGGAGAAACGCTTCTTCGATCTCCTTTTTTGTGGCAGTATACGACACAGTAATCCCGCCGGCTTGGAAAAAGCGGGGACCGCCTCCTCCTCCACCTCCAAGTTCTTTCACGACATCTTTTAGGGTATCGCTAAGATTAATCGGAACGTCTACTGTGCAACTTGCCGCAAGCGTTATCTTTTCGTGGTTTTCTGATATCAGCACAGCGATTGATTTTTCTTTCGTTTCTGCCATTCTTTTCGAGAGAATACCAAGGTTATTCGGATCGTTTCTCGAAATTTTTCCAATGTACAGCTGGTAGTCTTCTATATTCACGGGCTGAAGTCGCTCTATCTCCTGGCTGACAAGGCGCTCTTTTAACTCCTTCTTTTCTTTTTTTCCAGCGTCCAGTCTCTCAAAGAGATTGGTGATCTTTTGGGAGATATCATCCGTTGATGTGTGCAAAAGAGATGCAGCCTCATGAAGCTCCTTTTTCGTGTTCATATAACTGTCAAGCGCATGTTCTCCCACGGTAAACTCTATCCGTGTGACGCCCTCCTGAAGCTTCGATTTTCCGAGCACTGTAATAAGTCCAATCTCACGGGTATTTGTGAAATGCGTGCCGCTGCATGCGGCGAGATCCCAGTCTTCAATTTCCACCACCCTCATTCTCCCTGCGGGTTTTTCCTTCGCGTAAACAAGCGTTTTCAGTCGTTCATCGTCTACTTCATCAGAGAAGTAATTCAGGATCTCTCTTCCTTCCAGCACTACCTTGTTTGAGAGATACTCCAGCTGGAGAAGAAGATCGTCATCAACCGCGGTCTCCGTGCCGAAATCGATCCTCGTCGAGGTTTTACCTATTCCAAAGCCTGCATACCGCACGTCATTAAGGAGCTTTCGGCCCGCACCGAAGAGGATATGGGCTCCCGTATGGGACCGCATGCAGTACCGTCTGAACTTTTCATTAATCTTACACTGCACGTGCTGTCCTGCCTCAAATCCTTCTGGAGAAAGGTAATGAATTACCTCTTCCTTCGTTTCCTGGACATCTCGCACCGGTATCTCATTAATAGCTCCTCTGTCTGCCGGCTGTCCACCGCCCTCCGGATGGAAGTAAGTGTTATCCAACAGAATCCCATTATCAATGATATCAACTACCTCGGCCTCAAACTCTGTTGTGTACGGATCGTGGAGATAGTTCTTCATGAGAGATACTGGGAAAAGAGCATACAAATAGGTTTTGGTTTTTCCAGCAAGGAACAAAGTTTATAAACTGATAGTATACAACTAATATATGCATGAGTGATACAGATGGTACATTCACAGGAGGAAAAATGTAATAAATATGAGTCTAAAAAAGATACCTATTTCCCTCTTACTGTTCCTGACTATCGATTCGATCAACGAAATGAGGTATTCAAACGCAGAGCTTGGGATGATAAAATAATACCGTATGGAGACAAGCTGTACAAGAGGATCGAGTATCGCGAAAAATATGGGTATCGGAAACTCGATTATGCCTTAAGAAATGCCGCGTGGAACATCGAGTACAGCTATGCCTTCGGTACAATGTGCGGCGATTCCGGGTTGTACTCGTGGAGTCATGTGGCAGATAAAGTAAAGCGGTTTGTGAAAATGGATGGTCAGGTTACGCACAGTCCTGAGGAGAATGCCCGGATCGTGAAAAAAGCAGCAAAATTTTTAGGAGCCGATCTTGTGGGTATCTGCTATGCCCATCCAAACCTTATCTACTCTCATGAGCTTGATCTGACAGAGATGAACCACCATCCCGTCGAACTTCCTGAGGGATGCACCCATGCCGTTGTTATGGCTATTACTATGGATTACGATTCTACGGGATACTCTCCCGATTCGATATCCGGGGCGGCTACTGGCCGGGGCTACAGTCAGCAGGCCATTCTTGCAAATCAGGTGGCCACCTTTATTCGCGGACTTGGATATAAGGCTGCGTCTTGTGGAAACGATACAGCACTCTCCATTCCTTTGGCAATAGCTGCTGGATTGGGCGAGCTAGGGCGGAACGGACTGCTGATCACCGAGAAGTTCGGGCCGAGGGTAAGACTCTGCAAGATTTTCACCGATCTTCCCCTTGAACATGATGATTACAGACCATTTGGTGCAACGGAGTTCTGCGAGGTCTGCAAGAAATGCGCAGAAAAATGTCCTGCGCAGGCTATTTCCTATGATGAGCCCACTACGGAGGGACCGACGATGAGCAATCATTCCGGAGTTAAAA
>JAYEIH010000051.1:0-16277 GCA_034659995.1 Methanobacteriota archaeon
GGACTTGGAGGAATGGGCTCGTGGTTTATAAAAGAGCTTTCTACTGATCATACGACGGTGGGGTATGATGCTGACAAAAAGAAAATGGAAACCGCTGGAACTGCATGTCTTGAGAATCCCTCCGAGCTTTCCTCCTTTTCTCCCGATCTTCTGATAAATGCAGTAACGCTGCAGAATACCGTCCAGGCATTCGAGACATCTATTCCATATCTCCCTCCCGACTGCAGTATAGCAGATATCGCCACTATCAAGAGGCCTCTCTTGGCATACTACAAAAACTGTGGCCGTAGGTTCATCTCAGTCCACCCCATGTTCGGACCGCGGTTTAGCGATCTTGAGCATCTTCAGAAGGAAACGGTGATTATAATCAGAGAATCAGACGGAAGGCTGAAGGATTTTTTCGGAAGATTTTTTAGAAAACACGGACTGACTCTTGTTGAACTTTCCTTTGAAGAACATGACAGAGTTATGGCTACTGCACTGACAGTTCCCTTTGTTTGTTCCATGATCTTTGCCGCTGTTCTTCAAGGAGATACCGTCCCAGGTACGACCTTTGCCCGCCACAGAGTAGTAGCAGAAAAGCTACTGAAAGAGGAGAACAGCCTTCTTGCCGAGGTTCTCTTTAATTCACACTCGCTTACCCAGATTAAAAAACTCAATGATCAGCTTGCATTACTTGAATCTTTAGCCAAAAGGAAAAATCGTAAAGAGGTGAGAGCGTTCTTCGATGATTTGAGAAAAAAGTTTTAGTGATTGTGGAAGAACCCTCGGAAAGATAGGGACCATAGGAAGGCTATAGCGAGGCTTACCTTTCATGATCATACTAATACACCGAAAACCTTTTAAAGACATGCATGTATATATCAGCGAAGTAATAAAAGGTGAAATAAATGAGAAATACGGAAAGAGAGAGTAGTGAAGAAAGTAGTGACAAGGATAAAGTGCACAGTGTAGACTGTGGAGAGGATGACTATGATTTTGACTGGCCATTCTCGTTTGAAAACAGTTAAAATAGATGGAAACGATAGCAAAGGGCTGTATGCGATTGTTTTGAACTCCGAAGTGCCAAAAGAAAAAATAGAGAAACAACTGGAAACCCACTGTTCCGATCTATTTTCTGTTGAGTTTTCAGAGCCCATCGTGGTTGCAAAGGGATTGTCCGATACAAAGAAGATATTCCAGTTGAGGGGAGTGAAAAGAGTAATATACTCTCCAAATCAGTATGTTCTTGCCAGTAAAGAGTTTAGAGAGGAAAAAACGGTAATAAACGTAGATGGAACATCGATAGGAGAAAATCCTGTAATTATTGCCGGCCCTTGTAGTGTTGAGTCAGAGGGACAGCTGCTGGAGACCGCAAGGGAGGTAAAAAGGGAAGGAGCATCTATTCTTCGCGGCGGTGCTTTCAAGCCCCGTACCTCGCCGTACTCCTTCCAAGGTCTGGGAGAGGCAGGTCTGAAGATTCTGGCAGAGGCACGGGAGGAGACAGGGCTGCCATTTGTCACGGAGGTAATGGATACGCGAGATGTTCCTCTGGTGGAGAAGTACTCCGATATGTTGCAGATAGGCGCGAGAAATATGCAGAACTTCTCCCTTCTTAAAGAGGTGGGGAAACAGTCCAAGCCCGTGCTTCTAAAGAGGAGCATGAATGCCAATATTAACGACCTTCTCTTTGCAGCAGAGTATATTATGTCCGCTGGAAACCCAAATGTGGTACTCTGTGAACGTGGGATAAGGACCTTCGAGACCGCGACGAGGAACACACTTGATATCAGCGCAGTTCCGGTTTTGAATGAGCTGACCCATCTTCCTGTGATAATAGACCCGAGCCACGCCACAGGAAAGCGCAGCGCGGTAACCCCTATGGCAAAGGCAGCCATAGCAGCAGGAGCTGACGGCGTTATGGTGGAGGTGCACAACTCTCCTTCTGATGCTCTTTCAGATGGTAAACAGTCTCTTACACCGCAGCTCTTTGCAGAGATGATGTCACATCTCTCGAGGATGGTGGAACTGTCATGCGCACACTGAGTGTGGACTCAGCAGTTCCTTATGAGGTTCTCATAGGTTCCGGCCTTATATCCTCTGCTGGTCCGAGATTGAAAGCAGTTGGAGGCTCATCAATGGCTGTAATTATTACAAATACCACTGTCAATGAGCTTTACGGTCTTCCCATAAAGAAGAGCTTACTTAATGAGGATTTTGAAACGGTCGTCCTTGAAATTCCCGATACAGAGAAAAGCAAATCGATTACAATCGTTTCAAATCTTTACGACGAGCTAGTGAGGTACAAGATAGAGAGGACAACGCCGATAATTGCACTGGGTGGGGGGGTCGTGGGAGATGTTGCAGGGTTTGTCGCTGCCACGTTTCTGCGAGGTCTTCCCTTCGTACAGATCCCCACAACGCTCATAGCGCAGGTAGACAGCAGCATTGGGGGAAAGACTGGGGTAAACCACGGAGGAGTAAAGAATATGGTGGGCGCCTTCAAGGATCCAGTCTTTGTACTGACAGACCCCACAGTACTCAACACACTTCCTCAGGAAGAGGTGAGGAACGGGGCTGCTGAGATTATCAAGTATGCTGCAATTGCGGACAGATCTCTCTTTGCGTTGCTTGAAAAGAGAATGAATGATCTTTTTGATCTTTGTTCCCCTCTGGAACGTGTTGTAGAGCGGTGTTGCATGATAAAGGCTGGGATAGTGCAACAGGACAGAAAAGAACAGGGTCTGAGGATGATACTCAACTATGGGCATACCGTCGGTCATTCAGTTGAAGCTGTCAAAAATTTTGAGATCTCCCATGGCGAGGCCGTATCCATTGGAATGTGTGCTGCTGCACGAATTGCTCACAAAATGGGAATTTTTAATTTGAAAGAAGTGAAAAGGCAAGAAAAGCTTATTGATCAGGCAGGGCTTCCAACAAAGCTCCCGGATATCGATATCGATTCCCTCCTTCAAACAATGCACCATGATAAAAAGGTACAAAATTCCCGTATTCACTTTGTACTGCCCAAAAAGATAGGCAGTGCTGTCGTACGGAATGATGTCCCGGAAAAGATTTTGGAGGAGACACTGGAGGATCTAAAATGAATATTTGTGCCTGTGTAGCCAATAAAACACCAAAAGGGTGTATCGAAGCAGTTAAAAGACTTGATGCAGAGTTAATAGAGCACAGAATGGACTTTATGGAGGAAATAAAGGATTTAGAAAGAATTTACACTGCAAGTAAGCTTCCGGTGATAGCAACAATTCGTCCCTCTGCAAACGGTGGGGCGTTTTTAGGTCTTGAGGAATCCAGGATCGCATATCTCTTTGAGGCCATAGATGCGGGATGCACGATGATTGATATCGAGCTTGAAACTCCGACTAACCTCAAAGAGGAGATTATAGAGCATGCAAAGGAGAACAATAGCGGTGTGATTATTTCGATGCACGATTTTGAAGGAACAGCGGATAAAGAAACGTTGCAAGGAATTATACGAAGGGAGAGGAAGGAAGGCGCCGATATTGGTAAGATTGTGACAACCCCGCATTCTGTGGAGGACTGTCATAGGGTGATTAATCTTATTTTAACAGCGAAAAGAAATGATTTTCCACTGGTGGCTTTTGCCATGGGAGACCTCGGGAAGTTTACCCGCATTATTGCACCGTTATATGGTGCTCCGTTTACCTATGCATCCTCAGGAAACTCTACAGCACCAGGACAGCTGAGCCTTCGCGCAATGAGGAGGATGCGGGAGCTGATCTCATGAAAAGGTTGGTTGTTATCGGTGATCCTATAGGACACTCACTGAGCCCTCTCATTCACAATGCGGCACTCCGTGCAATGGGCTTGGAGAAAGAGTATCGTTATGAAAAACTCCGAATACCTCCGGATAAACTCTCTGAGTTTGTCCATTCCGTGAGACGAGCTGAGTTTGTCGGCGTAAATGTAACGCTCCCCCATAAGGAGATGATTATACGATATCTGGATGGACTGACAGATGAGGCGAGTTCTATTGGGGCCGTCAATACCGTTTACAGAGATGGAAAAGAGGTCATAGGACATAATACGGATGGAGAGGGATTCCTTGCATCTCTTAGAGAGAACGGAGTGGATCCGACAGGTAAAAGAGTGGCAGTACTGGGCGCTGGGGGAGCAGCAAAGGCCGTTGCCATGAGTCTTGCAGTTCATGAGAAATGCAAGCTTTTTATACTCAATAGGACGGTAGAAAAGGCTGAAAGCCTTGCAAAGGAGATAAAAAGAAATACAGGAAAACAAGCAGAGGTTTCAGAACTGAAAAATGTAAAAAGATATATAAAAAAGATAGATCTCCTGGTGAACTGTACCTCCCTCGGTATGGAGGGGGATCTGGAGGATGAATCACCTGTGAGCTCGGGGTTGAGCAATGGAATGACGGTGGTGGACCTTGTCTACTCTCCAAAAAAAACAAAACTCCTAAAAGAGGCAGAAACCAAGGGCTGCAGAACGGTGAAAGGTACGGACATGCTTATTTATCAGGCTGCCGCCGCATTTAAACTCTGGACAGGGAGGAAACCTCCCTTAAAGGCAATGCGAAAGGCAATGGAGGGAAGCAATGAGACCTAATATTGTTTTAATAGGTTTTATGGGTGCTGGCAAGAGTACGGTGGGAAGGATGCTCGCAGAAAAACTTCAGAAAAGATTTATCGAGATAGATGGGCTCATAGAAAGAAAGGCAGGCCAGACTATACAGGAGATATTTGAAGAAGAGGGAGAGGTACGTTTTAGAGAGCTTGAGATAGAAGCAACAAAGGAACTGGCGGAAAAGAAAAACGTAGTAATAAGCTGCGGCGGTGGACTGGCACTGAACAGGATAAATGTGGTCAGGTTAAGAAAAAATGGTCTGATCGTACTTTTGACGGCACCTCTTGACCTTATAAAGGAGAGAGTATCCGGTGACAGTAGAAGGCCGCTTTTAAAGAAGGACCTCAGCTCACTTTTAGAGAAAAGAGAGCCTTTCTATAACTCAGCAGCAGATATTACGGTAGAGACCGATTGTTCGGTAAAAAAAGTTGTGGATACTATTATGAGGGAGTACTATGAATATAACCGTTAAAAAGAGCAGTGTTTATAGAGAGATACAGGCACCTCCCTCAAAGAGCTACATGCATAGGGCGGTAATCTGTGCCTCTCTGGCCGATGGATACTCAGTGATAGACAATCCTCTCATCTGTGAGGATACTATGGCAACGATGGAAGCCTGCCGAAGGCTGGGCGCGGAGATAAAGGAAGAGGGCTCACTGCTTGTGAAAGGTACAGATATGACACAATCGCCAAAAAGTGTTGTGGAATGCAGGGGATCCGGAACGACGCTGAGATTTCTTACAGCCCTTTCTGCATACGCACCGGGACTCACCGTGCTCACGGGAAACGAATCCCTCAGGAAAAGGCCCATGGGGGATCTATTGAATGCTCTGCGGCAGATGGACGTAAAAGCTTTTTCGAGAAAAAACGGATTTCCCCCAATCATTATTTTTGGCAACGGTATACAAGGAGGAGAAGTTATCGTTCGTGGCGATATAAGCTCTCAGTTTATCTCTGCACTGCTTCTGGCAGCTTCAAAGGCAGTGAGTCGGACAGTGGTCACCGTTATCGACCCCCAGTCTTATCCGTATATAGCGATCACCGTGGACGTACTGGAGAGGTTTGGGATAACAGTAGATGTTGAAGGAAATAGGTTTGTTGTTATGGAGGGACAGGATTTCTCTCCAAAAAAATACACAGTCGAGGGTGATTTTTCCTCGGCATCATTCTTACTGGCTGCAGGGGCACTGGTAGGGAGGGTGACCGTTACCGGACTGAAACCGGGCTCACTGCAGGGCGATAAAAAGATTCTTGAGGTGCTTGAGAGGATGGGGGCAAAGTTGAGAGAAAAAAAGAATGCAATAACGGTGGAAAAGCGGAAACTCAGAGCTACCACCATTGACATTTCAGATACTCCTGATCTCGCTCCCATATATACCGTTCTCGCAACACAGGCCCCGGGAATTACGCGAATAGAGAACGCCGGGAGGCTGAGGTTCAAAGAGAGCGATAGGCTTTCCACTACTGCAGGGGAGTTAAGGGAAATGGGTGCAGATATACGGAATAAGGAGGATGAACTGGTAATACGAGGACCTACACCTCTTAAGGGAACGATTATCGATCCTCACAATGACCACAGAGTGGCGATGGCCTCTGCACTAGCCGGTCTGGTAGCCGAGGGTAAAACAGTTATAAGCAATGCAGAATGTATAAATAAGAGTTATCCTCAGTTTTTTGAGGATCTAAGGAAGATAGGAGCCGATGTCTCATGAGTTTTTCATTTGGAAACGATTTTAAGATTACTATTTTCGGTGAAAGCCACGGTAAATGCGTGGGTGTCGTCATTGAAGGCTGTTCTCCGGAAAAGACGATAGATAAGACGTTGATTCAACAAAGACTGGATATGCGAAGGCCCGGACAGAGTGAGGTGACCACACAAAGAAAGGAAAAGGACGAAATAGAGATACTCAGCGGTATCTTTAAAGGAAAGACGACAGGAGCCCCCTTAGTAATGAAAATAAGAAATGAGGACGTAGACTCGGGATATTATGACGAAATAAAGCGTACACCGAGGCCAGGACATGCGGACCTCACCGCGCACCTCAAGTACAATGGAGCCAACGATTACCGAGGGGGAGGAACATTCTCAGGCAGAATGACCGCTGCCCTCGTGATAGCGGGAGCGGTTGCGGAACAGATTCTCGCTGAGAGGGGGGTTAAAACAGTTGCGCATATCATCCAGATAGGTACAATCAGCGTTAAAAGAGAGATAAGCTCCAGCGAGATTGAAAAAAATGTGTACACTAACAGTGTGAGATGTGCGGATCCTGACACCGCTGAGGCAATGGAGAAGGAGATTCACAGGTCAAGAGAATCCGGGGATTCCATAGGGGGTATGATCGAGTGTAGGGTTCTCGGCGTACCGGCAGGGATCGGCGAGCCGTTCTTTGATTCTGTGGAGAGCGTTCTGAGTCATCTAATCTTTGCTATCCCCGGCGTAAAGGGTATAGAGTTCGGTGCGGGATTTTTAGCTGTTGAAATGATGGGATCGGAGCATAACGATAACTTTGAACTAAAGAATGGAAGAATATCTACCGAAACGAACAATGCAGGTGGTATTCTCGGTGGGATCAGTAACGGAATGCCCATTATACTTAAGGTGGCAATGAAACCTACGCCCAGCATCTCGAGGAGACAAAAAACCATTGATCTCGAAAAAATGGAGGAAACGGAGATCGGAATGAAGGGGAGACACGATCCCTGTATCGCCGTACGGGCTGTTCCTGTTGTGGAGGCCGCTGCTTCCATAGCTCTTACCGATTTATTCCTGAGGAATGCTCATGAACATATATGAGATGGTAGAACGGTTTACCGGGGCAGAGATCCGGCTTGATATGGGTCAGCCTGATGTACCTGTTTCCGGAAAAATTATAGAAGGTACAAAAAAGGCGCTGACAAAAAAGACACAGTATACCTCCTCTTCCGGCATTCCTCAGCTGAGGGAACGGATTGCAGAGAGGTACGGAGAAAATAGGGAACATATTATAGTAACACATGGGGGAAAGCTTCCTATAGCTGCGGCAGTATTCCATGCCAGAAAGGTACTGGTAATAGCTCCTTACTGGCCTGCATATTTTTACTGCCTCAGGAGCTTCTCCAAAAAATACGAGATTACAAAAACGGAATTTGAAGATTCCTGGATGCCGGAGTTTGATAAACTTGACAGCAGTTTCGATCTTGTTATTATAAACTACCCAAACAATCCCACGGGGGTAACCCTCCCCGAAGAAAAGTATAGAGAGCTTGTGGACCTCTGCAATGATTATGAAATAACGATCCTATCCGATGAGACCTATAGGGATATCAGCTTTTCTGCGACACCCTCGATTCTCGATTTCGAGACTGATTCCATCTTTGTTCACAGCCTATCCAAAACATTCTCGATGACGGGCTTCAGGCTGGGCTATGCCATTGCATCCAAGGAATGGATACAAAAAATACGGCATTTCCAGCAAATAACGGTAACATGTCCCTCCAATTTTGTGCAGTACGGAGCTTTAAAGGCGTTTAACAACTATGACAGTGTCGTCGAAAAGATAAAAAAAGTTTATCATGAACGGAAAAGTCGTGCAGAAAGAGCCTTACGGGATAGATTCGATTTTGTTTCTCCTGAGGGAACATTTTATATCTTCCCAAAGGTTCCTATGGATTCTTTGGAGTTTGTTGAGAAACTTCTGAAAAAAGGTGTCTCCGTTTTTCCGGGTGAAGCCTTTGGTGGGTACAGAAGATTTGTCCGGATCTCCCTTGTCACTGAAAGAATAGAGGAAGCCGCTGCGAGAATGAAAAAGGTGATGGATGGGCTCTGAACGGATCTTGGTTTTTCAATACTATTTTCCTTATCTATTGCCAAAAGATTTATATGGTTCCCGTATACACCTTTAGTAAATCAAGTAAAATCGGAGTTTTGCTTGATGATGCATATTTGTTTATTATGGAGGAGTTAAGATGCCGATAAAACCAGAGAATGTTCTTCCAACACTGAAAAAGAGTGTACTCGTTGATGGATACAACATAATTATTGATATGGAAAAAAGTAAAAACTCGTACATAGTTGATGCCCGGGACGGCAGGAAATTCTTAGATTTCTACACATTTTTTGCATCTGCCCCACTGGGCATGAATCATCCCAAACTGGCGAACGATGAGTTCAAGGAGAGGGTCTTCAGAGCGGCGGTGAATAAGGTGGCCAACTCTGATATATACACCATGGAGTTTGCGGAGTGGGTGGATGCCGTAAGAAGGATAGCCATGCCTAAGTACCTGCCGCACCTCTTCCAGGTTTCTGGCGGCGCGCTGGCAGTTGAGAATGCCTTGAAGGTAGCCTTTGACTGGAAAGTAAAAACAAATCTGAACAATGGAGCCGAGGCAATTAAAGGGAAGAAGGTCATGCACTTTGACCATGCATTCCACGGAAGAACGGGATATACTATGTCGTTGACGCATACAGCCGATTCACGGAAGTACCAGTTCTTTCCAAAGTTTGACTGGCCCAGAGTTGATCCGCCAATCGTAAGGTTCCCGGTAAGGGATTATCTTGAGGAACTGAAGAAGAAGGAATCAAAGGCCTTGGAGAGGATCTCCTGTATTCTTGAGAAGGATCATGAAGATATTGCGGCATTTATTATGGAGCCTATTCAAGGAGAAGGAGGAGATAACTTCTTCAGAAAGGAGTTTGTCCAGGAGGTCAGAAAACTCTGTACCGAGTACGATCTTCTGCTCGTATTTGATGAGGTCCAAGCAGGAATGGGGATTACGGGCAAATGGTGGGCGCACCAGCACTTTGATGTGAAACCCGACATTATAGCCTTTGGTAAAAAGATGCAGATCTGCGGAATAATGGCCGGAAAAAAGGTAGATGAGATTGAAGACAATCCTTTTGTAGAATCAAGTAGAATAAACTCCACATGGGGCGGCAATCTTGTTGATATGGTAAGGGCTACTCGTATTTTGGAGATCATAGAGGAGGATAACCTACTTGAGAACGCACGAAAGCAGGGAAAAAAGCTGCTGGCAATGCTTCAGGATATTCAGAAGGAGTTCCCAGAATTAATCTCCAATGCGCGCGGGTTAGGACTGATGTGTTCCTTCGATCTTCCCAATACAAAGCTGAGAGATGAGTTCAGGAAGCGGTGCTTTGAAAATGACATGCTCATCCTTGCCTGCGGAAAAAAGACCATTCGGTTTAGACCGATTCTCTCTGTGGGAGGCGAGGAGTTGAAGCTGGCAGATGAAAGGATGAGAAAGGTTCTCAATGATATGAAGAACTGATTTCATTTTTATATTTTTTTCTTTTTTTCTGTGCATGATGGCCACCGATAGATTTAAAAAGATGTCTCTCTTATCTTAATATCCCCTCGATAAATATGCCACGTGCAAAAATTTTATAATATCGAGGAGTGAAATGTCTAAGTGACCTAATTACGTGGCGGTTCCGATTGGGGTAACCTGATTAATGAAGAATCGTCTTCCAATTAGGGCAAAAAAATGAAAGTCCTATAACCATTTTATAGGATTTGATATACGTCTAGCAGTTAGGTGATATTCGGATATGATGCTAAAATCTCTATAGTGTGCATCGCTATATTCTTGTGTGTTACTCCCACAATTCTGGTTGATCCTGCCAGAGGCTACTGCTATTGGAGTGCGACTAAGCCATGCGAGTCGAGGGGTTCTTCGGAACACCGACGTACGGCTCAGTAACATGTGGGTAACCTACCCTTAGGAGGGGGATAACCTCGGGAAACTGAGGCTAATACCCCATAGATAAGAAATACTGGAATGTTTTTTTGTTGAAAGCTCCGGCGCCTAAGGATGGGCCTGCATCCGATTAGGTTGTTGGTGAGGTAATGGCTCACCAAGCCGACGATAGGTACGGGACGTGAGAGCGAAAGCCCGGAGATGGGAACTGAGACAAGGTCCCAGGCCCTACGGGGCGCAGCAGGCGCGAAATCTCTGCAATGTGTGAAAGCATGACAGGGGTACTCCAAGTGTCCTTGCATTGCAAGGACTTTTCCTTGGTCCAAGACGCCAAGGGTAATAAGGACTGGGAAAGACCGGTGCCAGCCGCCGCGGTAACACCGGCAGTTCAAGTGGTGGCCGATATTATTGGGCCTAAAGCGTTCGTAGCCAGGCAGGTAAGTGTTCTGATAAATCCCATAACTTAATTATGGGGCTTTAGGATATACTACTTGTCTTGAGACCGGGAAGGGCTGGAGGTACTTTTGGGGTAGGGGTAAAATCCTATAATCCCGAAGGGACCACCGGTGGCGAAGGCGTCCAGCTGGAACGGATCTGACGGTGAGGAACGAAACCCAGGGTAGCGAGTCGGATTAGATACCCGGGTAGTCCTGGGTGTAAATGATGTGGGTTAGGTGCGAGGTTATCTACGTGGTAGCTTGGTGCCGAAGGGAAGCCGTTAAACCCACCGCCTGGGGAGTATGGCCGCAAGGCTAAAACTTAAAGGAATTGGCGGGGGAGCACCACAAGGGGTGGAGGCTGCGGTTTAATTGGATTCAACGCCGGGAAACTCACCGGGTGCGACAGCAGCATGAAGGTCAGGCTGGAGACCTTACCAGACAAGCTGAGAGGAGGTGCATGGCCGTCGTCAGCTCGTACCGTGAGGCGTCCTGTTAAGTCAGGCAACGAGCGAGACCCTCACCCACTGTTGCCAGCAGATCCTTCGGGATGCTGGGGACTCAGTGGGGACCGCTGGTGCTAAATCAGAGGAAGGAGAGGGCGACGGTAGGTCAGTATGCCCCAAATCTCCCGGGCTACACGCGGCCTACAATGGGCGAAACAATTGGCTCCGACCCCGAAAGGGGGAGGTAATCCTTAAATTCGCTCTAAGTTCGGATTGAGGACTGAAACCCGTCCTCATGAAGCTGAAATCCCTAGTAATCGTGTGTCAACATCGCACGATGAATACGTCCCTGCTCCTTGCACACACCGCCCGTCAAGCCACCCGAGTGAGATTCAGATGAGGTCCTGTCCGTTGGGTAGGATCGAATCTAAGTTTCGCAAGGGGGGCTAAGTCGTAACAAGGTAGCCGTAGGGGAACCTGCGGCTAGATCACCTCCTACAAATAATGGCATTATATTCGAACACCAATTGACTGCTAGACTAATAACGATCACAACCGAAGGTTGCGATCTTGAAGACACAACTATATTCTTTGGATATAATTGTGTCATGTAACGGGCTCATAGCTCAGTTGGAAGAGTGCTGCCTTTGCAAGGCAGATGCCCCGGGTTCAAGTCCCGGTGAGTCCACTTAGCTATGAGATGCAGCTCATGATAATAATTCAAGTTATGAGTGAAGGGCCGATATCCATGAAGCCATGCATACATCGTATCCACCAACTATCCTTTAGTTTAAGTAGAAGTTTTATGCTACAGTCATTTGATGAATGGTTTGGCTCGGAAGCCGAGGAAGGGCGTGGCCAGCTGCGAAAGACTCGGGCGAGATGCATGCAGTCCTAGAACCCGAGTTACCCGAATGGGACTTCCCACCCTTTTATAAAAAGGGTAATCCGCAAGGATGGGGAACGCGGGGAATTGAAACATCTTAGTACCCGCAGGAAAAGAAAGCAAAATAGATCGATGTAGATTTTATCTACGTCTGTCTGTGGCGATGCCGTGAGTAAAGGCGATCGAAAACGGCAAAGGGTAAACCGAATGTAAAGATGTGGTGTATGGGCTCCTATCAGGATAACTTTGGAGAAGCTGAAGTTCCCTGGAACGGGACGCCGAAGAGGGTGAAAGCCCCGTAGGCATGTTCCGGAGTTATCTGTGGATGACCCAAAGTACCGCGGATTGGATATTCCGTGGGAATGCGGGAGACATCTCCTCCCAACCCTAAATACTCTCCGAGACCGATAGCAAACTAGTACCGTGAGGGAAAACTGAAAAGTACCCTTAACGGGGGATGAAAAGAGCCTGAAATCAAATGATGATATATAGCCGTGGCCTGTAAGGATCGAGTCTCACCTAAACAAAGCATCGCGAGATGTGAGTGAAGTGAGAGGACCGAGGTTGCGGCGTCCGTGTTGAAACACGGGGCAGGGAGTTTATAGTAGTGGTGAGGTTAAGAGGATTGATCCTCGTAGCCGAAGGGAAACCGAAGAGCCGCAGTCTTTGGACCAGGGCTCAGGTATGAAAGCGCCCAAATCACTGCTATAAGACCCGAAACCGGTCGATCTAATCTGGGGCAGGGTGAAGTCTCTCAACAGAGAGATGGAGGCCCGGAAGGGTACTAACGTTCAACTTGTTCCTATGACCTCAGATTAGGGGTGAAAGGCTAATCAAGACCGGAAACAGCAGGTTCCTCCCCAAATGAGCCTAAGTTCAGCCTGGAGCGAGGCAGCAGATAGGGTAGAGCACTGATTGGAGGTTTAGGGGAAGAGATTCCTCGGCCACCTGTCAAACTCCGAACCTCTCTGCACTGTAGACCTCCAGAGTGAGGTAGCGGGGTAAGCTCGCTTACCAAAAGGGAATCAACCCAGACCGAAGTTAAGGTCCCCAAGTGTTGGCTAAGTAGAAGGGTGTCCTTATCCTAAAACAGTGGGAAGATAGGCTTAGAAGTAGCCATTCTTTAAAGAAAGTGTAACAGCTCACCCGTCTAGGATGAGGGCCTTGAAAATGGACGGGAATTAAGCCAACCACCGATACTCCGGAGCTCGAAAGAGTCTAATAGGGAGGTGCTCTAATAGGGCAGAAGTTGGGCCGTAAGGTCCAGTGGACCTGTTAGAGATATCGATCCTGCCAGTAGTAGCAGCAAAGCAGGGTGAGAATCCCTGTCACCGAAAGGGCTAGGGTTCCTCAGCAATGTTCGTCAGCTGAGGGTTAGTCGATCCTAAGGGCTGTCTTAATCAGAGCAGTCCGAAAGGGAAGCAGGTTAATATTCCTGCACTACAGAGGTACAGGCGGCAACGCAGGTCTGGTTTCAGACACTTCTGGGTAAATCGAGTGGCACCATCGTGCCATCTAATTGAATAAGCCAGTGGAGTCGCATAATGCGGAGAAGCTGGTAAAAACAAGAAAGTCCTGACATTATAGTCGGGTTTGGTCGATCCCCGGAGTCCGTGAAAATGAAGCCAGAATGGATCCTCTGTGTTCGTACCAAGAACTGACACAGGTGCCCCTAGGTGAGAAGCCTAAGGTGTGTTGGGGTACCCCAGTTGAGGGAATTCGGCAAAATGGCTCCGTAACTTTGGGATAAGGAGTGCGCGTTGTCCTGTAAGGGACAGTGCGTCTCAGTGACTAGGAGACTCCGTCTGTTTAATAAAAACATAGCAAACTGCGAGACCGTAAGGTTGTGTACAGTTTGTGAGGCCTGCCCAGTATCGGTATGTCAAACCTCTTTCCAAGGGGGCTAAGCACCGATAAACGGCGGGAGTAACCATAACTCTCTTAAGGTAGCGTAATACCTTGCCGCTTAATTGGTGGCTTGCATGAATGGCAGAACGAGAGTCTCGCTGTCCCCAACTGGGCCCCAGTGAACCTACTTCTCCGGCGCACAAGCCGGAGTCCCCCGACGGGAGGCGAAGACCCCGTGGAATTTTACTGCAGTTTCTTGTTGCGGCATAATTTTTAGTGTACAGTGTAGGTGGGAGCTGTCGATACTGGAGCGCCAGCTTCAGTGGAGGCAATCTTGGGACACCACCCACTAAAAACTGTGTCGCTTACCGCTTTGCGGGACACCTGGAGATGGGCAGTTTGGCTGGGGCGGCACGCCCTTGAGAATGTATCAAGGGCGCCCAAAAGTCGGCTCAAGTGGTTCAGAAATCCACTGTAGAGTGCAAGGGCAAAAGCCGGCCTGACTGGATTCCACATAGTGAGGAATCCAGAGGCGAAAGCCGGGCCTAGCGAACATCAGTGTCCTCAGAGATGGGGGCCTGATCTCACAGAAAAATTACCCCGGGGATAACAGGGTTGTCGCGAGCAAGAGCGCACATCGACCTCGCGGCTTGCTACCTCGCTGTCGGTTTTTTCCATCCTGGGTCTGCATCAGGACCCAAGGGTGGGGTTGTTCGCCCATTAAAGGAGAACATGAGCTGGGTTTAGAACGTCGTGAGACAGTTTGGATGCTATCTGTTGGGGGCGTTGGGTATCTGAGGGGAAGGTAGTTTTAGTACGAGAGGAACAAGCGGCCGTGGCCACTGGTCTACCGGTTGTCCGATAGGGCATTGCCGGGTAGCTACGCCATAATCAATAAGGGCTGAAAGCATCTAAGCCCGAAGTGACCCCCAAAAAGAGATACCCGCTCTCTGGTACATAATGGGGTCGGTGACGACAACATTTCCAGAGACGAAGACACTTCTATAAGAGAAGGTTGATAGGCTGGGGATGTAAGCATCGAGGGCAACCGAGATGTTAAGTCCACCAGTACTAATAGTCTAAGGCATGAGACTTCGAAAGGGCTCAAGGATGGGTGTAAGATACGATGTATGCATGGCTTTGTGGCCCTTGGCCGCAGAAAAGAGGATGCTGTAGTAGGATAGTTCTATAGCCCCTCAACGATGAGGTGAGAGAGTATAGCAGATAGTGCAATGTTGCTGGGTGTTCTTTTCTTATACTCCAAGCAAAGATCCAATAGTGAATCCTACAAGTATTCCGCACGCCTTCAAAATTGTTTTATTGGCAATTTGGCCCGTTTCAAAATATTCGCTTAAAATAAAAGCAAAAAAAATGGCTGTCCCCACTGCAAATCCCATAAACATTCTTTTTGAATCTAATAAGTACATATAAATAAAGAGACCGATAACAGCCCCCGTAAAGGCACCAACGAAATTCCACCCCAGAGTCCTTTTTGTTGTGATTTTTTTCGATAGCTTTGATCCGATTAAGATCCCAATAACGTATAGAAGCCCAAATGAAAGGGACAATGCAACTATTTCAATAATTTCATTCATTTTTTATCACCTCTATATACAACAAACTCTTTTTTATATTTTTTACTTTCCAATTTACATAGTTCTACGCTATCCAAGAAATGTTTTCTGTCTTCATATTCGGTCTGAGAAAGACTGCCTATTCCACCACATAGTACTGCTGGTACTCTGGATAGTTCAGGAGACTCATGTTAGTCTATTCTTTTGCGATATCACCATTCCTCTCTGTAAATTTTTATAAACGAAACTGGAAAAGTACCGACAGCAAAACCTCCAATAAATCCTTTCACGAAAAATCCGAAATTGCCACTGTGCATGATAAATGCATGATAAAATATCCATGTTTCAATAATTCCTAAGAGTAATAATCCGAAAAAGACTTGAAACGATTCATTTTTCCATATTCTTTTTATCGCCCCCTTTTCGGGATATATTTCCTGTTTTTCTCTTCTTTTCTTCTCTAAAGCAAGTACTGTTGGATTGAGTATCATCCCTATCCCGAGACCTGCCCAAAATCCATCGCTTCCACTAGAAGGGTATCCTGGAGTATCAAAATAAGTTAAAGCTTCTACTATTACAAGTACAGCCGCAATAACAACTATTTTTATCCACTTGTTTTTCCAGATTTTTCCTGACATTAAAGTCTCCTTTATATTTATTTTAATATCAACGCTCCTTGAGTGTACCAAGGAGTATATAGATCATTGCAGTTAAAACACTTCCAGTAAGATACCCTTGAGCGAATATACACAAAGATCCGTTTTTCACTACTATAGAATTGTTAAAA
>JAYEIH010000052.1:0-3133 GCA_034659995.1 Methanobacteriota archaeon
TATAAAGAAGGAAAAAATTATGAAATAATTAAAATAAAGGACAAATACGGTTTTTCACTTGAGAAAAAAGCAGATTATATTCTTGTAACAGAAGAAACCTACGAAAACGCAGAGGACATAAATAAAAGAAGAGAAGAAAGGGGATTAAAAAGATTGGAGATACTGAAAATAGATTTCGTAGAGGATGAAAACGGGAGGGTTTCGTCCACACAGTTACGGTCTTAGTCAGTTTTTTTGCCGATCAAAAGGTCAAATATCCCCTCAACATCCTTTATTTTCTTCAGTTCTTTTCTGCTGAGAATCGGCACCCCCTCTATATTCTCCGGATTTTTCTTCAGATCTATAATGAACATTGAGTCTTTTTCCATCATCATTGAGAACTCGTGAACTATTCTAATCCTCTTTTTAAGGAGTCGTGAGCTGGATTTTCCTATGCCCGTTATTATCACTTCTCTTTCTTTTACAAAAGCATTAAATGGTGTTTTTTCTGTTGGAATGACTTTAAATCCTGCATCATGAAGTTTTAGGAGTATATTTCTTTCCAGGGTTTTTTTCATGTCCTCCAGATTGATTTTTTTGTTATCCTCCTCTATTTCCTTTAGGATGGACACGGGCTTTGTCACAGGTATGTCAAAAAAATTCTCAATCTTTATTGCGTTTTCAAGGAGAACTCCTTTTTCCACATTTTCATACTCATAGAGCGTTGATCGCGATATATTAAGGGAATCTGCCACGTATCCCAGGGAAATTTCTCTTTTCTCTCTCTCTCTTTTCAGTTTTTCCCTGTCTATCTTTACGTACAATCCTCCTCTATCAGCGTATACAAGAGGAGGCATTTCCCCTAAGAGGAGATTTTCAAGTGTTTCCAGAGATATTACGGGGATATCCTCTCTGCTGTAGACCACCCCCTTCTCGAGCGTGTCTTTTTTCGTTTTGTAGGATATTACAAGGGGAAAGACATTGAAGTAATAGGCTATTCTTTTCATCTCCTCACCGTGTTCCGCCGAAAGGGAGTTTATATTTGAGAGTATTTTAACAATAAAACTGAAAAGTCCTCTTCTTACCATTATGTCGTAACAGGATCTCATGTCACAGAGAGAGACTTCAAACCCCGCTCTTTTAAAAATTTTTACGGCTGAGCCTGTAAGATCAACTGTTTTATTTTCCATTACTTAGATTTATATAGCTCAGTATTAAAAGTCTTTTCGGTATGTTTATTGGTATTGATGACACTGACTCCAAAGAAGGCATGTGCACAACTTACCTGGCAAAGCGTATTATCGACAAGATAGGTTGCAGAGAATATCCGCGATTGATACGGTTGAATCCAAATATACCCTATAAGACCCGGGGCAACGGTGCACTCAGCATGGTCACAGACGGGCCAAAAGACGAGGCTCTTGAACTTTTCATGAAATATTCCCATCACAAAAAAGAGAATACAAATCCAGGAATAGTTTTTATGGACGAGATTCCACCGTCTCTTAAAAAATTTGCTTTAAGAGCCCTACATGAGAATATAGAGATAAAAGAAGCTCTGAACTATATAGAGAAGAACAAAATAGATCATTTCGCTCTTGGGAACAAGCGAGGACTAATAGGAGCTCTTTCCTCTGTTGGCATGGTGCTCAATGACCATACATATGAGCTTATTGCATATAGAGGGCCATTGAAGTTTAGAAAGAAACGAGAGGTGGATGTTGAGAGTGTTATCGAGATGGACAAAAGATACTATCCCCGGATCTTCGATAACTATGATTACACGAATGAGTATCTCTGTATAGCACCGCACTCACCGTGTCCTGTGTTATATGGCCTCAGAGGAGAGGATCCTGATCTTCTTGAAGAGGCACACAGAATGATACGGTCGGAAAAGGTCGAGAGAAAGCAGATTTTTCTCACCAATCAAGGAACGGATATGCATCTTGTACGGAAGGAAATCTCTAATATCCAGGAGTATGAGTCCGTGATTGTCAGAGGAACGGTCTCCGAGCCGCCCGGAACAATAGAAGGAGGACATGTCATCTTTAAGGTGGATGAGTGTTTCTGTGCAGCGTACGAGCCTACCAAGGAGTTCAGAAGGATAATTCGAAAGCTTATCGTCGGGGATTATGTGGAGGCTTACGGCGGCGTAAAGGATACAAAGGGGCTCACGATCAACCTTGAGAAGATAGCAGTACTTGAACTTGCTCCGCAGTATGCGGTGAAAAAGGAAAAATGCTCCTGCGGCGGCACGTTTAAGTCCAGGGGAGGCGGACTGTACAGATGTAAGGACTGCGGGAAAGAGAGGCGATTCAAAAAAACAGAGGTTAAGAGGGATATAGCGAAGGGATTATATGAGGTTCCCCCTATCGCCCGGCGACATCTCGCTAAGCCCCTCTGCAGATACTGAGTACCTCCGCGTTATTGAGCCTTACGAGATCCTCTGGCGTAATCTTTATCCCCGTGTACGGTGAACCCGCAGAACCGACAATGTACTCCTCATCCATTACCCTTTGGTCTACGATCATGCGCAGCTCCGAGCCTATACAGGGGATTCCTCCAAACTCAAATCCCAGTTCTTTAATATCGCTCACTCTTGCCAGAACAGTTTTTTTTCCCGTGATTTTCTCAATTTTTTTCAGATCCAGACGTTTGTCTCCCTGCACAACGGCCAGATAAGGGGTCTCATCCAGGAAGATGAGGAGAGATTTTATCACGTTCTCCAGAGGAATCTCGAATATCTCGGCGACCTTCTCACTCTCCTTTCCCCATTTCTTGTGTTCCCGTATCTCTGCATCTATCCCTTTTTTCTCTATAATCTTCTTTGTTTTTTCTACAAAGCTCATACATCCTCTGAGAGTTCCACCTAATAAGTTTTTTCTTCACCTTAGGGGTCTAATGACGCCCACAGACTGCTTCCACAATTGGGGGGTTATTACGAAGGAGTGGTGTACGGGGATACCGGACTCCTCGATTAATATCTCCTCAGAATGCTCCTTTGCGATTCTCGCAATGTTATGCAATGCGAAATTGCCCATTAGGCCTGCAATGCAGTACTGTATCCGAAAAGTTTTTATAGTATGAGATATTACGATGGTATAGCTTTTCCCTGATGACTGAAGAGGAAGGGGGGGGTGAAGAGTATGAAAAA
>JAYEIH010000053.1:0-2759 GCA_034659995.1 Methanobacteriota archaeon
AACGGCTGGTCTGTCTTTGGTAGGTCTTCTCCTGGTTACTCAGTTCTACACGGAGGAAGGTATTCCTGCCATGCCCTTTGTCTCACTGGGTGTTATTGGTTTTACGATAGCATTATTCTTATGAAAGCATCAAAAGACCTTTACTACCTTCTAAACAGAGGATACAGTAAAGGTTCGGCAGTAAGATTTGTAGGTGATCATTACTGTCTTACAAAAAAAGAGGGGTATAAACTTAAGAGAATGGTTTTCTCGAAGGAAGAGATACGTCTTACTCTGAAAAAGCGATCTGCGATTGAGGAGATACAGGGGAAAGGGCTAATGGTGGATGGGTACAACGTGCTTATCACCGTGGAATCTGTGCTCAAAGGAGAGGCCTTCCGCTGCTTTGACGGGGTTATACGGGATATCCAGGGTATCTTTCATAAGTACAGGTTTACCGAGAAGGGAAAGGAAGCTCTGAGAAGAATACTCTCACTGCTCAAAAGATATCCTCCAAAAGAAACCCTCTTCCTTTTTGATACTCAGATAAGCAAAAGTGGAGAGCTCTGCTCGTATGTTCAGAAAAAACTTAGAAAATATAGCTTGAATGGTGATGCTTGGACTACAAAGAACGTTGATTACACGCTAAAAGAGCGTCAGATGCTGACGGCCACCAATGATTCAATAATCATAAAAGAGCTGGAGTATTTTGTCGATATTCCCGGAGAGATATGGAAGGACTGACCGGAACTTTAAAATAGGAATAATCACAAATAGTATGTATGGGTAAGCTTCCAGACCTCCAAAAAATGATACGGGAACGAAGGGAATCTATAGGGAAAGAGAAAAAAAGAAGAGAAAAAATAATTGAGAAGATCCAGAGACCACTCGAGGAAGAAAAAAATAAAAAATGTGCTCTGTGCAAGCACTACAAAAAGAAGACAGAACAGTACGGGTACTGCACAAAACATGAGAAAAGGGTGCCTGCGCAGTATCTCTGTGAGGATTTTGAGTACAGGTAACTACGATCCCAAAGCCATATATACCTTCACAGTGAAATGATACAATGATAAAAGCCGTGCTTTTCGATCTGGATGACACGCTCTATAACTCAACGGCGCTCTCTCAGAGAGCGAGAAGAGCTGCACTTAGGGCGATGATAAATGAGGGACTGGATATAGAACTGGAAAAAGGGTACAGAGACTTTATGCGGATCGTGGAGGAGTATGGGAGTAACTACTCTAAACATTTCAACCGGTTTCTCAAAGAGAAGCTTGGGCAGGTGGATTATATGCTTCTCGCCTCTGCGGTGATAGCATATCACAATACAAAGTTTGCCTATATACGCCCCTTTGATGATACCGTACCCACACTTATAGAGCTTATCAGGCGTAAAAGGCGATTGGGGATAGTAACAAATGGTATTGCCATAAAACAGTGGGAAAAGATTTTGCGACTCGGTCTGGAACATTTCTTTGAGTTTGTTATTGTCTCTTCTGAGGTGGGATCTGAAAAGCCATCCTCTGAGATATACGGTGTCGCACTGAAAAAGCTGGCACTATCCCCTGAGGAAGTTACGGTAGTGGACAATAAAAAAGAGGATCTGAAAGGTGCAGAGGATCTGGGGATGCAGACCGTGCTGCTAACGCGGGTGAGCGATGCAGAGTACAAACCAAAAATAAGAAGACTGAGTGAGATTACCGATCTTATAGGGTGAGGGAGCACAGAGAAAAAAGAGCGTCTTCTTCTCCAGCTCCACAGAACGAGAATTGTCGGCGTACTCCTACTGTGGATTATCTCGAAAGATTAATAAAGGTTTCTTTTGAGGGGGGAGCATGATCATGAATAAGATATCGGAACTCAAAAAAAGTGGAGATTTTGTGATTCTCGCCCATAATTATCAGATTCCGGAGATCCAGGATATTGCCGATTACACCGGTGATTCCCTGGAGTTATGCAGAATTTCCCAGGACGTAGATGCCCGGTATATAGTGTTTTGCGGGGTTAAATTCATGGCGGAGACAGCTGCCATACTGAATCCTGATAAAATTGTTCTTATACCGGACAAAACCTCATTATGCCCGTTAGCTGAAATGTTACCAGCTGAAAGAATAAAGAAAGCCAAAAAAGAGCATCCTGATGCAGCCGTGGCCGTTTATGTCAACACAGTGGCCGAAGCTAAGGCAGAGGCGGATATTATCTTTACATCTGCCAATGGCCTCAAGGTTGTCAACTCTCTTGAGGAGGATACCGTCCTTTTCGGACCAGACAAAAACATCGCGTGGCACGTACAAAATCACACAGAAAAGAAGATACGCCCTCTCCCGAAATTTGGAAACTGCAGGGTTCACGAACACGATATTACTAAGAAGGATATCCTGGAGCTTAAGGAGGCACATCCCAAGGCTGTTGTCTTGGCACATCCGGAATGCAACCCCGAGGTTCAGAAGATCGCTGACTATCTATGTTCGACATCCCAGATGCTGGAAAAGGCAGGTCAGGACAATGAAGAGTTCATCATTGGGACAGAAAAGGAGATGTGCTACCGACTGAAAAAGGAGTATCCTGATAAGATCTTTTATCCGATTGAGAAGGCAGTATGTACGAATATGAAGAAACATACGCTGCCGAAGCTGTACGGGGTCATGAAAGAGAAGGATAATGTTGTCAACGTCGATCCGGCGACGGCGCGGAAAGCACGGAAGGCTATAGAGAGAATGCTGAAACTATGATCACCTGAGAGATATAATCTTTTTAGTCGTCATAACTTACCACTATAC